>JBAPRV010000035.1:0-1606 GCA_049281295.1 Chlamydiales bacterium
CTTATATCCTCATTCAGATCATGTAAACGGAACCGTTTTCTTTCGATATAATCCAAACACATGTGCATTTTTTTTATTAGATTGATATTTTCTTGGCCAAGAATAGCGTCGATTTCTCTTTTAAGATCAACCTCTCCTCCAAACATTTCTGCCCTTACTGCTGAATGAATATGAATTCTAACCCCGTCTAACAGCTGGTTATATTCATCTTCTAAACCAAGCCTTTTTGCAGCTTGGGCTAATTCGATCTTGTCCCTTGGCTCAACGAGGTGTCCTTCTGCAGTGCAATAGGATTTTAAGTTGTTAGAGGCTTCTTTTGAATTGAATTTTTCTAGCTCCCTGACAAAATCAAGAGCTTCAGGTACAGAGAGTTCAGACATGCGATCTAAAATAATGTCATGGATTTCTTCTTTGTGTTCTACAAGTTGAGCATAATCTTCAAGAGATAACCTAACAGATGACACACAACCCCATACTTCGTTTGACCTAATATTTACTGCCCGTACATTGCTAACCTGATTCTTAAACTCCCGGGAGACTATGGGTAACCTGGAATATTCTTCTTCACTGACAAATGCCGTTACTTCCGGCAATGTAGTTAAAAAGTTACCGAAAAGCTTTGATGTTCCTGTTTTGCTATCCTCCGAATTCATTACTCTTACTCTTTTACCATTACCCATGCTTCTATAAGATGATACTCCGGACTCAGAAGATTGGTTTCCCTGAACAATACTTTCTGGATTGGATGAAGATAAATTACCGACCGAACTACTCATATTTTGTCTCCTGACTATGAAATTTCCGGCAACAATATATTGATGCGTATTTATTTACAATCTTTTTATACACAATTATTTAGAGTTCGATTTTATGGTAAATTAAATTTTTAATTATATCGACTACAACTTTTTTAGGTTAGTGAGTTCGAGCCTAAAATTTTAATCTATTATAAATCCAGATCTAAGAGTGTTGAGAAAAAGCTATAGGTTCATCAAGAATAGGGATAGAAAAGTCAAATAAATCCATAAGAAGAGTTTCGTCAGGAAGGTCTTTGCTTGTTATGAGAGCTTCTGCTTCTTTAAAGATTTTAGCTGCTTGATTTAGATCTTTTTTCGTCCCTGCTTGTTTCATCATCATTCGGGCAATTTTAATAAGAGCTTCAGCTTTAATGTCTTCAAAATTATTGACCTGCCCGGCAATCTCATAGGCTTTTGATGGATTTATTTCCGATATTCCCTTAGCCAGGTACAGACGTATTTCATCTTTCTCATCACCTGCAAGGCTCTTTATTATCTCAAGCACATCGTTAAAGATCTCTATTGCTTTTTTAGGATGGATTGTTGCTTGTCTTTCAGCAATCCAAGTGAGAATCAAAGCTTTGTGATAGGGATTTTGAACATCTTTCACCATAATCTCAGAAGGAATAGTGGACGCTCCTGCTAAATCTATTTCCCTTATTGATTTAAGGAAAAGTGTTCTAGTTTTATAATCTGGGAAGATCTCATATAATTCTTTAAAGGCTTCTCTGGCTACTTCTGGATTTTGCAATAACCCCATTTTCACAATTTTTTCAAGAAATCCGAATTTAAGTCCAGGGTCTATAAGC
>JBAPRV010000036.1:0-3405 GCA_049281295.1 Chlamydiales bacterium
CCATTTCGCGACTACAACGGGGGATTATTTGAAAAACAGCAAGAGCACTTCGAATCACTTAAAATGAACTTAGCGGAAACCATTCCCAACTTTTACCTTTTCGCCGAAAAGATGTTTTATTCCCTAAAGCCCATAGAAGCGCGCTTTTCGCTTTCTTTCAAAGAGGCGCGGAGACTCTTCAAGGCCGTTTCAAAGTCAATCAGCGGAAACCATAACATCCTAAGCGAAGAGGGCATCTTGGTTGTAAAAACGTCAAACCTGGTGACTTTACTCCCTCTGATCAACAAAATAAAAGAGTGGGGAGAGGATAATATTACTTATGCTCAATTCTCATGCTCGGATTTCCACTATCTCTGTGCCTTAGATAGAAAAAATATCTATCTATCTCAATTAGAATCTCTGCTCAAATACCCTCTTCAATCACGACGTAAACACTCTACCTTACGGTTAATCTTTCAGGAGGGAGAGCCCCTCTCTTTAAACCCTCACTATGCATTTGGAGATATGCGCTGTCGAGTATTGAGCAAGCTTTTATTCGAAGGGATTACACGCATAGACGCTCATGGAGCGCCTCAACTTGCCGCCGCCGAAAAGATGCACCGCACCCAGGACGGGCTTACCTATCTGTTCAAGCTGCGTCCCCATCACTGGTCTAATGGAGAAAAAGTGACCCCTTTTCATTTCGTAAATAGTTGGTGTTCAATACTAAACAATCTTCATTTTTCAAGCGGTTCAGAATTTCTTTTTATGATCAAAAACGTTCAAAAATATAAAGAGGGGCGCTGTAGCCTTGAGGAGGTAGGCTTTCGTGCTCATGATACTGAAACATTGGAAATTCAACTTGAATGGCCCGATCCTTTTTTTCTGCATAAGTTAGCGCAACCCATGCTTTTTCCGATGCTGAGCACAGCCAGGGAACCGCGATGGTTTAACGGTCCGTATCTAATCGAAAAGCAAACTACTCAAGGCATATTGCTTGAAAGCAATCCTTACTATTGGGATTGTCACCACGTCACATTAAAAAGCATACAAATTGAGTGTCTTTCCGATGCCAAACAATCCTATACTCTTTTTCAAAAGGGAGAGATTGACTGGATTGGCAATCCTTTTTGCAGGCTCTCTTCTGAAATGGTCGTACGATTACAAGAGAAAGGGGAGTTACAAACAAGACCTGTAGCCCGAACCCTATGGATTTATATAAACACATCTCATCGCTTTCTCGCCTCCTCTAAAATACGCCAAGCTTTAAGCCTATCCATAGATCGTTCATTAATTTCTAAGCATATCTATCCCGGCAATTCCCCTCTCTATCAACCCTCCCCCTCCTCTCTTTCTCTTTGCCCGAACTTATTTTCAGACAACAATCTTCCCCTGGCAAAAAAGTTATTTGAGGAGGGGCTAAAAGAAATAAAGTTCACGAAAGAGACATTCCCTATCTTGACCTTAAGTTATCACATCACGGCTGGCCGCAAATCACTTGCCGAATACCTGAAAGAGACATGGGAAAAAGCATTTGACATCCAAATCCGTTTAGAAGGGACAGAGTGGAATGTCTTGCTTAGCCATTTGGAAAAAGGGGAGTTTCAAATGGGGATGTGTTTTGCATCAGCGCTTTATCCGGATCCGAGCGAGCTATTGGAGCGATTTGCGTCGATAAAAGTGACAAATTACTCTCAGTGGGAAAACCCCATTTATCAAAAAAAACTCAATCTCGCAAAGAAGCAACCAGAGCAACGCTTTCGATATTTACGAGAAGCAGAAGAGCTATTATCAGAACAGATGCCTTTTATACCCATTTGTAACATTAATGCACTTTACGTACACAACTCCAAACTGAAGGGTTGTGTATTCGATCACAATGGGTGTGTGGATTTTAGATGGGCCTATATGGAGAGTTAAAGATGGAAGCATTACCTAAAAAAATTAGAGCAATAGCACTCTTTTTTTTGCTATTTTTTATGAGCTGTAGCAATCAGCCTGAAAAAAAGGGTCAAACATTACGTTTAAATTTTCAGGAAGGGGATGTGCCTTCCCTGCATCCTCATCTTTCAGAAGGAGATGTGCGAGGGCGCGTTCTTGGAAAAGCTTTATTCGAAGGACTGACACGCATTAATTCAGAAGGAGAAGCAGAGCTTGCAGGAGCTAAGTCCGTTGAGATCTCTCCTTCTAAAACTCAATATACCTTCACATTACGCGACCATAAATGGACAGACGGCAGCGCTGTCACTGCATTTCAATATGAGAAAGCTTGGAAGCAAGCCATTGACCCTACTTCGGATTGCACAAGATCAGATCTTTTTTATGTAATTGAAGGGGCTGAACAAGCAAGAAAAGGACAACTTCCTTTAAATGAGGTCGGAATACATGCAATAGACGAAAAAACACTATCAATCGAGCTCGCTTTTCCTGCGCCCTATTTTCTCAAACTTGTGGCCCTGTCCATTTTTTCACCCATTATACGAGATGAAGGGGAACCCATCCGATTCAACGGCCCTTTTAAATTAGAAAAATGGAAGCGAAACGATCATCTTCTCTTAAAGGCGAATCCCTTTTTTTGGGATTCAGACAAAGTATCTCTCAAAGAGATTGAAATTCAGATGGTAGATGATTCCCTTACCTCCTACCTCATGTATGAAAAACAAAAAATCGATTGGGTTGGCAATCCCTTTTGCAAGCTCTCTTCTGAAATGATCGTTCAACTGCAAGAGAAAGGGGAGTTACGAACGGAGCCTGTAGCCAGAACCTTTTGGATTTACATAAACACATCTTATCCTTCTCTCGCATCTTCTAAAATACGACAAGCTTTAAGTTTATCGATAGACCGCTCTTTAATTACCAAGCATATTTATCCCGGCAATCCCCCTCTCTATCAACCATTACCTTCCTCCCTTTCACTTTGTCGTAACCTATCTTCTGATAACAATCTTGCACAGGCAAAGAAGCTATTTGACGAAGGACTTAAAGAGATCAAGTCTTCCAGGGAGACATTTCCCCCTCTGACATTAAGTTATCATTTCACTGCCGGTAGAAAACCACTTGCTGAATACCTGAAAGAGACATGGGAAAACGCATTTGGCATCCAGGTTCATTTAGAAGGAACTGAGTGGAGTGTTTTAAACAGCCATTTTGAAAAGGGGGAATTTCAAATGGGAATGTGTTTTGCATCCGCACTTTTTCCCGATCCAAGTGAGCTTTTGGAACGATTTGCATCAAAAAAAACAGCGAATTACTCCCAGTGGGAAAACCCACTCTTTCAAGAAAAACTCAAGCTTGCAAAGACCCTTCCTGATCAGCGTACTCGATATTTACGTGAAGCTGAAGAGCTTTTATTTGAACAGATGCCATTTATTTCGATTTGTAACATTCATGCCTTGTTTGTTCACAACCCAAAATTGAAGGGATATG
>JBAPRV010000037.1:0-2379 GCA_049281295.1 Chlamydiales bacterium
AGTCTCTGACCACTCTAAAATAGAAACGGCCACCTTTCCCCGGCAAGAACACCCCTCCCTGTTGCTTCTCCCGACTCAACATCCCGCAAATGCACTCATCTTAACGGTTGACTGCGGTGATTTTTCCTTTAAAAGAAGAGCAGCTCAAGACATTCTTGCTAAAGGACTTGAAGAGCCTTTTTTCAGTGAACTTAGAACAAAACAACAAACCGCTTACCTCGTAGCCAATTCGGCTGAGGAGCTCGAAAGGCATCTGTATAGCTTCTTTGCCATCCAATCGAGTTCTCATGATACAGGCGATCTCTTAGCTCGAATACAGCATTTCTTAGAGTCCAGCCTTCAGCAACTCGATGAAAAGGTCATCACAAAAAACCGTTTTGAAACCATTCAGCGCTCTTTCATCCACAAATTGCAGCACCCTGCCCCAAACATGCAAACCATGGGAGCTCTTCTGAATGGGTTAGCCTTTGATTATGATGGTGATTTTGAGTGGCTAGACAAACGGATACAAGCTTTTAAATCCCTGACTTATGAGGAGTTTGAGGTTTTTGCAAAAGAATTTCTCGGCAAAGCCAGCCAACGGCTTTTAGTGGTAGGGGTCAATGGCTCTCTTCCTTTGAAAAAAGAGATTGCGTATCCTCCAATCACAACTCTTGATAAAATCCGCGGCGAAATTTTCTATAAAGGTCGAGATTGAGATGCGAACTTCCAAGCTCTTTTTTCAAACATTAAAAGAAACCCCTCATGAAGCGGAAACAATTTCTCATCAATTGCTAGAGAGAGCAGGGTACATATGCCAATTGAAAAAAGGGTTTTATACCCATACACCTCTCATGTGGCGGGTCCTGAAAAAGATTATGGAAATCATCAGAGAAGAACTCGACCGCTCGGGTGCCCAGGAGATCTCCATGCCTTTTTTACATCCCTCAGAAATATGGAAAGAGACAAAGAGATGGGAAGATTTTACAGCAGCCAATCTGCTCTACACCCTCCAGGATCGTGAAGGGCATAGCTTTTGTTTAGCCCCCACCCATGAAGAGGTAGTGACCTCGCTGGTTGCCGGACAAGTCACCACTTATAAAAAACTTCCCTTCAACCTCTATCAAATAGGGACCAAATTTCGCGATGAGATCCGCCCCCGTTTCGGACTTATTCGCTGCAAAGAGTTTTTAATGAAAGATGGCTATTCCTTTTCCAGCGGACCCGATGAGATGGAAGAGCAGTATCAGATAATGCGCCAATGCTATAGCCGAATTTTTAAGAGACTTGAGTTTGATTTTATGATCGTGGAAGCTCATGGAGGAAAAATCGGATCGGGAAAATCCGAAGAATTTCAAGTAAAAGCCGATATTGGCGAAGATGTGGTATTGGTCGCCGATGATTATGTTGTCAATCTTGAAACGGCCCGTTCCACTCCCCCTCCTTTTTCCTATAGTGCTACGATGAAAGACAAAGAAAAAATCGAAACCCCCAACATCAAAACCATTGAAACGCTCGCTTCATTTTGCAAGGTAGCCCCGCAGCAAATATTGAAGACCTTGGTTTATAAACTGATTTTTGCCGACCGCAAAGAGTTTGTAGCGATTGCAATTCGCGGAGATCGACAACTCAACGACTTAAAAGTTGCCACCCATTTTAATGCTTTAGAGATTGCTTTAGCCACCGAAGAAGAGGTTGCCAAGCTGACAGGATCTACTATCGGTTTTGTAGGCCCCTTAAACGGCAAGCTTCCCTTTTATGCCGACCTAACTACCCAACCCATGACCAATTTTGTCTCAGCCTCCAACGAAGTAGACATCCATTACCTCAACATAAATTGGGAAAAAGACCTTCCCACCCCCGAATTCTTTGATTTTTTACTTGCCGAAGAGGGAGACGAATGTCCTTTTGTACCGGGAAGAAACTACAAAACTCAAAAAGGGATTGAAGTGGGGCATATTTTTAATCTAGGGACCCGTTATACCGAAAAGCTGGGAGCATACTTTCAGGATGAAAATGGAAAGACCCGCCCCTTTTGGATGGGCACCTATGGCATTGGGGTTGGGAGGTGCGCGGCAGCTCTTGTCGAGCAAAAGCACGATGACAAAGGGATCATATGGCCCCTGGCCATCGCCCCTTTCAAAATCCTCATCACTGCCGCCACAATCAAAGATTCGGATCAATTACAAATGGCAGAAACCCTCTACCACCAGCTTGAAACGAGCGGCTATGAACCGCTTTTGGATGACAGAGACCAACGGTTAGGTTTTAAACTCAAGGATAGCGATTTGATAGGCATCCCTTTCAAACTGGTGGTTGGAAGAGCCTTTTCCCAGGAGGGGAAAATTGAAATCGAATCAAGAGAAGGTCATAAAGACCTCATCCCCGTTAATGAGCTAC
>JBAPRV010000038.1:0-1927 GCA_049281295.1 Chlamydiales bacterium
GGTTTAAATGAGCACGAAAAAATAGAGCTAGGTATTCTCAATACCCTTTATGTAAATCGTATGAAAATGAGGAAGTATTTAGTAGATTAAATTTTAAACGAGACAGATTGGGTACAAAGTTTTTGTGAGTAGCAAGGCATCAAGAACGCGCTGCTGCTCATAAAAAGGTGTGGATCAAATAGCCTGCTTCATTTTTGACAGATATTTAATTGGATTAAAAACATTGCTTGCAATTATCAAGGGTCTTTTGATAAAAATGTCTCCTTTATCGACTTAAATCAAAATCCAGATAGGTAATATCAATGACAAGCCCTTCATTTTCTATTTCTCCTATTGCACTTCTCCTCCAAATGCAGCAATCCTATCTTAGGCAACAAGAGGGAGAGCATCCAAACGCAGCTATTAGCCACAGAACTAGCGAAGTTGCAGCTCCCTTGTTGACTTCACCTAGTATTTCTAACTCAAACAATGATCATCACTTGTATAGTCATTTGAACCCTTCTAATAATACGGATCCTCAGATTAGTAATGAGCAATTACTTGAGGAAAACCGCTTGGCTACTCCTCTTCTAGGTGTTAGTGAGAAAACCACAGAGGTTGCTAGGTTTACCCCATCTCCTTTATCTACTTCCTCCAGACCTGTTCCACAAGCTTTAGGTTTGGGAGGTTTCAACCCTGCTGCACCACTATGTTGTTTACCAGGCACTACACCTCCCTCTCAACCTAGCGCTTTAAAACCTGAGACCATTCCCTATTCGTTTCCGCCTGATTTGGGAAGTTTCAACTCCGCTGCACTATCACTTTCTTTACTCGGCAGTAAACTTCCCTCTCAACCTAGTACTTTAAATCCTGGGACCATGCCCTGTTCGCTTTCACCTGATTTGGAAAGTTTTAGCTCTGTTGCAAGACCACTTTCTTTGAGCAGTAATCCTGATACCTCTTCCTATTCTTCTTTAGGTTTACCCTTTTTCTCATCCTCATCAAGTTCCGTTAATCCTAGGCCTACATCAGACTCTGCAGTTAGAGCTCCTGTTAAAAGAGAGCGCTCTTCTTCCACGGTCGATCACAGCGATGAAGCTAATATAGAGGAAATTGACCAAACTTCGACAAGTTCTTCTTCATCTTCTTCTCAGGAAAAAGAGAAAAGAGCACGCTCTGCAAGCTCTTCTGAACCACATACAAGTAGGCAAAAACGACTGAAAGTTAATCATCAAGAATCTAAGAGGGATTCAGAAATGATTGATAAAACCGAAAGTAAAATAAATAGCTTATCCACTCCTCAACGAGAGAAGAGGAGGCAAGAGCTGATAGAGAAGATGATTATCTGGTGCACTTATTGTAATCCACGGCTAGGACCTGCAGAAATTTTAAATCAATTAGAGGATGAATTGAACGGTTCCTATATAAAAAGAGCTCAGCTGAACCGTATTTTGAGGGAATATGGTTGTTTCAACCAAAAGAATCGGATAAAATTTGCAAAAGCCAAAAGAATAGGTCCAAAGCCCGACTTTGATGAGATTGAAAAATTGGAATTACAACTTCTGCATGCCAGTTTCCCTTCCAATGAGGAGATCCTGGAAATGATACATGAAAATCCCGATGAAGATTCCCATTCAATAGCCAAATTGCTGCAGGATAAAGGTTTTGATTTTATTCGTGAGAGGCGTGTGAAATCTTGTGTAGTAAATTGTTGTTTTGGGAATCAAGAAAACTCCGAGCTTTTGAAAAGTCTTAGAAAGACACAAGTCTGGGCTGAGGCCATGGAAGAGATTAAAAAGCATTTATAGTGGATTAAACACTATATAGTTCTCTAGTCGCGCAGAAAGTCAAGTCATTTTCTCCTTAAAAGAGATTTGTGAAAAGATCCATAGTTCTCTTCGGGGTCTTTAATGAGAAATTAAATTTTTTTCTCGCCCCATCATACTTT
>JBAPRV010000039.1:0-2953 GCA_049281295.1 Chlamydiales bacterium
TCTGCCAGGTTCATTTTAAGTGATTCGAAATGCTCTTGCTGTTTTTCGAATAGCCCCCCGTTGTAGTCGCGAAATGGTCCTACAAGCTCCTGGACATATTTTACGATGAGCCGCCGCGCATAGAGAAGATTAATAGCCCCGTTCTCATAAAAGCGGGGAGAAGGGATTCTTAAAGAAAAAATCTCCCATTGATAAGGTGTGGCTTTACGATGCAGATGGGGGAAATAAGACACGGAGGCAGGCAGGCGCTGCGCTGCGCTTTCAAGATGCTCTTCCGATTCAATGCGTACAAGATGTACTAAAAATTCCAGAAAGGAGGGGGTCTGCTCCCGAAAGTAGATTGAGACATTCGGCAGATCGTCTAACTGGTTCATTTCTTTTTGTAATAGTAATAGTTGTCGATACGACTCTTCTTCGTTGTAGGGATAAAACACGCCGGGGGTCAAAGGAATGATCGAGTGAGCTAACCACTCTTTTAAGGGTTTTTCCAGGTTTCGAATTTCCTTTAAGGTAAGATCCTTGCCACGAAGTTTTTGAACCTCTAAATAGCAAAAAAGATAGGGCCATTCCGGATGTGTCCAACTGTAATAGGAATGTGAAATCTTTCGAATCCCCGGAAGGATTGAGCAAAAGGCTTTGAAAATATTTGGAGAGCCAAAGGTGTCTTGCTCTTTGCGAAAGGGTATGGCTACTGCTGTGCAAAGGCGGTGAGATGATTCGGAAAAAATTTTTAAAAAAAGTGATTTTTCATATGTTCCCTTCTCAAAGAGCGTTTCTATTTTCTTTTGCAGGAAAAATTGGACGATGAGAAAACGTTGTAAGTGAGAGAGTGAACGGTTGAAAATAAATCGATTAGAGCTATTGCCTTTGAGCTTATACCAGCCCTTTAGAAGACGGTCATCAAATAAGCTGGGAAATTTGTAAAAAAAATTATTGATAAATTTTTCAAGGGCTAGTTCTTTTTCCGATAAAGACATGGGAGATATAATTTATTTTTTATCTTTTATGTAAAGAAAAAAATAATTTACACACCTTTTGCCCTGCTTGACGATTTAGAGGATCGGGTTATTCATCACTTTCTTCATTTGAACGAGCTCTAGGAGGAGAAGGGTCATTGGAAGCAGATGCATCATTGGATGCTGCCGAACCATTGGATGCTGATGGTCCATTGGATGCTGCTGGTCCATTGGATGCTGCTGGTCCATTGGATGCTGCTGGTCCATTGGATGCTGAAGGACTATTGGAACGAGAGGGACGACTGGAAGGAAGAGGGTTATTAGCAGGGAGGCCATATTCCGCTCTTA
Organism: Chlamydiales bacterium; assembly: GCA_049281295.1. Taxonomy (GTDB): domain Bacteria; phylum Chlamydiota; class Chlamydiia; order Chlamydiales; family JAAKFR01; genus JBAPRV01. The sequence continues at coordinate 1,305 of JBAPRV010000039.1, forward strand.
TCCGAGTGCGGCATGCATGAATGGGCCCAACGAGAAATAACCCGGTTCCCATCGAAGCTGTAAATGCGTAAACCGCCGTCAGAGGACTAACTATGGACCCCATCTCCAATCCTACAAAAATTATCGAAAGAATGAAGAGAGCAGCAGTAGCGCAAATAGCAACTTTTTGAGCCAGTTCCCACCTTTTCACTCTGGTTTCTTGCTGGTCGTTTAAACGTTCATACGGATCTATTGCAGATGGAGCTGTAACTGTTGACATTTTCTATTAATTATTATTGATAAAGAAAATATAATATCTAAATTTGACTATTTATTCAAGATTGACACTCAATCTCTAATGAGTTAAATTTTTTCAAAATCTGAGTTCAGATCTCAATCTTTTTGTACTTTTCACCTCGAAGGCAAGAACTAGAAATCTCCGCTCCGATGAAATAAACCTAAAGCTCTTGTTATGAGTATTCGCAATTTAGTTATTTTGGGCTCTTCAAGCCAACAGCCCACCCGAAAACGAAATCATGGCGCTTATCTCTTTCGGTGGAATGAAGAGGGGCTCTTGTTTGATCCGGGAGAAGGGACGCAACGTCAATTTATTTTTGCGAATATCGCGCCTACCTGTGTGACACGTATCTTTATCAGCCATTTTCATGGGGATCACTGTTTGGGGGTAGGCTCTATGTTGATGCGGCTGAATCTTGATAAAGTGAAACATCCCATTCATTGTTACTATCCGGCTAGCGGCAAGAAATATTTCGATCGCCTCCGTTATGGAACCATTTATCATGAGACCATCCAAGTCGTGGAACACCCTGTTTATAAAGCCGGAGTCGTGGAAGAGGATGGAAAATTTAAGATTGAGGCAACTTTTCTGAAGCACGGGGTCGATAATATAGGATGGCGCCTTACAGAATCCGATAGACGAAAGTTTTATCGAGAAAAACTCAAGGATTTAGGCATTGAAGGCCCTATGGTTCGTGAACTCGAGCAGAAGGGAGAGTTAACGGTTAATGGGCGGCGAACTACGTTAGACGAGGTCACATGGGTGCGTAAAGGGGATGCGATTGCCATTGTTAGCGATACACGGCTTTGCCAAGAAGCTATTGAAATAGCTCGTGGAGCGAAAATCCTTCTTTGCGAAAGCACCTACCTTGAGGATCACCTAGACCTTGCGCAAAAGCATAAACATCTTACTGCCAAGCAAGCAGCCACAATTGCAAAAGAGGCAAAAGCCGAAAAGCTTATTTTAACCCATTTTTCGGCCCGCTATCCCAATGTCCGCGATTTTGAACAGGAAGCACGCGAGATTTTCCCAAATACGGAAGGGGCAGAGGATTTTAAAGTTTTCTCGTTTCCTAGATGAGACCCCTGCATAACTTAGGAAATGCCGCTAAATAACTCTTTCCGGCTATCTTTGAAAGTTTCCATTTTCCTCTTATCTCATTGATAATGCGAAAAATGGAAATTTTCAAATCTAGCTGGAAAAAGCTCATTTTTCGACACTTCCTAAGTTATGCAGAGGTCTCTAGTTGAACCTCCCTCGCCTAAAAGGCGAGGGATTCCTGATTCCTCGCTCCCAGCAACCTGGGCAGCTCCACAGGCTTTAGACCGACATCCCGGCGGCCCTTAAGTTTAATGCTGCATTATGATCCCGA
>JBAPRV010000040.1:0-5474 GCA_049281295.1 Chlamydiales bacterium
TAGGTAGGGAGGGGTATTGAATAGCTTGCCGATTATTTTCTCTAACTCTTTCGCTTCTTCCTGAGAGCCATTTCCATAAAACAGGGCTTCGATATAACTTTTCTCCCACAGGTTCTCGCAAAATGTGATCATTTCTTTATAAGAGAGGCTTTGCAGTGCTTTGTACTTTTCGTTAAGGCCCGGATATTCTTTAAAAAGAATACTCCATAACACCTCTTTACCCTGCTTAATCGGGTTTTCGTTGGCCTTGTTTAGATAGGTGCGCGCTAAAAGCTCCTGATAGGATTCAAACTGCTTTTGGCTGATAGGGAGGGTTTTTAGTCTCTGGAGTATGGTTTGAAGGAAATTGGCTGCTTTATCGTTAAACCCTTCGATGGTAAGCGCAATGCCGTTATGCTTAGGTTCCAAAGAATAAGAGAGGCCAGCCATAGCCGCTTCATAGGCCGAGGCATTGAGACTTTCGTCGGCCGCATGGCAAAACAGGTCGGCTAACGCGTGACTTTTTGGATCTCCATCGGATATGTGCGGGGTTTTTAGCATTAAGGTCCAGTGGATTTCAGGCACATGAAAACGATCGTCCGAACAGGCGTATATTTTTCCGGAATCGGTTTGGGATATGAGAGTTGGTTTTGGCAAAGAGAGGCTCTTTTTTCTCTCTTTCTGTTTGAGGGTGAAGTCTTCAGGGAGAAAGGGATTGGGGCGGGGAATCGAAATGCGTTTATGAGGCTTCGTTTGAGACCAAAGCGCTATTTTTTTGGGGGCAATTGGGACCACTTCATAATCTACTCCTAACCACTTCTCTTTTTGGGTGGGCTTTATTTTAGTCATAGAAGGAGAGGCTATTAAGGTATAGTGGCACTTTTCAGGGGAGAGCTCATCGAGCAGCGCCAGAATTTTTTCCGGAGAGTAGAGGGTGGGGATTAGGGTTTTTTGAGGGAACGTCTCAATGGGTTCATCAACCATCTGCATGGCCCAATCGGTCACTAGAGAAAAGACATCCTGTCTTGATTGAAAACGGTAGCTCATTGTCTCCATTTGCTTCACCTCATCAAAGATGAAGCGGGGGATACCGCTCTGTTTAATCGAAGCAATTGCCTCAAAGCATCTTTGAATTACGGTTTCATATTCTTGTATCCCTGTCGAGGTGAGTTGAATGATCAAATTAAATAGGCATTGATCATTTCCTGCCCGTTGAGTCCCAACGCTGAGCGAATCGGCTAAATTTTCCCGTTTTAATTGGGCCAAAAGGCTTGTAGTTCCTTCGTGGCCTAGTACATGGCTCACCAGTTTGTCGGCATGCGTCTCATTATCCTGTCCATAAAAACAAGGAAGTTCCCAGGATAATTCAAGTAGCTGAAGATCTTGCACCGGAGCGATCACTGTTAACTTCTCTTTGTGATCGAGAAATAAAGGTTCATTGAATTCAGGAGAGCGATAGTCGTGGGTTTTCACTTGGGAAAATAGGTGGGCTACCTCTTTTTGAAGAACGGAAAGATCAAGTGGTGAGTAAATTACGAGATGCATTCTGTGAGCGCTATAGTGTGCGCGATACCACTTTTTGAGCTCTTCCTGAGAAATTTTGGCTAATGTATCCAGATTCCCGATGCAAAATCGATGAAAAGGGTGAGAGCGATTCGCCAGCTCTTTTTTCACATAGTGCATGCGCCAGAAGTCAAGGGGGATATCTTTGCAAAATTCTTGATGAATCGCGTTGCACTCCCGCTCGACACCTGAGGGATTAAAGAGTGGGGTGATAAAGAATTGTCCAAAACGATCAAGCGCTTCAGAAAATCCATCATTATTTACGGAGAACATATAAACGGTGCGATCTGCCATCGTAAAGGCATTATGCTTACCTCCGTATTCATCTAGATGACGGCTAAAACCCTCTTCTTCAGGGTATTTCTCGGTCCCTAAAAAAAGCATATGCTCAACGAAATGAGCCATCCCGGGTCGATTCTTCGGATCTTCCCATGTGCCTGTGTTGACGGCTAGGGCAGCTCCCGATTGTGGAGTGTCGGGATCTGAAACCAAAAAGACTTCAAGTCCATTGCTCAAACGGATTTTGGAAGTTTTGCGCATCGAAAGAGCAGGGGTCTCAACTTTCAATTTTGACTTATCCCTGATTACCATGTACACGGAATCGTCAGCGAAACCGGTAAAACTAGCGGTGATGAGAAGAAAATAAATAAAATTTTTCAGCATTGCTTTAATAACTTGTACTCGGCCTTTACCAGATTGCAAATATGCATAGCTCTCGCAATGCGTACTGCTTTTCGATCTGTCATATCTGCACCTGGAAAATCTTCGAGATTGATTTCGTCTCCAAAGGAGAAAAAGATTCCTCCCCGTTTGGCGATTCTTTTTTCGCCTAATTCTATTTCAACAGCCTGCGGGGGAGGCAGAATATCAAAAGTAGCTAGCGCGAGAGGATAGAAATGGGTAGGGGTTTTAGCTTGCTTTGCCATCAGCCGAAACATCTCTACACTTTGGGGATCAAAAGGAGAGACTACAACTTTCCCTTCAGAGTTGGGTCTGTCGCGCCCTCCGCTAGGAGCTACATAGATGCATTTTCCACCTTCCGAGAGAAGCGCTCTCATGCGCTGCATAGTCCGATGATTGTGCTGCTGTTTTTCGTTTTTTCGCTCAGGGGGAATGGCAATATGCCTTCTAGAGAAAATACAAAGTAGATTGCATCCCATGCTAAAGGGGATCGCCATTGGATCCAAAAGGACTCGCTCACCGGCTACAAAGATTATCTCGGAGGCAAAAGAGGAAAATTTTCCTTCTAAGATAAGGAATATCAGCTGAGGATCCACCTCTGTTTGATGGTTGGAAAATAAAATAACATTCTCTCCAGCTGCAACTTGTTTGCTCATCTTTTCCACATTGTCGATATGAAGGACTTTAGAACGCTTTTTGTCAACAAGAGGGAAGACAAAATTAAGACCGAATTGATAGTAATTATAAGGGGCCGTAATTTTTTGGTGATAGGATTCAAATTTGTGAGGGTGGGCTAATTGCTCTTTTACAAGGGAGAGTAGGTTTTCAAAGACATAGTCGTAATCTGCCATCTTCAGCCCATCCGTCTCAACAGAATGGGAATAGCTCTCATAGAGCTCTTGAAAGGTTTTGTAGATTTTCTCTGAAATGGCCCCTTCTTTAAAGGTTTTTTTGAGCAGATCTGGAAAGACTTTCTCTCTCATACCTCAATCAATTCTTTGGTTATGGTAGAATATAATTGATATTCATTAAGATGTAAAAGATCTGAGGTAGAAAATTCAAGTTTTGCTTTAAGATTTTTCGCTAAATTTAAAAAGAAATCTCTGTCTCCCTCAGCGCTCATATAACGGTCTAGCTCCGGATGAACCACTAAATGAAGTCCAAATTCCAGTAAGTTCTGAGTGGCTTTTTTCAAAGCCCTTTCGATCTCAATCACTACGCTTTCATGCGTTTTGATCATAGCGGTGCCATTGCAATAAGGGCATAGAGTGAAAAGAGTTTGAACTAGCGATTCTCGATTACGCTGCCGAGTCAGCTCAACGAGTCCAAACTCGCTCATCCCTAAAATCGTGCATTTAGAAACATCTTCTTTCATGCATTCTTTTAACTTATCTAAAACCCTTCGTTGGTTTTTTCTAATTCGCATATCGATAAAGTCGATAATAACCAGCCCTCCGATATTTCGTAGACGAATTTGGCGAGCAATTTCTTCTACAGCTTCTAAGTTTATGCGCAATAGAGACTCTTCCACATCTCCGTCGATATCCGTGCTTCTTCCTGAGTTGATGTCTATGGTGTACATTGCCTCTGTTCGATCGAAAAATAGATAACCGCCGCTCGGAAGCCAAATTTTTCTTTGGGTCGCTTTTTCAATCTCCCTTTCTACATTAAATCGTTCGAACATAGGAATTTTATCCCGGTAGTATTCGATCCGGAGGTGGTACTCGCGATTGTACTTTTTATAGAGCCTTTTGCATCTCTGATAGGTTTCATAGTCATCGATCAACAAGCGATCATATTTTTTATCAACGCAGTTGATAATGGCCCGCTTCAAAATATCAGACTCTTCATAAAGAAGGGTCGGTCTGGAGGCGTTATGGAATTTTTCCATGATCGTCTGCCAGGCATTCAACAGCTCATGCGCCTCTTCGATAAACAAATCAGTCGTAGCTTGGCTGCTCGCTGTACGACAAATGAGGCCCATGTCATGAGGCATTTCAAAAGAGCGGATCAGTTTTTTTAGTCTTTCCCTTATTTGTCGATCTTCAATTTTTCGAGAGACTCCTCGATGGGGGGAGTTAGGGAGAAGGACAAGGTAGCGCCCTGCTATAGATAGATTGGAGGTAAGGCGAGCCCCTTTTGTTCCCATGGGCTCCTTGACAACCTGAACAATAACCGGTTGGTCCGTTTTTAGAATCTCCTCAATGTTGTTTTGTTGCCGTTTTTGGGTATTTACAGATTGAATATCGTAATCGAGATCAAAATCCATATCGAACAACTGTTCAAACTTTTTGGTATTTTCGATGATGTCCGAGATATGGATAAATCCATTTTCACCCTCATTGATATCGATGAAAGCAGATTGAATGTTTTTTAGGACGTTTGTGACTTTTCCCCGGTAGATATTGCCGGTGAGTTGGCGTGTTTTTTTTCGTTCAATAATCAGATCTATCAAAACACCATTTTTTAAGTGGGCATAGCGAATCTCTTTCGAGTCAACACCGAGTAGTACATCGTTTTCCATGAAATCACCTTAACAATCAGTCGAAACAGATGCACTTGATTAAAATAATCGCTAAATAAAAATCTATACATGGACCGTATCAAATAATTTACTATTTAAAATAAAGTTTCCTAATTTCAAGTTTATCCTTTAAAGGAAATGCACTCCTTAAACCACCGGGTAATTTTTTAGAATCGGGTTTAGTGAATGAAAGCATCGTCCAATCAGCACCTGTTTCCGTTGCCTTAATTTTTTTCATAATAATACCTATTTTTGGTGAAGAATTCCACAAAAAAGCTAATGGTTGAACAACTCTGAGCGGATGCGAAGAGACTTCATGTAATTTTTTTAAAACATATAAAGGCAAACAATTTTATTTTTTGTACAAGTAAAATAGATTGATTTTAATATTAAAAATGAAATAAAATTAATTATTAATTAACAAATTATAAAAATGTCAAATTATATTTTAACAAATTCAAGCTCTTCTTTTTCCCAGAAAATCAATTCTCAACCTATTGAAATTGAGAAGAAGCCTGAAGCTGCTAAATATGTTTTAGATAGACTCTCCCGGGGCAATCTTAGTAAAAACAAGCAGCAGTTGATCAAAAATTTTTCTCAAATTACTTCAGAAGAGCTAAAAGGGGTTTTGAATTCCTATTTCGAAGAGTTGATGACCGATATTGAAGGAGAGGATCCGATCAAGATTGCCGAGCAGTTAGCACAAATCATCCCATTCGAGAGATTA
>JBAPRV010000041.1:0-1550 GCA_049281295.1 Chlamydiales bacterium
TACGTGGAGTTATTGGTTGTCTTACTTCATGAAATGGACGTGGATGTCTGCGGACTTACATACCCGTAGATAAGGAATTGAATAATGGTTATGCAGATTTCTGCTGAACCACATCCAATATTTGGGGTACTTTTTTTGGCGTTTATGGTAAAATCTTTTGTCTAAAAAAACGCATAGAAGGAAATGTCTCTCTTTAACATTTATTGTGATGAGTCTTGTCACTTGGAAAATGATAAGCAGCAGGTGATGGTTCTAGGGGCTACTTGGTGCCCAACCAATTTTTCTTGAAGCATTGCCAGACATCTAAAGGAAATAAAAAAAAGCATAAACTAAGTCCAGATTTTGAAATTAAATGGACAAAGGTTTCTCCTGCAAAGATAGATTTCTATGTGGACTTAGTAGAATATTTTTTCAGTGAAAATCAACTTCATTTTCGGGCTCTGATAATTCCTGATAAGACCAAGCTTTGCCATGAAAAATTCAATCATGATCATGATACTTGGTACTACAAAATGTATTTTGAAATGATTAAAGTTTTGCTGAATCCCGAAGACAGTTATCGAATTTATTTAGATATAAAGGATTCAAAATCAGGAAATAAAGTTGCAAAACTCCATGAAGTTTTATGTAACAATAATTATGATTTTCAAAGAAAAATCATAGAAAGAGTGCAAACCGTTCGTTCCCACGAAATTGAACAATTACAGTTGGCCGATCTTCTCATTGGTTGTGTGCTCGCAGCAAACAAGATAGGTGAGATTGGATTAGGAAAAAAAGCTCTTGTTGAGAAGTTACGCCAACTTTCAGGCTATTGTTTAACTCGTACCACGTTGATGCGGGAAAGAAAAATGAATCTGTTGTGTTGGCGTGCGAGTGAGAATAGCAATGGATGAAATGATCACAGTTTCGGAAGCCATACGCATGGCCGTTGAGACCGCTTATCTAATACCAAAAAACCAAACAAGTTTTCTCTAGCGAATCTAGCCAAACCGTCACCCGCAATTAGACCTTCATAAATGGCTTCTAATGGACTTTCTTGTCTTTAGGATAGAAAAGCTTCTAAATTGAGATCGTTTAATACAAGGCCTATATGAGGCTCTACAGCGATTTTACTTTTTAGCCAAATAGCCGACCCCTTGCACATCAAATAGCCTATTGACTTGGCGATATCACATATGATATCATTACAAAGTGTGAGTACATTCGAAAAGTTGATAAAAAGAATACTAAAGGGACAATCGACTTCATATAAAGAAGCCGAAACCCTCTTCTTGAAATTGGGGTTTGATGTTGAAGTCAGCGGTTCTCATCATGTTTTTAGGAAAAAGGGATACAAAAGAAATGTAACCCTAAAAAAGAGATCCCAACTTTTGCCTTATCAACTTAGAATGATAAAAGAGGTTTTAGAGGATCATGACTACTAAAAAAGATTTAAAATATTATCTCGGTTTAAATTGGACTTATACAATTGAAACCGAATCTTATGATGATAAAGTTTATTATGTTATTAGCGTGAATGAATTACCCGGCGTTTGTACTGATGCAAAGAC
>JBAPRV010000042.1:0-13233 GCA_049281295.1 Chlamydiales bacterium
ATTTGAGCTCCAAGTTCCGGAAAAGCTTTCCGCAGAAGAAAATAACTCAAGTGATGCAGGCGAACCCGATTTTTTTCTTTTTTTTGAAAAGCGATCCGGGCTACTTGATTACATGCCTTTGCAAACAGCTCTTGAAGCTGGCAAAAAGCATTTCCTTCTACAGCAGAAACATTCAATTTAAGAGCAATAGTCCTTTTCACAAAGAAAAGTGTATTTTAGAATTTATTTTTAAAAAACAAAAAAAGGAGCGGTATTTCCTCTCACCCCTGAAGGGATGGGTTTCCATGCCGTTAATAGGATGAAAAAAAACGTAGCGCTTGTTCTGGCCTATGACGGGACAAAGTTCTTAGGATGGCAACAAACCTCCATGGGTCCGAGCATTGAAGAGACTCTCATGGAAATTTTGGAGCAAATTTTACAGGAAAAAGTCGCTCTTCAAGCAGCAAGCCGCACAGATGCCGGAGTACACGCCGATGGACAAGTAGTTAATTTCTTCACACATAAAATACACCTCGATACAGCCTCTCTCATGATGAGCTTGAACAGACTGCTGCCAAAAAGTATCTCAGTTATACAAGCTAAAATGATGCCTCCCCAATTTCATCCCACATTGGATGCGATAGGAAAGAAATACTATTACTCTCTTTGTTTAGGCTCGTTTCAACTTCCCAAGCACCGCTTTTTTTCCTGGCATGTTCCCTATCCGCTCGATCGGGGTAAAATGGAAACGACTGCCCGCTATTTCATCGGAGAACACGATTTTTCAGCCTTCTGCAACCAGCTTCAACAAGTCGATTACCAGCACAAAAACCGGAAAATATTTGCCATAGACTTGTTTGCTTGTGAAAAGAACCGAATGAGGATCGAGGTGAGCGGCAACCAATTTCTTTACAAGATGGTTAGAAACATCGTGGGTACCTTGGTGCATGCAGGAATGGGGAGGCTTTCTCCGGAAAAAGTGTTGGCTCTTCTTTCAGATCCCGCTCAAAAATGGTGGAAATGGACTGCTCCTGCCCATGCTTTAGTTCTAAAAGAAGTTTTTTATCTTCAAGAAAATAGAATTGACGTATAGTTTTGATATTATGATTGGTAGAAATGATCCTTGTTGGTGTGCCAGTGGAAAAAAATGGAAAAAATGCCACTATCCCCATGTGGAGCCTCTTGCCGAGAGCGAGATGCTGGCTCAAAAATATTTTAAACAATACAAAATTATCCTTAAAACGCCTGAGCAAATCGAGAAAATACGGGCGGCTTGCCTCTTGGCAGCTCAAATACTTGACAAAACATGCGAAATGGCCAAAGCAGGTGTGACGACTAATGAACTTAACGAGTTTGCCGAAAAGCTCCATAGGGAAGCCGGCGCCATAGCCGCCCCGCTTCATTATGGACATCCCCCTTTTCCAAAGAGTATCTGCACTTCGCTCAATGAGGTCATATGTCACGGATTTCCCAGCGACACTCCTCTTCAAGAAGGGGATATCATGAACATCGATGTCTCGGTGATTTTAGATGGCTATTATGGCGATTGCAGCCGCATGGTGAAAATTGGCAACGTCTCTTTTGAAAGAGGGTTGGTATGCGATGTAGCCTATGAGTGCCTTCAAAAAGCGATTGGCATTTTGAAACCGGGTGTTTTGCTCTATGAAATCGGAGATGCCATCGAAGATTATGCCGCCTCCAAGAATTGCTCTGTCGTGAATCAATTCGTTGGGCACGGTGTCGGCCTCGCTTTCCATGAACCTCCCCAGGTTCCTCACCACCGAAATCATATTAAAATCCCGCTAGCCCCCGGCATGACCTTTACTATCGAGCCTATGATCAATGCGGGAGTGCGAGAAGCTATTATAGATCCCGAAAATCATTGGGAAGCTCGAACCCGGGACGGACGAGCAAGCGCTCAGTGGGAGCACACCATTCTAATTACCGAGACAGGACATGAGATATTAACCCTTCTAAACAAGTAATTTCCTCTTCGAGTTGACCTATCTCTTTTTCAAATTCATCGATTGCCTCAGCACTGAGTTGTATAGATTTTGCTTCTCCATTCTGAGAAAGAGCGGCTTGTAAAGAGAGGATTTTCTCTTGACTCTCCAAAAGGGCTTGAAGGGCATCATCTTCATTTGCTATTTTTCTCGCTTCAAAAGCATCCGCAATGAGCTCCTCTTTTTGCTCTGTGAGCATTTCGATCTCAGATTGGATAAGCTCAAAACGCTTGTTATCTTGTTGCTTTTCTATTCGCCTTTGCTCTGCTTCCTCTTTGAGCTTCTCTATTTGCAGCTCAAACTCTTCTCTCTCTTCTTTCGTAGCTTGCTCTATCTGTTGCATTTCTTTTCTTGTTTGATGAATAGCTTCCAATCGAAGTTGAGATTCTTCGACGATATTTTTTAAATTAGCTTTTACCTCTTTTATAGAAAGAAAAACGATAAAATAATCGATAAATAGGCAAACTGTAATGCCTATCTGCGAAAAATATTGATCACTTGAGACATCTCTTAAAGCAAAAAAGGTCCAAATGAGAAGAAGGAGATAGCTGGCTGAAAGGCCAATTGTTTTCCAAAAATAACAAGCAAGAGGACCTGCAAGTGCAAAAAGGGGAATAAAATAGGTAAAAGGGCTCGATGCTAAAAAGCTCGCCCATACTGTCAGCAAAAGTAAAACGACAGGGAGAAAAGACCAGAGAAATATGTTCTCCAACAACCCTTTTGGAAGGCAAAAAGAGAGAAACACTTTGGTTGTGTTTGAAGGTTTATTATCTACTGCTAATGGCGTATCCATAACTCAATAGCTTATCGCTTTTAACCTTTTATTAGGATATGTTTATATCTTCTTCTTCTTCTTCGATAAAACCTTGAGCACTTTTAAGAAGATAGGACGCGAGAATCGGATCCCCTTCATAAGTCATTTCAATAGCTAATTTTCCATCTGCGGAAGGATGCCCGCATGTAATTAATACATAACAGGCCTGGTCTTCTTTTTGAGTTTTCTTTTTCGCTCTTTTTCCCTTTGTCGTGCGGTCAGCTTTTCCGCCACCATAAAATAACTCTTCCATACTCTTCTATAACATCCGTTAAAATCTTTGTCATAGGTCAAGAAAAAATATTTGTCAAAGCAACAGTGATCAGCTACTTTGAAAACAATGGAATGGCTTAGCAAACAATTCGAACAGATGGTCTCGCTTGTGGAGCGGTGGAGTAATATCAACTCCTTCTCTTATAACCGAGAAGGTCTTGATCGAATGTTCGAAGAAGTGGATAAAGTGTTTTCCTCTTCGCTTTTTCCGGAGGAGAAAAAAACTTTGGATCTACCCAATGGAAAAGCTCTTTTCTTAAAAAAAAGGAAGCAAGCTCCCTTTCAAGTTCTTTTCGGGGGGCATTTCGATACTGTGTTTTCACCCGAACATCCCTTTCAAAAAGTGACATACATCGATGACAATACCCTTCAAGGGCCGGGCGTATGTGATATGAAGGGAGGACTGGTCGTCATGCTCAAAGTTCTTGAAGCGTTAGAGCAAAGCGGGAATTCGCAGATCGGATGGGAGATATTGCTCAATCCGGATGAAGAGATCGGCTCTCCTTATTCCTCCCCTCTTTTCGAGAGCGCAGCAAAACGGTGTGACCTAGCTCTGATTTTTGAACCCACTCTTGAAAATGGGTCGTTTGTAAGCGCCCGAAAAGGCTCGAGCATCTTTCTTGTCGAATCTAAAGGTAAAGCAGCTCATGCAGGACGTGAACCTCAAAAAGGGATCAATGCGATCTACCCTCTTGCCCGTTTTATCTCAGAGGTCGAATCTTTCCATTCTGTTGAAAACGGTGATATTGTGAATGTCGGAATCATTCAGGGAGGAAGCAGAGTCAATATTGTTCCCGAACACGCCCAATGCGCACTGATGATTCGCTCTTGGAAACCCACCCCGCTAGAGCAGAAAGTGATTAAAAGCGCGCATAAAATGGGGCTAGAGATCCACCGAAAAGGGCATAGGCCTGCTAAACCTCTAGATACTAAAACCGAAGCTCTTTTTAAAGCGCTTCAAAAGTGTGGGCAGCAACTCGGCTTGACTCTCAAGTGGGAAAAATCCGGAGGGGTGTGTGATGGGAATATAACGGCTCATGCGGGGACGCCTACTCTCGATTCACTCGGTGTGCGGGGAGCTAATATCCATACCGATGAAGAAATTATACATTTAAATAGTTTGGTTGAAAAAGCACAATTAATCTATTTGTTTTTAAATGAACTTGCACAGGGTAATATTCCCCTTCAGAGGAGAAAAAAATGAGGTCGCAGCTCGAACATTCTTTAGTTGCTAAAACCCTTCAAAACGACCCCTCTTTTATAAAGGCAAAAGAGCAGATACTTGCCGCCGTTAAAAAGCATAGCCAGAGTATTCAAGCTATACGCCCCCCTAAGTCCGATCTCGTTCAAAGCTATGAAAAGACAATTAAGCAATTTGAAAAATACCGTTCCATCCCCCTCTTTTACCCCTATTTAGGAAGTGGGATAGGAAACGGTGCCTTGGTAGAGCTCGCTGATGGAAGTGTAAAATACGATTTTATAAGCGGTATCGGAGCTCATTTTGGACATAGCCATCCTATGCTAATTTCAGCGGCTATCGATGCAGCTATTCAAGATATCGCTGTCGAAGGTAATCTCCAACAAAATGTCGATGGGTTTAAATTAACCGAAAAATTGATTGAAGCGTCAGGACTCGATCATTGTTTTTTAACTAATTCAGGAGCTATGGCTAATGAAAATGCTCTTAAACTGATTTTCCAAAAAAAAGCCCCTGCCCATCGCCTTTTAGCCTTTGATCGCTGTTTTATGGGGCGCACTCTGGCTCTTTCGCAGATTACAGATCGACCTGCCTTTAGAGAAGGGCTTCCCCACAACATACTTGTCGACTATGTTCCCTTCTATAATTGGCAGCAGCCTAAAAAGAGTACGGAAAGCGCCATAGCTGCTCTGGAGAAGTTGCTCAAACGCTATCCCAATCAATATGGAGCGATGTGCTTTGAGATGATTCAAGGAGAAGCGGGATTTTATCCCGGCAAGCATGAGTTTTTTATGGCCCTTATCCAAATACTTAAAGCACACAATGTAGCTGTATTGGTAGATGAAGTGCAAACATTTGGACGGACAGATCATCTTTTTGCTTTTCAAAGCTTTGGCTTGCAAGGGAGGGTCGATATTGTCACCCTCGGCAAGCTGATGAACACGTGTGCCACTTTATTCACTCGAGAGTTTCGCCCAAAGGCTGGCCTTATTTCCCAAACCTTTACGGCAGCCACCTCCTCCATTCGATGCAGCACTGCCATTATAGACAGCTTGCTGAATGAAGATTATTTAGGCCATGAGGGGAAAAACATGAAACTTCGAAAGCATTTTGTCAATCACCTTCTACGGCTTGCCAATACTTTCCCGGACCGTTTTGAGGGACCTTTCGGACATGGACTAATGATTGGCTGCACTCCTTTCAAAGGGGATAGGGAAAAAGTGTTAGCCTTTTGTAGAGCTCTTTTTGCAGAAGGAGTGATCACTTTTGCAGCAGGCACCTTCCCCACCCGCCTTCGATTTCTAGTGCCCGCAGGTGGAGTTCGTTTTGAAGATATCGACGAAGTAGTCCGAATTTTAGAACGTCTTTTATCCAAACTATAGCAAAATGAGTTGAAAAATTTACTCAAACATACTTTAACCAATCTGCTTCAGAAAGATACGTATTAAAACTCGTTAATGGAATTTTCCACTGTTTTAATTGTTCTATATCAACAGAGTAGCCTACATCGTTGAACCACTTAAACATCTTAGCGAAATCCGAGCCAAATTTTTGTTCGGCTTCTTCATATGGAAGTTCTTCGTATTCAATATGTTTTCCTGAATAGGAGGAAATTTTTCCCATAACTTGGGGCAGAGTCATTTCATCAGACGCAAGTTCTATGATCTGTCCGATAAAATCGGAGGGTCTTTTAAAGCAGGCCGCTGCAAAAGCACCAATCACCTGAAGACAGACCATTTGAAATTTTTTCTCGGAGGATACGGGCAGTTTTAACTTTCCCTGCTTGATTTCCGGAAGAAACCACGGAGTGGCAAAGTTTTCCATAAAAAACACAGGACGCAAAATAGTCGCTGCGATCCCCTCTTTTTGCATATACTGCTCTATCTTCCATTTTGACTCAAAATGGGGGATGCCGGTTTTTTTATCTGCACTTGCAACAGAGGAAAATATGAGATGTTTGACGCCGGCCTTCATAGCAGCTTGCACAAAATTAATTCCCTGCTCCACCTCTTTTTCAACCCCCTCTTCAAAAGGTGTTGTAACCAAAAAGGCCTGCTCTATCCCCGAAAGAGCTTCTACAATGGTTTGCTTGTCAGCTAGATCTCCTTGAATGGTTTCTACACCTAGTTCTTTAAGGGAATTCAGTTTGTGTAATGAACGGCTAAGAGCACGAAAGGCGACCCCCTCTTTTAACAAGGACTGCGAAACGGCGCCTCCTTGCTGTCCCGTAGCTCCACATACCAGTATTTCAGCCTTTGTTGCAACTTTTGCCATTTTTTCTCCCCTCGATTTTCTTTGTTGAAAATATTATTATTAAAAATATCTCATTAATCAGCAATTTTATTGTCATCAGATGGAAGATATCGCACTTTTTCGCGCTGCTACTTTAAAAGATTTGGATACTCTCATTCAATTTTCTCAAGAAGCAGGAGCCGGAATCACCTCGCTGCCTCGTGATCCAAAAGTTTTAGAGGAGAGACTAAAAGATGCCCACCGTAGCTTTCACCAATGGATTCGTGTTCCCAAGCACGAAATGTATCTCTTCTGCCTGGAATGGAAAGGGAAAGTGATTGGAGCTTCCGGAATTATCTCTCGAATTGCTCTAGGCGAGTCTTTCTATGCCTACCATCTTTTGAACGAAAAACACCGTTCGGAGCATTTGAAGATTGATCGAAACATTTCAGCCCTTCATTTTATCCAAGCTCGAAAAAAACCAACTGAGATAGGCACCCTTTTTATCAAGAGAGAGAACCGGCAACAAGGGTTCGGAAAACTGCTCTCTTTCAGTCGTTTTCTGTTTATGGCTACTTTTCGGTATCGATTTGCTCCAGTAGTTATTGCCGAGTTGAGAGGTTTTCATGTTGAGGGAAGCTCCCCTTTTTGGGATGCAATAGGCCGCCCTTTTTTCGATATTGATTTCTCCGCAGCCGATCTCTTGCGCACCACACACCCAGAGTGCATTCAAGAGATCTTCCCCAAGCATCCCATCTATCCTCTTCTTCTTCCTCAAGAAGTTCAAGAGGTAATTGGGAAATCTCATCCTTACACTCTCCCGGCTCAAAAGATGCTTGAAAAACAAGGTTTCAAAATGAGCCGTTATGTCGATATCTTCGATGGAGGACCCCATCTTTATGCCTCAACCGATGAAATTCACGCTGTAAGAGCGAGCCGAGAGGGAAAGGTCAAGGAGATGAGAAGTCATATAGACGGGAGCAAAACTGCCATTGTTTCAAACCAGAAACTCGATTTCCGGGCATGCTTAGCACACATTATTGAAGATGAATATAACGTTATCTTGCATCCCTCGGTAGCAGACACCCTTCAGGTGGATATCGGAGATCCCATACGCTATTATCCCTTATAAAAACCTCTGCATAACTTATTCCATCCCCCCTTGATAAAAATGGATAAAGATTAAAAAAATTATTCATTTTAATCGTAAACTAACAATTCTATGTTATAATCCATTATAATTTAATTTTATTAATTAAAATAATATGTCTTTTGTTGATAATTCAAATATTAATGATTTTTTAATAAAAATTGTCCGTTTTCAAGAAGACTTGGATACTATCGGTACGATGAAAGGGGGAGGATCTCTTTCTATAACTTATGAGAGAAGGGGAGCATCAGGTGAAGAAGTTGCACGCCTCATTTTCGAGAAGTCTGATGCTTGGTTCTGGGTACCACCACCAGTTGATCAAAAAGCTTCTATATATCTTAAACAATTAAATGGGCGGATTCAAAAAATAAATTGCGATGGAATATCGCTCATCAAATCTGTTCAAGATAAAGATCAAATCAAAGAAATACAAAAACGCCTCTCTTCACTTAAAGCAAGTTTGGGTCTTGCAATGTTGAGTTTAAAGCAGCTCAATCTGGACAAGAAGAGCTATTTAGAGGAACAGTTATTTTCCGATTTAGATAATCTTACCAAAACTTTCCCTGCCGAGCCTGAAGAGGTAGGTTCTGACTTTGAAGACGTTTCTTTTGATAGAGATGATGAAGATGATTTCGAGCCAATATCAAAAGAGGAAGCGATAGATGAGATGGAAAAACAAAGAAAAAATTCTGATTTTGATGAGTGGGAGCAAGTTGATTTATTCTCGGAAGCTGTGAATGATCGTGCTGTTGATGGGGATCCTATTGAAGACGGGTTTCTACTAATAGAAAAACCCGAATCTTTATCAAACATCTCTAAGCTCATCGATAAAGAAAGAGTCAATACCCATTTCGAAACACTCAGACAATATTCTGTAAATTATGAGGATCGTATCTTTCGCATTTTAGATAATAAGCCTATAAGGGAATTGATTCGCAAAATTGAAACAGAAGATTTATCCAATGAAAATGAAGAAAAAATAGCACTTTTTCTAACTGATCTTCTTTTCCTCACCGCTTATAATTTATCCATCAAAGACAAAGACGTTCTTGATATAGAACCAATATATGTAAATCAATGTCAAACGATCCTCGAAAATCTTCTAAGCAATATTCAAAATAAAAATATAGATACCGTCAAAAATTTCTATGACGAACGCTCTTCCATCTTTCATCAACTTCTTTTCTTTTCTACTTTAAACTTATCTCCTCGAATGCAAAGAGAAGTTTTCCGAAACGATTATTTCCAAGAGACTCTCAAGGCAAGTCCCCATTACCTAAAGGCTATGATATTTGCTTCTCAAACACATATCCCTCAAATTTATCGACAAACCTGTGTCGGAACATCATACAATAGATCACTGCAAAAAAGAGTTTTTGTTTTACCTACTCTTATCGTTTTTGCTCGAGAGATGTTATCTGCAATAGAAGAGAAATTATCATCAATGAGTTCTGATGAAAAAGAAAAACCTGCTTTTGAGCTCAGTTCTGTATCATCTGTGTCAGGGAGAGAGGCCCCCACTAAGGAAGAGTACGCCTTTAAAAGAATCAACCAGGCTCGTAGTGCACTAGAAAAATTAGAGTCTGAGTACCGGAATTGTTTGTTGGCAAGAAGAGAAAAATCAGAAAAAGAATTTAGCAACTTATACGAAACGTGGAATTTTATGGTTCAATATCTTTATAGCGTGATTGACCTAGAAAAACCGAAAATTTTTAGCAGCCATCAAAGGTTTCCGACCTGGTATTATACAAGCGCTATAATAAGTGGTTTACTCGATACAATGCAAGACATGATCCCTACGGAAGAGCCTAACAGTCGTGCAAGAGGAAGGAGAGGTATAGAAAGACAAGACCTTCAACCATTAGAGAGCCTCTTTTTTGGCCAAGATTTGGCTCCTCTCAAAGGTCGCAACCCTATCAATAATTTAGACCTCCCCGAACAGTTAAAAAATAGAGAAAATAGTATTAATGGAATTTGGGAAGAGTTAAGCAACCGAGGATATGGGATTTTACATCTAAGTGGATTAATGATGAATAGATCTTCTGGACATGCCATTTATATACAAGCATGTGGAGATGAATTTAACAAACGTTTTCTTCTTTCCGATCCTATGAAAAGCCACACAGAGGTCCTTTCATTGAAAGAGGCTAAAAAATTATTTGAAAGAGAACTAGGGTGTTACATTCTCTCATCTGATTCTTGAAAAATACAATAGCTTGTCAACTGCAACACTTTTTTAAGTTTATCCACTTCTTCTATCAAGCATTGTAAATTGCCTTCTTCCATAACATGCTTTCCACCTGCAAAAATAAAACTCTTATGTTTCTGATTTATGTGTGGAAGAATGGTCTCAATTAAAGATTGTTGACGCGCAGGAAAGACTTGAATAATAAACCTATTCGGTCTAAAAAAAATATTTCTATTTAATTTTTGATCTAAACTTGAAATAGCATTTTGAAATTTAGAAGGAGCATTGACAATAGAAACTAATTCGTCAATATCTATTGGTTCTTCTGAGTTTTGTCGATCGATATTTGCTAAATAGGCAACGGCTTCTTTTCTTTCCGTTCGAGACTTGCTGCTAAGTTTTTTAATCATTTCAGGAATTTCCTCTTTTTGTCTACGCGCAATTTTCAGAAGTTTCTTTATCTTTTGGCTCCATTCCTCGGCCTTGGGATGATCCCACCCTTGAATATGTTTTATATCCTTTGATGCAAAATCATCGATCTGCGTAAGCCATAGCTGCTCTCGGGGTTTATCTGAGCAATCTTCAACAAACAGATAATCCTCCTCCAGCGAAAAAATTTTTTCTAAAAGAGGTCCATATCTCCCATGATGACCTACACAAACGACACACCTCGCCTCTTGTGGATCTTCTACATTTGAATCGATAATTTTATAGCCTTCCCAAGAAAGGCAATTTTCTCTAGGTGATACAGCCATAAGCCCTTTTCGAAAAATTATAGCTCAATTCGGAATAAATATAAACCTAAAGAGAACCCATGGTGGAAAATCTGACGAGTATTTATAGTAAAATTGAATGGAAAAGGGGTCTCATTATATCTCCGGTAGCTGGATAGAAGGGAATGGGGAGGAGCTAATATCCACAAATCCTGCTACAAACGAAGTGATCTGGGAAGGGGCCCATGCTACCCACGAAGAGGTGAACGAGGCCGTTGAAGCTGCCCATGAAGCCCTGCCCGTGTGGAGCCGCCTCCCCCTTGAGAAAAGGATTCTATTTCTACGTCAGTTTTCAAGAAATCTCAAAAAAAACCAGGACTCTCTAGCTGAAACTATTTCTAAAGAGACCGGCAAACCTCTTTGGGAATCAAAGTTAGAAGTGACTTCAATGATTCAAAAAATTCCTATATCTATTGAAGCTTACTATGAACGGTGTTCTGAAAAACAAATTATTACTCCGACCTCAGCTATTATTACGCATCATAAACCGCATGGTGTGATTGCTGTATTTGGCCCTTTTAATTTTCCGGGCCATCTCCCCAATGGGCATATCGTCCCGGCCCTTTTGGCAGGCAATACTGTGGTATTTAAAAGCAGCGAGAAAACCCCTTTAACAGCCCAAGAGATCATAAAATGCTGGGAATCGGTTTCGCTTCCTCCAGGTGTTTTAAATCTTGTTCAGGGCGGGAGTGTTACGGGGCAAGCTCTAGCTTCCCACCCCTCCGTTGCGGGAATATTTTTCACCGGAAGCCATCGAACAGGGAACAAGCTCGCTCATGAGCTGAGCCACCATCCCGAGAAAATTTTAGCCCTTGAGATGGGCGGGAACAATCCTCTTGTAGTCACGGATATTACTGACCTGGAGACGGCTGCTTATCTCACCATTCAATCGGCATACCTCACTTCAGGACAAAGATGTTCGTGCGCTCGTCGCCTGATTCTCATAAAAGGGCATGAGGGAGATGAATTTTTAAAAGTTTTATCTCACATGATCAGCTCTCTTAAGATAGGGAAGTACACAGATCGACCGGAACCCTTCATGGGGCCCGTCATTTCTATGGAGAGCATGGAGCAGTTATTGAATGCCCAAGCCACTTTTGGAGCTCGGGGAGGAAAAGAGCTGATCGAAATGAAAGCCCCTATCAAAGGGACCTCCTTTTTAACACCCGGGTTGATGGACGTCTCGGAAGTGGCTCATAGACCCGATGAAGAATTATTCGGCCCCTTTTTACAGGTCATACAAGTCAATGATTTTGATGAAGCCATTCAAGAGGCCAACAGGACCTCTTATGGATTAACCGCCTCGCTTCTAAGCCATTCTCTTCAGAAATATCAGAAATTTTTCTACGAAGTGGAAGCAGGGGTGATTAATTGGAATAATGGCACCACAGGAGCAAGCAGCCGTTCAGCTTTTGGGGGAATCAAAAAAAGTGGAAACCACCGGCCAAGCGCCTATTATGCAGCCGACTATTCATCTTATCCGGTAGCTTCTATAGAGAGCCAAGAGATGCATCTTCCCGATAAACTTTCCCCTGGCGTTACGTTATTGGCAAGATCGTGAAAAAAGCTTTAGAAATCAATTTTGATGGGATTGTAGGTCCCACCCATCACCATGCGGGCTCTTCACTTGGTAACATACCCTCCATGAAGCACGAAGGTGAGGTTGCCCATCCCAAAGAGGCAGCTCTTCAAGGGCTCAAGAAAATGAAGCTCTTGATGGACCTGGGTGTGCCTCAAGCGGTTCTACCTCCCCAGGAACGCCCTTCCATTCCTCTTCTACGCGCTTTTGGTTTTCGGGGGAGCGATAAAGAGATCATCGAAAAAGCAGGAAGAGAGGCTCCTCCGATTCTCAGAGCCGTTACCGCGACAGCCTCCATGTGGGCAGCCAACATCGCAACGGCCAGTGCATCCATAGATACCTTCGACAATAAACTCCATATCACGGTTGCAAACCAACTGAACCGATTTCACCGCTCTATAGAATCCGAGGAGACTTTACGTCTTTTTCAGCTCATTTTCCCAGGGTTTACTATCCACCCTCCTCTACCCAAGGGGGGAGATTTAGGAGATGAGGGAACAGCCAACCAAACCCGCTTTTGCCGCTCCCATGGAGAGAAGGGGGTCTATCTTTTCGTCTACGGAAAAGAATTATTGGATACTACCCCGCGTAAATTTCCTGCCAGACAAGCGCTGGAAGCCTCCCAAGCGGTGGCTAGACAGCATGGCCTTCCCCCTATTCAAAGTTGCTTTGCACAACAAAACCCTGAAATGATTGATCTCGGGGTTTTTCATAACGATCTCATCTCAACAGGGCATAGAAATATCTTTCTCTATCATGAACATGCTTTTGTAAAAGCTGAGCAAACCATTCAAATGCTTCAAGAAAAAGTAGAAAAAGTCTGTAAATGCCCTCTTCAAGCCATAGAAGTCACAGAAGAGATGCTGCCTGCTCAACGGGCTATAGAAAGCTATCTTTTTAACTCGCAATTAGTCACACTCCCTGATGACTCTATAGCTATGATCGCTGAAGATCAATGCCGTGCTCTATCGCTCGATTGGATCCCATTTCCCATCTACTATTGCGACCTCAAACAGAGCATGATGGGAGGGGGAGGCCCCGCTT
>JBAPRV010000043.1:0-2596 GCA_049281295.1 Chlamydiales bacterium
ATTTGAGCTCCAAGTTCCGGAAAAGCTTTCCGCAGAAGAAAATAACTCAAGTGATGCAGGCGAACCCGATTTTTTTCTTTTTTTTGAAAAGCGATCCGGGCTACTTGATTACATGCCTTTGCAAACACCTCTTGAAGCTGGCAAAAAGCATTTCCTTCTACAGCAGAAACATTCAATCTAAGAGCAATAGTCCTTTTCACAAAGAGAAGTGTATTTTAGAATTTATTTTTAAAAAACAAAAAAAGGAGCGGCATTTCCTCCCACCCTTGAAGGGATGGGTTTCCATGCCGTTAATAGGATGATTAGCGTTACCCTTTTAGTAAAAAACGGCGAGAGCCGTTTGAAAGAAGTCCTCCAGCAGCTCCAATCGTTCGATGAAATTATTTTATACGATACCGGCTCGACCGACCACACTTTAGAGATAGCTAAACACTACCCTAATGTATCTATCCACCAAAAATCCTTTAAAGGATTTGGGCGCTCCCACAATGAAGCGGCAGAACTAGCCAAAAACAGCTGGATCCTCTCTATCGACGCTGACGAGGTTGTAACCAAAGCACTTATCGACGAGATCCATGCGCTCCCCTTCCATCCCAACCATGTCTATTCCATTCCCTTTCTTAATTTTTTCAATGGGAAGCAAATTAAATGGTGCGGGTGGTATCCTGAGCGGCATGTTCGTCTATATAACAAACAGCAAACCTCTTTTAGTGAAACCTTGGTGCATGAAAAGGTTATCACAAAAGATTTAAATGAAATTTTATTAGATCATCCAATTCACCACTATTCTTACGAGACCCTTTCGGACTTTCTCATTAAAATGGAGTGCTATTCCACCCTTTTTGCCAAACAGTATCAACATAAACGGAAGGCTTCCCCGGTCACTGCCCTCTACCATGGCTTGGGAGCTTTTATAACAAGCTACCTTCTGAAGCGAGGTTTTTTAGGAGGGTTTGAAGGGTTTTTAATTTCCATGTATAAAGGCCATACCGCTTTTTATAAATATCTAAAGCTCTATATAGCCAATCAAGACAAGTCATGCTCTTAGCTATTATGTATCATGGTGTGGGGAGTGGCAAACACGCCAACACACTAAAATGCCTCCGATCACACTTTCATGAACTAAATCAAACTTATCCCATTGTTTTACCGGGAGATCCTCTTCAAAAGGGGAAGCTTTCCATCTGTTTAACCTTTGATGATGCGACCTTTGATTTTTACCACTATATATTTCCCCTTCTTAAAGAATTTAAAATCCGCGCTCTTTTAGCAGTTCCTGTTCGCTACATTCTCGAGTCAACCGATCTTTCCCCGGAAGAGAGGCTAAGCGTCCCCTACACCCTCGCGATGCAAGATGGTTTTTTCGATACCAAAGCTCCTTTTTGCACGTGGAAAGAGCTCAATGAAATGGTTGAAAGCGGCCTTGTAGAGATCGCTTCTCACTCTTTCATGCATTGTAATCTAACCTTCAAGTTCGTCGACTTAGAGCAAGAGGTCGTACGGTCTAAAGAGATCTTAGAAGCGAAACTTCCTCAAGCTATCTCTTCATTTATTTACCCCTTTGGAAAAACAACTCCCGCGGTTCACGAATATATTTCAAACCACTATCCTTATGCCTTTCGCATCGGATCTCAATTAAATTGGGGATGGGGCAATGGAAAAAAACCATTGAGTCGGGTGATAGGAGATAACATGTTCAGCCCTGCCTCGCTAACCTCTTTTCTTCAGCTTACCAAATACTTTTGTAAAGCCCTGATCAGCTAAGACCTTGATTGCTACCTAAACCCCGCTTAGAGAGACCCCTGCATAACTTAGGAAATGCCGCTAAATAACTCTTTCCGGCTATCTTTGAAAGTTTCCATTTTCCTCTTATCTTATTGATAATGCGAAAAATGGAAATTTTCAAATAGAATCGACTATACAACTGAATTGCCGATGGCAAGGGAGACCCCCTTGCTAAGGCAATTCAGGCAGTAGCTGGCGTGTTCAAACTTCTTCTAAGCGAGGTTTAGGTAGCAATCAAGGTCTAAGGGTTGAGGTTCTTATCGCCTTCTATATCGTTTTGATTTTGTATCTCTGAATCTTGTGTGGTAGAGAGATTAATCACAGAGGCTGGTTCTTGGTCAGTAATCATAGTAGATTGCTGCCGTTCATTTTGGTTATTATCACATCCACAGCAAAGACACTGACAAAATATTAGGTAAAGTTTACAACACCCATGCTCAGTACTTTCAGTCCAACTTCGCTCTCCATGGCTTGAGGTCTCTATCTGATGTAGGCGAACAATGCAAGGGAGGATCCAGTTGTCTATATGCCATCTCCTAAACCTTTGCCAAGGGGTTTGTGGGGGTATGATTCCCAGACCCCTATCATTCGGAACTTGAAGACTCATAATTAATTCCTGCTATTACATTTTTGGCCAATTATAAATATACCAGAATTAAACGCCGCTAAATAGCTCTTTCCAGCTATCTTTGAAAGTTTCCATTTTCCTCTTATCTATTGATAATGAGAAAAATGGAAATTTTCAAATCTAACCGCAAAAAGCTCATTTTTCGACATTTCCCAAGTTATGCAGAGGTCTCATAAATGTATC
>JBAPRV010000044.1:0-1701 GCA_049281295.1 Chlamydiales bacterium
CAGAGCTTGGTTTAGTAAAGCTCCCGGTGAAATGTGCGGCCTGTAATGTCAACATGATATCGATCCAACCCTCATATAACTCAAATAATGTTTTTACACACTGATCTGCTAATATCAATGATTGCAAAAAAGATTCAAGAAAGTTCTTGTTAATTTCATTATTCAAATGAACTTCAATGACTTCTCCTTCGATTACTATCTTGCCTGTTTCGGCTTGAGACCTCCGTTTTTGAGCTAATGAGAGAGTAAGAGATGAATCTTGTGTTGTGATAAGTACTACCGGGTAGGGCACAGCCCGATGCACAAGCTCATTAAGACGCTTGGCTTTTACACTCTCGCGTAAAGTCAAGCTAAGCATCATAATCTCCAGAATTTCTCGCGTATCGTCACTGTATGCAGCAATGCCGATTGTGGCTGGTTTAAGTGCAGCGACCCAATAAAGATCTTCGATTCCGTTATTGATTTTATGTACGTCCCCAGTTGTAGGCGCCCCGTTCTCTACCAACAGCTTCTTGGGTACACGTTTATTTACGTAGGCTCCAGCAGGTAATCCGAAAGCATTAATAAGATCTGTAGCGTTCATGAGGCCTCGCTTGGAAGCACTACGAGGAAAGCTACCACTTCGAAGTCATTGACACCGGAGAATTCACCTTTTATTGCATGAGTGCCGCCTGGGGAAAAAAGACTAGATATAGCACGTTCTTCACTCTTGCCAAGGATGGCAGAAACAGCTGTTGCCAGCAGGCTCCTTGCAGTATGCATATCTTCTCCCTGCTTTGTTGCCTTATCGAATCGGGCACAGGCATTGGCATCGAGTGATTCACAGCCTAAACAGAGGCGTTTTAATCGATCGAGGGTCTGCTTAACTTGGGTATGGGGGAGTAGTACGGCGCCATCATCGCTAACATGTACAAGATAGTGCGGTGCAAGTGGATAGCCTGGTTCGACCTTTCGTTTTGCTGCGTTGCCTTCTGCTCGCAGACAGAAAATAATCCCTGGTAGAATTTCAGACTCCTTCGTAGTTGTGATGGCATATGATCCTAAAAGTTGAGACTCTAAGAGACCTGGGTGTGACTTGAGATATTCAGCTAGGTCAATACGAAAGTCGGTTAGCGTTAGATCAGTGATGGATACCTCTGTTGAGAGATCCTCCAAGTCAATGACTGTATCTTGTAGTTTGAGAAGCTGTTTACGTCGGTATTCCAGGTCGTTCATCTGGTTACCGGCTTCTTGCTCGATCAAATTTTCCTCACCCGTAGCGGAGATATCTAGGAGTGTCATTCGGCCACTGACTCGCTGTTCGAGATTGATGTATTCTTCCAGCTCCATGTTGGGCCAAAAATTAACAAGCTGGATGCATTGGTTAGGGGAGCCGATACGGTCAATGCGGCCGAAGCGTTGGATGATGCGTACCGGATTCCAGTGAATGTCGTAATTAACTAGGTAGTCGCAATCTTGGAGGTTTTGGCCTTCGGAGATGCAGTCAGTGGCAATGAGCAGGTCTAGATTGCCTTCTTCAGCGAGGTCTGTTGGCCGTTCTTTTGCGAGAGGAGCAAAGGTGGAGAGGATAGAGGAAAGATCTTTGCGTAGTCCTGGCAACGTGGTCTGGTTGCCCTCTGTGCCTGTTACCAGTGCGCTTTCTAACCCTAACTCCTGTTTTGCCCACGGTGCAAGTTTAGCATAGAGGTATTTTGCAGTGTC
>JBAPRV010000045.1:0-7971 GCA_049281295.1 Chlamydiales bacterium
ATAACAACGGGTGAACCCATAGCTATCGACTCGCAAAAGTGATTTTACCTTCATGCATTTTCAAGAGCACCTCGCTATGATTCGTAATGGTTTCCTCAAGCAAAGCACGAGATAGAGGGTTGACCACTTCATGCTGAATCAATCGTTTAAGAGGGCGAGCTCCAAAGGCCGGATCATACCCCTCTTTGGCCAGATGGTGGGTGGTCTCCTCATCCCAATGAAGAGCAATGTGCTTTTCTTGCATACGCTCAGCCACCCGATTCATCTGCAAGGTGACGATTTGAGCGAGCTGCTCTTCTCGCAAGGGTAGAAAAGGAAGGATTTCATCGAGGCGATTGAGAAATTCGGGGCGAAAATGCGCTTTGAGAATCGGCTCGACAGTGGCTAAAACGGCCTCTTTGGTAAGCTCTTTCTCCTCTTGAACTTTATTCATCAGCTGCTCGGAGCCAAGGTTTGAGGTCATAATAAAAAGAGCACTCTTGCAGTTAACCTTCCTCCCTTTACTGTCGGTAAGCCTCCCTTCATCGAACATCTGCAATAAAATATTAAAGACATCGTGGTGTGCTTTTTCAATCTCATCGAGCAAGACAACCGCATAGGGGCGGCGACGGAGTGCTTCGGAGAGCTGTCCACCCTCTTCATATCCTATATAGCCGGGAGGAGAGCCGATCAGCTTCGACACTGTATGCTTTTCCATGTACTCGGACATGTCGAGTCGAATCATCGCTTCTTCCTGATTGAAAAGTTGCTCTGCTAAGGCTTTGGCAAGCTCCGTTTTCCCTACTCCGGTAGGTCCCAGGAAGAGAAAAACACCCGTGGGTCGGTTGGGGTCATTTAAGCCGGCTCGTGAAGCCCGGATTGCATCACTGACTGCTTTGACGGCAAACGATTGCCCCACCACTCTTTTTTCAAGCGTCTCTTCAAGCTTAAGCAGTTTTTTAGCCTCCCCTTCCAACATTTTCTGTACCGGGACACCGGTCCATTTGCCGACAATTTGAGCCACAAGATACTCATCAACTTCTTCTTTCAGGAGGCGATTTTTTTTGTCGTGAAGCATTTTCTCAGCTTCATTAATCTCCTTTTCCAATTGAGGGACGGTGCTGTAGCGCAGTTGCGCCACTGCATTATAATCAGCGACCCGCTCCGCCTCTTCTTCTTGAAATCGGAGCCGCTCTAATTCATTTTTTTTCTCTTTTACCGATTGAAGTAGTTTTTTCTCACTCTCCCATCTCTGTTTTAGTGCATTGAGCTCTTCTTTCACTTGCGCAACCTGTTTATCAAGCGCCTCTATTTCAGCTTGAGCCTCTTCACTCTCTTCTCGGCGGAGAGCCTCTTGCTTGATGATTAAAGAGGAGAGCTGCCGCTCTTTGGTATCAATAGGCAGCGGAAGTGAGCCGAGCTGCATCCGTATCAGACTTGCCGCTTCATCGATCAAATCGATCGCTTTATCGGGTAGAAAACGGTCGGTGATATAGCGGCTAGAGAGTCCTACAGCAGCTTGTAGCGCCGATTCGGTAATGCGGACCCCGTGGAAAATCTCATAGCGTTCACGCAAACCTCGCAAAATAGCGATCGAATCTTCCTGTGAAGGCTCTGCGATATAGACCGGTTGAAAACGCCTTTCAAGGGCTGCATCTTTTTCTATATATTTTTGGTATTCATTAAGCGTTGTGGCACCAATGCAGTGAAGAGCCCCTCTTGCCAAAGCGGGTTTTAAAAGGTTAGCGGCATCCATAGACCCCTCGGCACTTCCCGCTCCCACTAATGTGTGTACCTCATCAATGAAAAGGATAATTTTACCCTCTTCTTTTTCAATTTCTTGTAAAATGCTTTTTAACCGCTCTTCAAACTCTCCGCGAAACTTTGTCCCTGCAATCAGGCTGCCCATATCCAGCACAACCAAATACTTCCCTTTCAAGGAGTCGGGAACATCTCCCTGAATAATCCGCTGCGCCAAACCCTCTGCAATCGCCGTCTTTCCCACGCCCGGTTCTCCGATCAACATCGGGTTGTTTTTAGTCCGGCGACTTAAGACCTGAATCGTCCTGCGAATTTCCTCATCTCTTCCAATGACAGGGTCTAACTTTCCCTGCTTGGCAAGCTGGGTTAAATTTTTGCAGAACTTCTCGAGGCTTTTCATACTTCCTTCAGCAGTTGGAGAATCCATGTGCCTGTCACCTCGTATTTTTTGGATCTTTGCTTTCACTTCGCCCAAAGAAATATTTGTTGATTTCTTCCATGAGTTAAACGGCTCTTTAGCCCCCTTCCAGAAACTTAAAAGAAAATGATCGCTGGAGATATAGGTATCGTTGAACTCTTTTGCAAAATTCTGGGCATCCAACACCCTGCTTTGAAAGTCATTAGACGGCTTGGGAGTCTCCCCTTCGCCCGTGTAGGTGGGAAGATGGTCGACCGCTTCGCCCACCTCTTTCATCAGCTTTTCCACGTTGCCCTTAAACTCTTCAAGTATAGAGCAAAAATATCCCTCGGGATCCTCCAAAAAACAGAGAAGAAGATGGTTTTCCGAAACCTCGGGATTTTGGTTGGCTTGTGCTTTTTGAAAAGCGTTTTGAATTATTTGTTGGACGGTATCAGAAAAATTTTGCATAGAAGTAATTATATCATCAGACTAGATATTGTCAAAGGAGAAGAGAGCTATGGAATATTTGCCTATTGAAGCGTATGGAATGATTGGCGATTTGAGAACCGTCGCATTGATCGGTATGAACGGCTCTATCGATTTTATGTGTTTTCCTCATTTCGACTCTCCTTCCATTTTTGCCGCTCTTCTCGATGATAAAAAAGGCGGGAGATTTCAACTCGCTCCTCTTTTTGAAAAACCGCATATCAAACAATTCTATCTTCCTGACACGAACATTCTTCTTACCCGTTTTCTCTCCATCGGGGCTGTGGCGGAAATTTCTGATTTTATGGATATCGAAGAGGATGATTCGCCCGGCATCCTCGTCAGACGAATAAAAATGGTGCGCGGTCAAGCCCGTTTTCATGTCCACTGTGAACCGCGCTTCGACTATGGACGTCAAGAGCACTCTATCGAACAAAAAGAGGGGGAAGTATTGTTCATCCCAAAAGGAGAAACTCTTCCAACTCTTCGTTTGCGCACCAAGGCGCCGCTCAAACGTTCTAATGGGGCCGCAATCGGCGAAATCTCTCTTCGAGCGGGAGAAACCATGGCGTTTGTTTTAGAAGAGGCCTCCGATTCCGCTTCTGCCAACCCTGAATACACCACACACGCCTTTAAAAAAACGATGAACTATTGGCGGAATTGGACAAATCGTTCGAACTATCGAGGACGATGGCGTGAAACGGTAAATCGATCGGCCTTGACTCTTAAAATGTTGACCTCAAGAAAGCATGGATCCATTGTAGCGGCGCCTACATTTGGTCTTCCGGAAGCTATAGGCGGGGAAAGAAACTGGGACTACCGCTATACTTGGATTAGAGACTCTTCCTTCACCATCGATGCTCTTCTCAGCTTAGGCTATACCGAAGAGGCCACTGCCTTTATGAACTGGATTGAAGCTAGGTGTTGTGAGCTCAATCCCGACGGTTCTCTGCAGGTGATGTATCGACTCGACGGAGGGCATGACCTGAGTGAATCCATTCTACCTCATCTGGAAGGGTATCGAGGCTCGTCACCCGTTCGGATAGGCAATGAAGCCTATAAACAGCTGCAATTAGACATTTATGGGGAACTGATGGAGGCGGTCTATCTTTACAACAAACATGCTGAAACCATCTCCATGGATTTATGGTCCCACCTGACAATGCTTGTTAACTGGGTGGAGAAAAACTGGGAGAGAGAGGGAGAAGGGATCTGGGAAGTGCGAGGAGGGGGACAAGCCTTCCTCTACTCCCGTTTAATGTGCTGGGTAGCTTTAGACCGTGCGATTCATATCGCCTTTGAAAGCTCACTCCCTGGACCCATAGACCGCTGGATGAAAACCCGGGATACTATTTACAAAAATATTCTACAAGACTACTGGAACCTTGAACAGCAAGCATTTGTGCAGACACAAAAAGGGCGCTCGCTCGATGCAGCAAGTTTAATGATGCCCCTTGCAAAGTTTCTAGGACCCAAGGACCCCCGCTGGCTCTCCACCTTAAAAGCGATAAAAAACACCCTTCTGGATGACTCACTCATGCACCGATATAATGTGAGTGATGCGGCATCTGACGGCTTGAAAGGAGGAGAGGGAACCTTTAACATGTGCTCTTTTTGGTTCATCGAATGCCTCTCTCGCGCAGGCGATCTTCAACAGGCAAGGCTAATTTTTGAAAAGATGCTCACTTATGCGAACCACCTAGGTCTTTATTCGGAAGAACTGAGTGCAAGCGGCGAGCATTTAGGAAATTTTCCCCAAGCATTCACCCACTTAGGATTGATCAGCGCTGCAGATGATTTAAATCAAAGGCTCGGCCAATAAGAAGATCACAACGGCCTAAAGCCTCTTGATGGCATCCGATCTCTAGAGAGAGACCTCTACATATTTAGCCTGAAGCTTAAAACTTCCCCCAGTTGCAGCCTTAACCACATGTTTTCAGGGTTTTCTGCTATCATCTTTTGGAGCAGATTTAGAGATTCATCCAATTTTTTCACCTTATCGGGTCCTTTTAAGACTCCAACTAGTTCTGTCATATAGAGTAACAGCTCCATCCACATATCAAAGCGTTCGGGTACTAAGTAGAGGATATTGTTGATCGTAGATGCTGCTTTTTCTAACAACTCCTTTGCTTTTCCTTCTTCTTTTAGGAATCTAGACTGCAGGAAAAAAAAACGTGCCCAACAAACCTTCACGACAAAATGCTCAGCGTTTTCTTTTTGATATCTTTCGAGCAAAACTCTCATTTGGTTAAATTTTTCATCCATCTCATTTTTGGAACAAAAGTTCCAATAAATTTGTGTAAATATAACCTGTAAATAATCTTCCAGGAAATGAAAATTCCCAGGACACTCTGTGATTTTATCCCTCAACCCCATTTCTATTAAACCTAACCCTTCTTTCCACTGCTCCAAGCTTAATTTGTATGCTTCTCCTTTGAGAATAGGGACATAACTCATAACCGAAAAAAAGGCAAAGAGGGAAAACAGGTGAAGGTTTCCCACCTGTTTGCCCAAAGCATTTTTATATACTTCAAACATTTCCTTTAAGTGTCCATCTTTCTCTTCTTTATCCACAAGATCCTCACTCTTTAGAGTCAAAACCTTTCCTAGAAGTTCGATAGATTCCATGTCATTCAAACCTAAAGTTTGCTTTAAACTCTTTTCGGCTAAGATTCCCGATAATTTTCTCTCTTTTCCAGTCGAGAAATAGAGAAAAAAACATGCATAAATCTTCCCGGAAATGTTTATTGCAACAGTGCTCTGAGGATTTATTTTTAAGCTTCTTTTTATCTTGCCTAAGGCATCAACTAATTTCTTTTTTCCTTCTGGTTTATATAAAAGAAGACTTTGCTTTCTTAAATTTTCGCTTAGTAAACTGAGCAAACCGGAATCTTCTCCTTCCAGAGACAAGTACACGTGAAGCAACGTTTCTATTTCCTTCAAACTCTTTTTCCGCTCTGCTTCCGATATCATATAATATTGACTTCTTAAGGTGTCTATTTCATTCAAAACGCATCCAAGCTTTCTCACATCCTCTCTAGTTAAATTTGGATATTCTTGGTATCTAACCCTCTGAGCCTCCAGGTTCTGTAATTTCTCTAATACTGCTCTTGGAACACCATTGGGCTTTAATCTTTTTTCAAATCCGCTGGTTTGTTTGTACGTGTCCCAGCGCTCAGATAGAGAGCCAGCTTGTGAGCTTGCTGATTGGTTTAATTGCTTTTGTGCAATTTCTGATGCAACCTTTTCACGCCTGCCGGGTACATGAGAAAGAGTGTTTTCATCCTCTGTTGCATGGGGTGAAGCTGCCTGAGATAAGGTTGGTGTAATAGCGGACATAGCGACTCCAAACTAAGATTTCAATTTATCTATTTCAGCAAAATGAATTTAAATCGCTTTTCATTTTTAGGATGAGCTCTATTGAATACGGTTCAAAACATATCTATAATATTCTTCTGCTTTAGTATTCCTAGGCTCTAACTCAAGGCTTTTTTTGAGCTTTTCCTTGGCATCTATTAGCAGGTTGCGTGCTTCTTCTCCTACCTTTCTAGAAGCTCGATCACATGAAAGAATTCCTAACTCCCTCCATGCTTGAGCGCAATCACTTTTCATCTTTATAATCCTGATGAATTCCTTTTCTGCCTCAGCGTTTTTACCCTGAAACATAATAGCCCTTCCCAGCTCCAGCCTTAGATTGATATCATTAGGATCTTCTAATATCCTATCTCTTAGCAGGCTTTCCAGTCTCTTCAACCAACTTACTTGTTCTTTTCCTTTTAAGACCACAACCAGCCTTGTCAAACATGCTAGCTGTTCCCTCTTTAAATTTTGGCATTCAGGCATTAATGATACAGCTTGAGAGAGTGAATGTTCTGCTTGCTCTAACTTCAATGCCTCATCTTCTTTTTTGTAGCTAGACCACTGCACCAAGAGGCGTGCCCGCCAAATCAATACCTCTGGAGGATTGGAATTCAACCTTTGATATTTATCAATCAAATTTTCCATTTCTTTTAATTTTTCGAATGTTTTTTCCGGGAAAAGATTATTGTAAATTTGTACATATAAAACTTGTAATAAATCTTCTATGATACACTCATTCTCAGGAAACTCTGCGAGCTTTTTCCTCAACAATTCTTCGCTGAATTCCCTGATAGCCTCTTTACCTTTTTCAAGGCATGATGTCTGCTCTTCTTCTAAAACAGGCAGGAGCTCCATAAACAGAAAATCTGCAGCTGTGGTTGCTAAACGCATATTTTCAGGTGCTTTTTCTAAAGCTTTCGTAAACAGACTTTCCGCTTCCAGTATTTTGCTCCTTACCTCTTCTTTGTCTTTTAAGCCCTTACTCTTTTCAATCAAAACACTCCCTAGAAGCCCTATGGATTCGACATCATGATCTAATGTTTCTCTTAACCTCTTTTCGGCAAAATCTCCCGATACTTTTTTCTCTGCTCCGGTCGAGAAAACTGTAAACCTAATCGCATTGATCTTTCCTGAGATGTTTATTGCAAAAGCATTTTTAGGGTCTATTGTTAAGCTTCTTTCGTTCATTTCTAGTGCTTCAATAAATTTCTTTTTTCTCTTTGATCCATATAAAAGAAGAGCTTGCTTTCTCAAAACATCGCTTAGCAAACTGAGTAATTCAGAATCGTTTGACTCATCAAGTAGGCAGTGTTTAAGAAAAAGTTCTGTCAAAGTTAACTGTGTTTCTCTTTCTTGTTTCGTTGTCATGTAATATTGACTTTTTAAGTTGTCCATTTCATTCAAAACATGACCCATCTCACTCATCTGCAATTTGGTTAAAATTGGACCTGCCTGCTGCAATCTGTGCCTCTGAGCTTCTAGCTCCTTTAGCTTCATGAGTACTACTTCTGGAACACCTGACTCACTATTAGGTTGTGTTCTTTTTACAGGTCTGTCGGCCTCTTTGTCCGCATCGGAGAGCTCAGAGTAGATTCTAGCTTTTCTTCTCTTTTGATCAGATCGATCTGAGCTTCCTGGTTGGTTTAACTGCATTTGTGCAATTTCTGATGCAACCTTTTCATGCCTGCCGGGCACATGAGAAAGAGTGTCTTCATCCCCCATCGTATGAGGAGAAGTGACCTGAGATGAGATTGGTGAAGTAGCAGACATGGAGACTCCCTAGTTTAGGATTGACTATGTATAGTAGAAATAGCTGAAATATTTACAAAAAGTTAATAATACGGAAGCGACTCATTAACTCACCTTACGCACAAGTGAGTTGAAAGAAGTTCTTTGAAGGTATATTTTCTTTTCGAAAAAAGGAAAAAAAATGACCCAAGAAGAACTTCTCGATATCTATACTGATTACCTCATTTGCCAAAATC
>JBAPRV010000046.1:0-5544 GCA_049281295.1 Chlamydiales bacterium
AGAGGGGAGGTGCGCCTGTCTTTTATTAGCCGGAGGGCAGGCATCCCGCTTGGGGTGTACAGGACCCAAAGGGTGCTACCCTGTCTCTTTTGTCAAAAAAAAATCACTGTTCCAGCTTGTGGCTGAAAAAATTAAAGCAGCGAGTGAACAAGCAGGCTATCCTCTACAGCTCGCCATTATGACCTCCCCCCTCAACCATCTCGAGACGGAGGCATTTTTTGTGCAAAATGCTTTTTTTAGACTCTCTCCTCATCAAGTGAGCTTTTTCTATCAACGGATGTGGCCATTTCTTGATTTTCAAGGAAACCTTTTTCTAGAAACTCCAGATCGGTTAGGATGCGGTCCTAATGGGAATGGAGAGGTGTTTTCTCGTCTTTGTGAAAGTGGAATTTGGCAAAAATGGGAAAAAATGGGAGTTCAAATGGTCAATGTCCTGCCCATCGACAACCCCCTTGCAGCCCCTTTCGATCAAGAATTATTTGGCTTTCATGCCCGCCATCAGTGCGAGGTAACGATCAAGGCCGCTATGCGTCAAGAATCCCAGGAGGAGGTGGGTGTAATCGGCTCTCAGAGGAATAAACCTATAGTGACGGAATACTCTGAAATGACGGAGAGCAGTTTGAAAAAATCATTGATTGCCAACCTAGGGCTCTACTGTTTTTCTATGTCTTTTATAGATAAAGTGAAAAATCTTTCCCTCCCCATTCACCGGGCTAAAAAAAACGTGAATCGGATGGGGGAAACCGTCAAAGCCTGGAAATTTGAAAAATTTATTTTTGATGTGCTGCCCGCCTCCGATCATTCGGAAGTGTGGCTTTATCCGAAAGAGCGGTGCTTTGCTCCCTTGAAAAATTTTCAAGGACCCAATAACATTGACGCCGTGCAGGCAGCGCTTTTAAGCTTAGATAGGCATGTTTACTTGAATATAAGTGGAGTAGAACCCCCACCTGACCAAGCGTTTGAACTCGCTGCTGAATTTTATTATCCAACCTGTGTCCAGTTGGCTAAATGGGAGGGTCAGCCCCTCCCCAATCAACCCTATATTGAAATATGACAAAAAAAATAGGCTATTTAGGTGCTGGAGTATGGGGGTTTTGCTTAGCCTCTCTTCTCGCTTCCAAGGGATATGAGGTGATTTCTTGGACTCAGGATGAAAAAATCCTTCACCATCTCAAGCAAAAATCAGAGCATCCCAAACTACCGGGCTTCCCAACACCTCCCAACCTTTCCTTCACAAATCAAATAAAAGAGACTCTCTTTGATAAAGACCTAATTGTTGAAGCAGTGACATCTGCGGGCATTCGAGACGTTTTTCAATTAATGAAAAATATCCATATCCCTCCCTGCCCTATTGTGATTACTTCCAAAGGGATCGAACAGCACACAGGCCTACTTCTAAGTGAAGTTGCCATTGAGGTACTGGGAGAACAGCATCGAGAGCAGATAGGCTGTTTAAGCGGCCCCTCCATTGCTCAAGAAGTGTTGCAAAACCTCCCTGCTTCCGTTGTTTGTTCCGCTTACGACCCTTATGTGATGACATCTATTCATGAGGCCTTTTCTACCCTCACATTTCGCATTTATCCCAATCCCGATATAAATGGAGTTGAGTTGGGCGGAGCCTTGAAAAACATCATTGCCATTGCCTGCGGAGTTGCAGATGGTCTCGGATTTGGGGACAATACAAAAGCTGCATTGATGACCAGGGGCCTTCATGAGATTCGTAAGCTTGCAGTCACAAAAGGGTGCAGAGCAGAAACTCTCAATGGTTTAGCGGGAATGGGAGACTTGTGTGTCACTTGCCTTTCGAATTTCAGCAGAAACTATCGCTTTGGACATCTCATCGCAAAGGGAATGGCTCCCGAAGAAGCAAAAAAGAAAATTGGAATGGTCGTAGAAGGGAGTTATTCTTGCGTCTCAGCCATGCAACTTGCTAAAAAAGCTGAGATTGAACTGCCCATTACCGAAGCGGTTTATAAAATCATCTACGAAGGATTGAGCCCAAAAGATGCTGTCAAGCTGCTTTTACAAAGAGCCATCAAAGAAGAATATTTATAACTTGCCTGACACAAAATATATTGAGACGATCACTATGCAAGTGAGTTTATAATCATGCTGTTTGACAGCACCTCTCATCAGGTTAGAGATGTCTCCTTTAGACAAGCCGTCTATCAAGGCTTTTCTCCGGATGGAGGGCTTTATATTCCTAAAACCCTTCCTCAGTTTTCTCATAGTCGATTAAAAAAAATGCATGGCCTCTCCTTCTTTGAATGTCTGCTGGCAGTGGGGAGCAAGATCTTCCAAAATGAAATGACACGAACAGAAATTCAAAAAGTGTTCGAAGAGGCCTTTAATTTTCCTGCCCCTTTCCTCTCCTTTTCCGACAACCTACACACCATTGAACTGTTCCATGGGCCCACTTTTTCTTTTAAAGACTTTGGCGCCCGTTTTATGGCGACTCTCATTAAATATTGGCGAAAAAAAGAGGAGGAGATAGTCATCCTCGTTGCCACCTCAGGAGATACCGGAAGCGCTGTAGGCCAAGCTTTCTGCGGTATCGAAGGGGTTAAGGTCTATATCCTCTATCCCAAAGGATTAGTCACCTCTTCACAAGAAAAACAATTGACCACCATGGGTCAGAATGTCACTGCTTTAGAGGTTGCAGGTACGTTTGAGCAATGCCAGCAGCTTCTCAAAAAGGCTTGTTTAGATCCCGATTTAAAAAAGGGAGCGATAGTGACAACAGCCAATTCAATCAATGTGGCACGCCTTTTCCCCCAAGCCCTTTACTATTTCTATGCGTACAGCCGACTTCCCGAGAATGACAAGCCTGTCATTTTCTCAGTTCCCTGCGGGAATTTTGGACATCTAGTGTCAGGGATATTAGCCAAAAGGATGGGGCTTCCGATCGATCATTTCTTAGGGGTCACCAATATTAATGATGAGGTCCCTCTCTACTTAAAAACAGGCATTTTTCAACCCCACACCGCCTACCAAACGATTGCTGTCTCGATGGATGTGGGAGATCCAAGCAATTTTCCCCGCCTATTGGAGCTTTACGACCACTCTCGAGAAAAGATGCAAAAAGAGATCGTTGGAATTAGCTTTGAAGACAAACAAGTGAAGCTAGCCATCCAGCAAGTATTGAAAAAGCATCACTACCTTCTTGACCCTCATAGCGCCTTTGCTTATTTAGCTCTATATAACTACCTAAATGAAAAGAGGCCTTATAGAGGGATATTTTTTGAAACAGCCCATCCTGCTAAATTTATTGAAAGCCTGAAACCTCTCGTCTCTAAAACCATTGATGTTCCGGGTAAACTTAAGCAGGTTCTTACGAAACCGAAACAAGCCATTGAAATACCCCCTACTTATTCCGTATTCAAAAATATTATTTACGAAAAGACCGCTGTTTTATAATATTTATTTTATATAGATTTTTAAAATCTCTTTACATATCATCCATTCAAATTAAATTGTATTGAGATTTTCTTATGACATACCAAACTTATCAACCTGCAATAGATCGAAATTATAGGGATACGGGCTTTAGTAAATGGATGGATGATGCGAGTAAAGGAGCGGAATATGGCTGGCGCTTCTTCCAGATGAATGATGATTTTTCCCGTCTTGTCCAGAACACCTTAAGCCTAAATGGGATGCAGGAGGCCCATATCCGTGCAGGCAATGTAGCTCAAGGTTTTGCTGCTACTGCATCAACTATTTCAGCAACCCGCTTCATTTTTTCCTGGGAAAAGTTTCTATCCGGAAAAATGTTTTATAAAAATGATGGAGAACCACGCTCCTGGCTCCTTGTTGCTGTTGATACCTTAGTGTTAGCAGCACGCACTCTATCCCCTTTCACATGGCTAAATACTCTCAAAGCAATAGATCTGGGAAAGTATGCAGCCATGATGAGTTCAACCATAATAGGCGCCTTTTCAGGGGCTACCGTTCTTTATTTTTTCCATGCAATCTATGAAGCGGCCTATAGTGAGTTAGGGATAAGAGAATGTGGAAACGAAGCGAGAGAGGCGGTTGTGGCCTCTTTTGATCTACTTGCCTTCCCTTTTCAATGTGGCTTTGGTCCAGGAGGCACCCCTGCTTGGGTTATTGCCGGCTATGCGGTTTCAGCCCTATCGGGTGTGATCTACTTTGCGAATGAAATATATTCAGCTTATACTGAAGGGTGAAGCGCTCATCAAGCCGATTCGATCGCATTTCACGAGTTGACGCTTGATGTAATACCATTTCCGAGAAATAATACCATTTCCCAAAAATAAAGTCATAAAATAGCCCATGACCTTGTACAAAGTTGCATCATGCGACCAGGGGTATCAACGAACCAATTCCAAGCGTCACAACATGCATCCACTATAGCTTCATACCCATCGTAACAACGATTTGCTAACCAATTGTCTCTCAATTGTTGCCATATCTGTTCTACAGGATTGAGCTCCGGAGATGCAGGGGGCAATATAAGCAAGCTCAGGTTGTCGAATACCCTGATGCTGTTTGTTGTATGCCATGCTGCGCCATCAAGCACCACCACTGCATGACGCCTTTGTGGAACTTGTGCTGAAATTTCTCGCAGATGCACTAACATTGCTTTTGAGTTTGATGATGGCAACACTAATCCCACGGAGATATTTTTTGCAGGACACACAGCTCCAAAAATATAGGCATACTCAAACTGTTGCTGCCTTGTCAATCTCGGCCTTGTACCCTTTTTGGCCCACGTTCGTGTTAGCGTACCCCTTTGCCCCACTCTGGCTTCGTCTTGAAACCATATATCTACATGCTCTAGCTCTATACCCTGCGGGATCACTTCCCGTACTTTTTCTGAAAAGTTTTTTTAAATAACTCCTGCTTTTTGATATCTGCCTTTGGGTGGATTGATCTCCCTGTAATCCAAGAGAGTCCCATATCATGTAACAATCTATACAAACTCCCATTGGATAGTCTCTCTCCGTATGTTTGATACACATACTCACGCACATCGTCACCTCTAATACGCCCTCCTGGACGAGACTGTTGCATGCTCTCTATCGCCCTGCCAATCGCTTCTTTTTCTTCTTTGGAAAAACGCCCTTTTGTGCCCCTACCGGATTTTTCCCTTAGCCCGTCAATTCCATACTGCCTGAATTTAGCCGCCCACACAATCACCGTGCGTGGCTTAACCTTAACCATATAAGCTGCATCAGAAAAACTTTTCCCATCTTGAATGTGCGCAAAAGCTAAAAATCGTCTTCTCTCTCTTGCACTTCCCTCTGTACAGGCTAATTTTGCAAAATTATACCTATCCAAACCTTCTAGGTGCTCCGCTGGCCTTCCTTTCATATCAACCATCCTCCTACAAAGAGGAGGATGATAGCACACTCTTCATAATTCAATTTATGACTTTATTTTTGGGAAATGGTATAAATTCAAATAAAATAAATTCAGATCAAACTAATCAACAAATATCCACAACACAAGTTTTTCTGTCAAAGCAGCCACCTACCTCCTTGAGGCAGCGGATAGGGAATCTGGTCCTTTCCATAATAA
>JBAPRV010000047.1:0-6903 GCA_049281295.1 Chlamydiales bacterium
GACTTATTCAAGTCAGTTTCGTTCTCCGCGCTTTGCCTTTCGCAAAAATATTGCGTCCAATTTGTGAAATTTTCAACTGAATCAACTATAAAAACTCACCAATCATAGTCTTTCTCATATCCCAAACGAATTAACTCCTCCCCAAAATGGTCTTTAAACCACTGTTTTTGCTCTTCATTAAATGCTTTTTTCCACGAGCCAATTTGTCCTTTTCTAAAGGTGCCTTCAGAATCTCCAAAAAGTCTCTCACCGTACTCCTCGCCAAGGATTTTGAAATGGGCATGCCGATATATGCAGCTAAACTATGAATTGTTTCTGTTTGTTTATCTTTATCTCCTCCTCCCATAGGGCCGATCAAGTCCTCAAACCTGATTATGTAAAATCTAGGTTCATTGAGGAAAATAGACAAACAACTACTCATCTCAAAATAAGCCCCATTTTCAAAAGATCGATAGATCTTTTCTTCTTCAGGAATGTCGGGATCACAGATCCAATGAGCATATGAAACATAAGCATCTCTCAAATCTCTTATGATCATAATCACCTTGAAGTCCGGATGGTAGGCATAAAAATAATTATAGGTGAATGCGGGAACGAATAGATGTACCCATGGCATGCCCCCCGACTGCCAATATTTGTCAATCATGCCCGGGCTAAAGCGGCGACCGTCATAGTGAGCGAATAATTTGGGCTGTCGAAGTCCGTGAATCATATTCAGTGTTTTTATTAATAGATACGATCCCCCTTTTGGGTGTGTGGCTATAATATAGGGGGTTAGATTTGCATGAATAGGATTCATCAGCAAGCTGAGCCCTAAAATCAATCCAACACAAAACCAACGGTAACTTTTCAATTTTCAAGCCTATCAAGATTTTCAGGGGGGTTCATGTAAACAGAATTTAAAAAAATGTAAAGAAAAGGTTTTAAATCACGAGGATTCAAAATGGATGTCTTACTGTGATTTTAGTAAGGTACAAAAGTCGAATGTTTGCTAATTTTTTATCTATGACCTCTCTATGTTTGACATCCATCTCGATCAATGAAGCTTTTCCCTCACCTCAAGAACTCAGAGCTCAGATCCCTTGCCTTGAAGCTCATACTCACTTTGTGCAGAAATCGAGGAAAACTATTGAGGCGATCTTAAAAGGGTTAGATAGTCGCCTCCTTATAGTAGTGGGACCCTGCTCGATTCATGATCTCGAGTCGGCTAGAGAATATGCCTGGCGTCTCTCTGAGCTGGCCAGCCATGTCTCCGATCGTTTTTTTTTGGTGATGCGCACCTACTTTGAGAAGCCTCGAACTAGCTTGGGATGGAAAGGATTTTTATATGATCCCGATCTCAATGGCTCACATAATCTTACAAAGGGAATTCGATTAGCGCGCCAGCTTCTACTTGAGCTCACTGACATGAAAGTTCCCGTAGGCAGTGAGCTTTTAGAGGCGATCACAGCTCCTTACTACAGTGACTTTTTGAGTTGGGGATGTATTGGAGCTCGAACTAGCGCTTCTCCTCCTCACCGGCAACTAGCAGCAAGTCTAAATCTTCCGATTGGGTTTAAAAATTCCATTGATGGGAATATTAAAACTCCCGTTCATGCAGTTCTATCGGCGAGTCGCTCACACGTTTTTTTGGGCATGGCCAACTCCGGACAAATAGCTCGTATTCAAGCGGAAGGAAACCCTCTTTGCCATGTTGTGCTTCGAGGGGGAGGAAGGAAACCTAATTATGATAGGGAATCTGTTTTGAAAACCCTCTTACTCTGCCAACAGTTAAATGTTTGTGATAAAGTTATGATCGATTGTTCTCATGATAATTCCCAAGGAAATTACTTAAATCAAGTTTCTGTTTTTAAGGAGGTTATCGATCAACTTTCCGAGAACAGCTCTCCTATCAAAGGAATCATGCTGGAAAGTCACCTTAAAGAGGGTTCTCAGCCTATGGTTTCCCCTCTAAGCTATGGGGTATCAATTACAGACCCTTGCCTCGACTGGGAGACGACTCGGAAGATAATTTTAGAAGCCTATGCCCAATCTTTTTGCAGGGGTGTTGAAAAGCGACTACGCTGAATGTACGCCTTTTCTACCTACTCTTTGATAAAAAGAACCCTCTAAGATGTGGAAAGATTGTTTGTAATTTGTAGACAGAATGTAGGAATTTCGGAAATTTTTGCTCCAATTTATTTATAGTCAAATGCTTATAAAACACTAAATGAGGTTGGAGAATTGTTTATAAACAATTAAATTCGAGAGGAAAAGTCGTTTCGATGCACACCGAAGGAGCTTCCTTGGGGATGATTGTGAACCGATAACTTTCTCCCGGCTGTGCCTGTTTTTCGATCTCTTCTCTAGGAATAACTAAGTCGAGGTTTTTTTGATCGATCGGGGTAATGCGGCAAGGGAGAGGGAACGAGTGGCCAAAAGAGGAGATCTCTTCTGCTATAACTATGAACTCTCTATAAAATGGAGGGCCTTGAAGATGGAAGGTTAAACCTGTTTCATCGAACTCCGTTTTCCCTATAAGTTGAGGAGATCGGCGG
This sequence comes from Chlamydiales bacterium, assembly GCA_049281295.1. Classification (GTDB taxonomy): domain Bacteria; phylum Chlamydiota; class Chlamydiia; order Chlamydiales; family JAAKFR01; genus JBAPRV01. The sequence continues at coordinate 2,538 of JBAPRV010000047.1, forward strand.
GGGAATTTGGTTTTAGGTGATTTGGCGTTTGTTCCCGAATCCACGACTCGGACTTTGGTACTTGATACTTTTCCGTCCACTTCGAACCAATAGGGAAAGCAGGTAGGATAGGCGGGCAGAGAGGGATTGTTGCTGTCTTCCGGCAAATAAACGGTAATGAGTTTGCGGGATAACTCACTCCCATCAGAAGGCCAGCGAGTTCGCCATGCCGAAAAAGGCACACGGGGTAAAGGGCGGCCATCTACAACAAGGCGTGGGTTCCAAACTAAGCGGCTTGAAGAATCGGGGGACCCTCCTCCTACTCGCCGTCTTTGGGAGTCGGGCACAGGACGGAATCGGAGATTAAGAAGAGTAGTTAAAAAAGAGTTGGATTCGGACATATCGACCCACCCTTTATGTGTAAAAGAAAAAGTTTCTTCGAATTGAGCGGTTTGGAGGTTAACTTGAGAGATAAGCCAGGAGGTGTGCCCCGGGGCCCCTTTTTCAAACCACTCCTTCCAGTTCATAGGTTTTTTGGCATAACGGGAAGCGGGGATGGTAACCTCTTCAATCACTACGACTTGGTCAGACCGATCGTGAATAAATAAAAAAGTATACATTTTATTTTGATCGGTCACAAAGTAGCTGCCGGGCTCTGCCACTCTAAGCTTATCTTTTAGGTGAAGAGGCCCGTCGGCTTTTGCCTGAGAAAAAGAGGAAGCTAGAAGCAAACAAAAGAAAAAGAAAAAATTTCTCATATAATTAGAGTATACTATTTTTCTTGTTTTTTCTTCCATAATAGGTTATATCTCTACACTCTAATTTTAAATATCCTTGGAGAAAAGCCATGAAAAAAAACACGCATCCTCCTTATCAAGAAGTTCTTTTTGTAGATTCTTCAGCCGATTATAAATTTGTCTGCGGATCTACGCTGCAGCCTGACCAGACAGAGGTTTTTGAAGGAAAAGAATATCCTGTCTGTTATGTGAACGTCTCTTCGGCCTCGCATCCCTTTTTTGTTGGAAGTGAGAAATTTGTCGACTCAGAGGGTCGCGTCGATAAATTTATGAAGCGCTGGGCAAAACCGCAAAAAGAGAGCGGAGCAGAAGAAAAGGCTCCTGTTGAAAAAAAAGAAGCGAAAGTAAAGCGAAAGAAGAAAAAATAAAGGAGCCGTTCGTGGGTAACGCGTTGAATTCATGTCATTTCTTGAAAAGAAAATCAAAGGGTTATTAAGTCGGTTTACGGAGGTTGAAAAAGCGCTTTCAGAGCCCGATATTTTAAGCGACGCTAAAAAATATCGAGAGCTGACTCAAGAGCATGCCTATTTAGGGGAAGTGAAAGAGAGTTGGGAGAGCCTTCAAAGGGTTGAAAGTCATCTGCAAAAGGATCAAGAGCTTTTAAAGCAGGAAACAGACGAAGAGCTCAAAGCTCTTCTGCAAGAAGAGATAGCCTCTTTTGAAGAAGAGCAGTCTCAATTAACAAATAAGCTTGAAACTCTTTTAGTTCCGCCCGATCCTACCGATGATCGAACTGTTATTATGGAGTTGCGTGCAGGAACGGGAGGGGATGAAGCCGCCCTTTTTGTGGGTGATTGCGTCCGGATGTATCAAATGTATGCGGTCAAAAGAGGATGGCGTGTGGAGACGCTTGCTTGCGCTCCTTCACCGATTGGGGGTTTTAAAGAGTACATCATGGCCATTTCCGGTCCTAAGGTGAAGCGGTTTTTACAATATGAGGCGGGCACGCATCGTGTTCAGCGCATACCTGACACCGAAACACAGGGGCGGATTCACACCTCAGCTATCACGGTAGCTGTTTTACTTGAGCCGACTGAGGAAGAAGAGGTCAAATTTGAAGAGAAAGAACTTCGAATCGACACCTATCGTGCTTCCGGAGCTGGGGGGCAGCATGTCAATGTAACCGATTCGGCCGTTCGCATTACCCATCTTCCTTCAGGCATTGTAGCGTATTGTCAGGATGAACGGAGCCAGCACAAAAACAAAGAGAAAGCCCTTCGTCTTTTGAAAGCAAAAATTGCGGATAGGCAGAGACAAAAAAGACAAGAAGAAGAAATGGCTCTTCGCTCGAAGCAGATTGGCAGCGGAGATCGATCCGGACGTATTCGAACCTATAACTATCCCCAAAATCGAGTGACTGAGCATCGGCTTCCTCTTACCCTCTACCACCTCGATTTAGTGATGGAAGGGGAGTTAGATGAATTTACAGAATCACTTGTTAAATATTTTCACCAACAAAAACTCGCTGGTTGAAATTGTTCAAGCAGCCGAATTTTTTTTAGCCCGCGAAGGGATTGCTCTTCCTCGTCGTGAAGCGGAAGAGGTGATAGCTCATGCCTTAAAAATCCATTGGGCCGATCTTTATTTAAATCACAGGCGACCCTTTCAAAAAGAGGAGCTGAATCTCATTGAGAAAATGCTTATAAGGCGCGGTAGACGCGAACCTATGGCTTATATCATGGGAAAAGTGAAATTTGCCGGCCTTATTTTTGATGTCTCTCCCGATGTTTTAGTGCCGAGACCCGAAACGGAAATATTAGTCGAGACAATCAGTCGCACTCTTGAAACTCTCGAAACTCGGGGTAAAGTTTTATGGGATATTTGCTGCGGCTCAGGATGTGTAGGGATTGCTTTAAAGAGCCGTTTTCCAGATTTGACCGTCATTCTTTCCGATATTTCTGAAAAGGCATTGGCAGTTGCTAAAAAAAATGCTGCCCAAAATCAAGTGGATGTTCAATTCAAACAAGGGGACTTATTAATTCCTTTTGCCGGTGAAAATTGTGATTTTTTTACATGCAATCCCCCCTATATTTCTGAGAAAGAACTGGACATGCTATCCCCGGAAGTGATTGACTATGAACCTAAAATGGCTCTCATAGCAGGGAAAACGGGGCTAGAGTACTATGAACGGCTCGCAAAAGAGCTCCATTCAGGAGAGAGAGGATGGTTTGAGATGGGTCATCATCAAGGAACTACTATTCAAGCCCTCTTTAAAGCAGCCGGATGGAGCTGTGAAGTTGAATCAGATTGGGCAGGGCAAGACCGTTTTGTTTATCTCCATAGATCCGATTTTACATTGAAGTAGTTGTTGAGAAAAAAGTCATTACACGCTACTTTTATTAAGTTTTTGAGAAGATTATCCAAATTGCGAGAAGGATTTAAACCGGAGAGTGCTCCATGACTATTTCATCTGCTTATCGAGCAAGCAAAAGCGATTCAACCTCTTCTGCCCATGCTGTTTTATCTGCCGAAAATAAAAAAGAAGCGAAAATTAGAAGAGTTGCCAAAGAAGTTTTAACTAGTTCTACATCAGAAAGGTTGTCATTAAATCAAAAACCTCGGGATTTCAACGCAGTTTATGTTGCTGGCGAGATGATGATGCTCTCAGAAGCAGAAAAAATATACCGAGAAAGATTAGAAAAAGATCCCGAGGATGCTTATGCAAAGAGAGGATTGGGAGACATTTTGACGCTGCAATCTAGTTTTTGCCAAGGCCAAGATCGGTTAGAGAAGTTAACTGAAGCAGAAGAGTTGCTGCGAGAAAGCTTAAAGACAGAGCCTGATGATGCTTTTGCGAAGATATTTTTGGGAGAAGTTTTGAGGCTACAAGTTGGTTTCTACCAAGGTAAAGATAAAGAGCGTCAGAAATTAGCTGAAGCAGAAGAGTTGCTGCAAGCAAGCTTAAAGACAGAGCCTGATAATGCTTTTGCCAAGATGTTTTTGGGAGACGTTTTGAAGCTGCAAGCTAATTTTTACCAAGGCAAAGATAAGTTAAAAAAGCTAACTGAAGCAGAAGAGTTGCTGCGAGCAAGCTTAAAGACAGAGCCTGATGATGCTTTTGCAAAGAGAGGATTGGGAGACATTTTGACGCTGCAAGCTAGTTTTTTCCAAGACCAAGATCGGTTAGAGAAGTTAACTGAAGCAGAAGAGTTGCTGCGAGCAAGCTTAAAGACAGAGCCTGATGATGCTTTTGCAAAGACAGGATTGGGAGACATTTTGAGGCTGCAAGCTTATTTCTACCAAGATAAAGAGCGATTTCAGAAATTAGCTGAAGCAGAAGAGTTGCTGCGAGAAAGTTTAAAGACAGAGCGTGATAAGGCTTTTGCGAAGATGTTTTTGGGAGACGTTTTGAGGCTACAAGTTGGTTTCTACCAAGGTAAAGATAAAGAGCTTCAGAAATTAGTTGAAGCAGAAGAGTTGCTGCGAGAAAGTTTAAAGACAGAGCGTGATAATGCTTTTGCCAAGATGGTTTTGGGAGAAGTTTTGAGACTGCAAGCTAGTTTTTTCCAAGACCAAGATCGGGTGTTAGAGAAGTTGACTGAAGCAGAAGAGTTGCTGCGAGAAAGTTTAAAGACAGAGCGTGATAATGC
>JBAPRV010000048.1:0-11932 GCA_049281295.1 Chlamydiales bacterium
CTGTGGGAAGACGAAAAACGCTCTATTTCCCATTACGATCAAAACAATGAACTCGTCTTGCTAAAAAATGAAGAGGACACAATTTGGTTAAAAGATATCCATTCGCAAGTGCTCCAACAAGCATTGCATGATTTAAAGGAAGCTTTCGATCATTTTTTTCGCAGGGTGAAGAATAAAGAAATCCCCGGCTATCCCCAATTTCGCTGTAAGGGCAAAAATGATTCCTTCCGCTATCCCCAGGGAGTGAAAGTAGAAAAAGAGTATGCCTGGCTGCCAAAGATAGGTTGGGTGAGAATGCGCAAATCCCGTGAAATTGAAGGTAAAATCAAACAGACGACAGTGATTAAAGAAGGAAAATACTGGTATGCCTGTTTTGCTTGTGAGATTGAAAAAGAGAATGCTCTCCTGCAAACAGGAGATACTATAGGAATCGATGTTGGACTGGAGCACTTTGCCTGCATAGCTACAGAAACAGGAATAGAAGCAATCAAAAACCCCCATTTTTTTAAAAACAGGCTGGCAAAGATTAGATATTTAGGAAGACAACTTTCAAAGAAAGAAAAAAGAAGCAAGAACCGTTTAAAGGCAAAGCAGGCATTGAGTGCAGAGCATGCACAGGTAAAAAACCGGAGGAAAGACTGGCAACACAAACTATCAACCCATCTTGTCAAAAGCCACGACAAGATTGTCGTGGAGAGTTTGGCAGTGAAAAAGCTTCTGGAAAAAGAACCCGGGGCAAGAGCACGAGAGATCAGTGATGCAGGCTGGCGAGGATTTTTGCAAATGCTGAAATACAAATGCGAAGAAAAAGGGAAAAAGGTTTTGGAAGCAGGGCGCTATTTTCCAAGTACAAAGCAATGTTTCAGATGTAAAACAAGAAATGAAATATCCCTGGATCAAAGAGAATATATTTGCAGCTGTGGGTGCCGGATGCATCGGGATCATAATGCAGCATTAAACTTAAGGGCCGCCGGGATGTCGGTCTAAAGCCTGTGGAGCTGCCCAGGTTGCTGGGAGCGAAGAATCAGGAATCCCTCGCCTTTTAGGCGAGGGAGGTTCAAATCGATATCTATCATGTTCATTGGCCTGATGTGCACACTCCTTTAAAGGAGACTGCTGAGGCGATGCATCAACTTCTTCGGCAAGGGAAGATTCGAGCCATAGGACTTAGCAATTTTGATGTTGAGATGATGGAAGCGTTTCAAAAAATTGCCCCTCTGCACGTACTACAGCCCCCTTTTAATCTCTTTGAAAGAGAAATTGAAAATAAAGAACTTGCTTATTGTTTGAAAAAGGGGATTGCAACTCTTGGCTACGGTTCTATCTGTAGAGGACTTCTCAGTGGCAAAATGCATCCGAAAAGAGAATTTAAAGGAGATGACTTGCGTAAAGTCGATCCGAAATTTAAACATCCCCACTTTGCCTCCTATCTTGAATGCAATGATAGGCTCTCCAAGTGGGCAAAAGAGAAATATAACCGGCCCCTTCCGGCTCTTGCTGTCCGCTGGGTGCTCGATAAAGGGATTAGTGTGGCCTTGTGGGGAGGAAGAACACCCGAGCAAATGGACGTGATTGGGGAGATTGATGGCTGGAAGCTGGGTGAAAAGGATTTTAAAGAGATCGATGCACTCATCAATGAGTGCATTAAAGAGCCTATAGGACCTGAGTTTATGGCTCCTCCCCATCGAAAAGAAAAAACGCACCTATAAATATTTCTCGATAGGATTGAAGAGAATAAAAAGGGGTGGTATTATCGCGAATAATGAAACAGATTAGTTTGAAAAATCCAACTTTTGTGGGTTAACGGCCATCCTTTACCGGATGGTTTTTTTTTGTAATGAAAAAAGGATATCTTCTTCTTGAAAACGGTGCTGCCTTTGCCGGGTGCCTTCCCAGTTGGCAAAGAGGGGCTTTTCCCGGAGAGATCGTCTTTACAACTGGGATGTGCGGCTATTGTGAAAGCTTAACCGATCCCTCCTTTGCGGGACAAATTCTCGTTTTTACCTATCCCCTTATTGGAAATTATGGGATTGCGGATAGAGCAAAATGGGAATCCAAAAACATTCAGGTAGCCGGGGTGGTTGTAAACGAAAGTTGTGTCAATTGGAGCCATCATACCGGCCTTCAATCTCTGTCAGATTGGCTTGAAGCGGAAAAAGTGCCTCTCTTGACTCACACCGACACACGCGCTTTGACAAAAATGATTCGAGAAAAAGGTACACTATTTGGAGTGATTACCGATCGAAAACAGACAAGACACTGTTTTAATACCTCTCACGAAGTGGATTGGGTGGCTAAGGTCTCAACGCAGCAAAAAGCCTCTTTTGGGAAGGGACCCAAGAGGGTTATTTTGGTTGATTGCGGTCTAAAACAGAGCATCCTTCGTCAGTTGTTAAACTACCCTATTGAAGTGGTTCAAGTGCCGTATAACTATGACTACACCCCTGAAACATTTGACGGAGTTCTTTTATCCAACGGTCCGGGCGACCCTCGTTTATGTGAAGAGACTATTGCGATTACCCAAAAAGCAATGAAGCTGCATAAGCCGATATTTGGGATCTGTTTAGGCAGTCAAATCCTTGCTCTTGCTGCGGGAGGAAAAACGTATAAACTCCCTTTTGGCCATCGTGGGCAAAATCAACCTTGTATCGAGTTGGAGAGTGAGAGATGTTATCTCACCGCTCAAAATCATGGGTATGCCATTGATGAAAAAACTCTTTCTGGAGATTGGAAAATCACTCTTCGTAATTTAAATGATCAGACAGTGGAGGGGATACGGCATAAAACACTTCCTTTTTATGGGATTCAGTTTCATCCGGAGGCGGCTCCCGGCCCCACAGAAAATAGATGGTTTTTTGAGAGGTTTTACGCATGTCTCTAAAAAAGATTCTTCTTCTCGGTTCCGGAGGTCTTCGTATCGGTCAAGCGGGAGAGTTTGACTATTCGGGTTCTCAAGCGCTTAAAGTGCTTAAGAAGGAGGGGTATCAAACGGTTCTCGTCAATCCTAATATTGCGACCGTGCAAACAGACAAAGATATGGCCGATCAAATCTATCTTCTCCCTCTTAATGAAGAGATGGTCGCCGAAGTGATTGCCAGGGAGCGTCCTTGCGGAATTCTTTTAGGATTTGGCGGTCAGACAGCTCTCAATTTAGGTTTGGCCCTTGTGGCTTCGGGCGTTTTGAAAAAATATGGGGTGCAAGTATTGGGCACCCCGATTTCAACGATTAAAAAAACAGAAGATAGGCAGCTTTTCAAAGAGGCGCTTCATGAAATCGAAGTGAAAACTCCGATCAGCCATGCCGCCGCCACAGTCCAGGAAGCGGTTGATGCCGCCTCAAAAATTGGCTATCCCGTTATGCTCCGCTCCGGATTTTCTCTAGGAGGGCAGGATTCGGGAAAAGTAAGCAGCCAAGAAGAGCTTCTTAAACGGGCCGGACAGGCTCTTAGCAAAACGGCGCTAATATTGATCGAAGAGTACCTGGATGGGTGGAAGGAAGTTGAGTATGAGGTGGTGCGTGATTGCGATGGAAACACCGTGACGGTCTGCAACATGGAAAATCTCGATCCGATGGGGATTCATACGGGAGAAAGTATTGTAGTAGCTCCCTCTCAAACACTTACTAATGAAGAGTATCACCATTTAAGAGAAGTGGCCATTAAAACAGTCAGGCATCTGGGGATTGTTGGGGAGTGTAATATCCAGTTCGCTCTCTCTCCCTACAAAGTTGACTATCGAATGATTGAAGTGAATGCCCGTCTTTCACGCTCAAGCGCTCTCGCTTCGAAAGCAACCGGCTACCCTTTGGCCGCTGTGGCTACTATGCTAGCTCTTGGCTATCGCTTGCATGAAATCCCCAATTCAATCACCCAGATCACTTCGGCTTTTTTTGAACCCGCACTGGACTACGTTGTAGTGAAAATGCCTAAATGGGACATCCATAAGCTTCGTGCAGCTGAGAGAAGGATTGGTTCGGAGATGAAAAGTGTCGGGGAAGTGATGGCTATAGGGAGATCTTTCCCGGAAGCACTTCAAAAAGCCGTTCGCATGTCAAATAGTGGCTGCACATCGCTCTTTGATTATCCCTATCCTATAGCCGATCCAAAAAAAGAGATTGCAGAGGCTACCGACCGCCGTCTTTTTGCCATTGCCGAATATCTAAGAAAAGGGGGAACAGTTGAGGAGGTCCATCACTTTTCAAAAATCGATAGATGGTTCTTGCATCATATAGCCGATACCGTCGCCCTCGAAAAAGAAATCAGTCAAAAGATGTTGAGTCCCGCTTTACTCCGGCATGCCAAACAATTTGGGTTTTCCGATAAAGCAATTGGACTGCTTACGGGACAAAAAGAAGGGGATATCCGAAGCCGTCGCCTTCAACTGGGCATTCGACCTGTTGTAAAGCAAATTGACACATTAGCAGGAGAGGCTCAAGCTGAAACGAACTATCTCTATATGACCTATTTTGGGATAGAGCATGACATTGAAAGCGGCGAGAAACAGCCGCTCATCGTATTAGGTTCAGGTCCCTATTCGATTGGCTCCTCGGTTGAATTTGACTGGTGCGCCGTTAATACGGCGCGTATGTTAAGAAAAGCGGGGAAACAGGTGATTATCATCAATTCGAATCCCGAGACGATTTCGACCGATTATGATGAATCCGACTATCTCTACTTTGAGGAGCTTACCTTAGAACGGGTGAGCGATATTGCCGATTTGCACAACCCCTCGGGCATTATAGTTTCAGTGGGGGGGCAGATTGCCAATAATTTAGCACTCCCTCTTCACAATGCCCACTACCCTATTTTAGGAACCTCGCCCCTTAATATTGATAAGGCCGAGGACCGAAGAAAGTTTTCTTTTCTTCTAGGGGAACTTGGTGTTGATCAACCTCCGTGGGTTGAGGTGAGCTCTGCAAAAGAGGCAGAGAGCTTTGCCAAAAAAGTGGGCTATCCTCTCTTAATGCGCCCCTCCTATGTTCTCTCTGGAGCGGCGATGAATGTGATCTATGATGAAAGAGAGCTCGAACACGCTCTTACAGAAGCGGCAATCGTCTCCAGAGAACATCCCGTGGTGCTTTCGCAATTTATTTTAAATGCAAAAGAACTTGAACTCGATGGAGTAGCCGATCAGGGAGTTTTAGTCATCGACGCGGTGTTTGAGCATATAGAAAACGCAGGAGTGCATTCAGGCGATGCCACTATTGTGCTGCCTCCTCAAAAACTCTATCTGGAAACCATTCGACGGGTCAAAGCGATCACCAGGAAGATAGTTAAAGCATTGAACATCACAGGGCCTTTTAATATTCAGTTTATTGCAAAAGACAACGACATCAAAGTGATCGAATGCAATGTACGAGCTTCCCGCTCTCTTCCTTTTGTTTCTAAAGTGACGGGGTATAATTTTATTGAAATCATGACCCAAGTATTACTGGGGGAGTATCAGCCAGCATCTTATAACACCCTCGATCTCGATTATGTCGGTATAAAAACTCCGCAGTTCTCCTATCATCGACTCAAAGGGGCAAATCCGGTAGCCCATGTTGAAATGGCCTCAACCGGTGAAGTTGCCTGCCTTGGGGAAGATCTTTTAGAGGCTTTCTTCCGTTCTTGGGAAGCAACAGAACAATCGATCAAGGGCAAACGGATGCTCGTGAGCATAGGGGGAAATAAAAAAGAGAAGCTTTTAAAAGGGTTGGAAAACCTCTATAGCCAAGGGTGGCAGTTTTATACCACCTTAGGCACACATGACTATCTTAAAGGAGAGGGGATAGCCTCCCAATGTCTATTTAAAGCGAGCGAAGAGGAGCGTCCCAATGTGATCGACGTGATTGCGGGCAGAGAGGTGGATATCATTATCAACATCCCTCGTGGTTTCTCTAGTAGCGCTACAAAAACCGACGGCTACCATATTCGCCGGCTGGCTGTTGACTACCATATCCCTCTGATCACCAATTTACAAATTGCGCAGCTCTTTTTACAATGCCTCACAAAACCCTCACATTTAAAGATAAAGCCGTGGAATGCTTTCATTTCCTCTCCATAAAACAGATGAATCGACAGGACATTTTAGAGGTTCTGCAACAAGCTCAAGAGATGAAAACAAACTGCTTGGATGCTCTTTTGAAAAATAAAGTGATGGCCGGCTGTTTCTTTGAGCCTTCCACCCGCACCCGCCTCTCTTTTGAATCGGCTATGAAACGGCTGGGGGGAGAAGTGATTGGATTTACAAATCCTGAGGAGACTTCGACTAAAAAAGGGGAATCGCTTGAAGATACCATAAAAGTCATTAGCCTCTATAGCGACATCATTATCCTTCGTCATCCTGCTGAGGGTGCAGCCGCGAGAGCCGCTGCCGTCTCATCGGTTCCGGTGATCAATGCAGGAGACGGCGCTCACGAGCATCCCACACAAACCCTTACAGATCTTTTTTCCATCCATGCTTGTCAAAATAGACTCGATCAACTCAATATCGCTTTTATGGGAGACTTACTTTATAGTCGCACCGTTCATTCGCTAGCTTTAGCCATGAACCATTTTAAAAACCGTCTCTATTTTATCTCTCCTCCCTCCTTATCGCTTCCCGATTGGGTCTCTCGGCAATTAAACTCCCCCTTTTCCCGGCATGGCACATTGGAAGAGGTGATCGATCAAATCGACATTCTCTATGTCACACGCATGCAGAAAGAGAGGCATTTAACCTCCGACCCCAGCACCTGGTCTGTAAGTGTTGAAGTGCTTGAAAAGGGGCGTTCTCATCTAAAAGTGCTCCATCCTCTCCCTCGGCAACAAGAGATCACACCTGCCCTTGACGCTACCCCATATGCCTACTATTTTAATCAAGCAAAGAACGGACTCTATGTCCGGCAGGCTTTGCTAGCCCGCTGTTTAGGTGCGCGATGAAGTCATTGATAAAACTGCCCGCTTTGATCGACCCCCATGTCCATTTTCGAGTGCCCGGGGAGAGCTACAAAGAGGATTGGAGGACGGCAGCCAAAGCCGCGATTCGCGGAGGTGTGACCACCGTTTGCGACATGCCAAACAACAGCCCTCCTTGCACGACCTTTGAACAGCTTCAAAGCAAAAAGAAAGCCATTGATGGAGAGCTCAAATCAGCAGGCATCCCCCTGCGTTATGGTCTATATTTTGGGGCGGACAAAAACCGGTTGGACCAGATTGCCCTTGTAGGCAGCAGTTGCATAGCTCTGAAAATCTTTATGGGCTCAAGCCACAAAGGGTTAGTAATCGACACAGATGAAGCGCTCCATGAAGCTTTCCAAAGAGCGCGAGATGCCAATTTATTAGTCGCCGTTCATGCAGAAGATGAGGCGATTTTAGCTGTAAAACGGAGAGAATTTGCAGGGGCCGCTCATGCAGCCCTCCATTCCCGAATGCGTCCCAGAGAAGCCGCTATTTCAGCTACTGCCCGAGCCATTGAGCTTGCAAAAACCTACCAGACGCCTCTCTATCTTCTTCACATAAGCACCAAAGAGGAGCTCGACCTGGTGAGGCAAGCCAAGCGAGAGAAATTGCCCGTCTATATGGAAGTCACTCCCAACCATCTCTTTTTAAACGAATCCGATTATGCCGAGCTAGGGACGCTTGCTCAGATCAATCCCCCTTTGCGCGAGGCCGAAGATCAAGAGGCTCTGTGGGAAGGGATACGAGACGGCACTATCGATACGATAGGAACCGACCACGCCCCCCACACCCTCAAAGAGAAGCAGCAACCCTTTGGAAAAGCGCCTTCCGGCATTCCCGGAATTGAAACGCTGCTTCCCCTCATGTTGGATGCTGTGCAACGAAATCTTCTCACCTTGGACAGGCTGATTGAATTGACACGGAAGAACGCGGAAAAGATTTTTAAACTCCCTCCTAATGAAGATGTGGTTGTGGTCGATTTAGAGAGAGAAAAAACGATTTCAGATCGAGAGATCTTCTCCAAATGCGGTTGGACGCCCTATAGAGGGAAAAAGATTCGAGGCTGGCCCATTTACACACAAATCGGCAATCAGCTGTTTGATGTAACGACTAACCCACGAAAAGTTGAGGGAAAACTACTATAGACAATTTATCCACCCTTAAATCAGGGCATTGTATTTCTAGAGAGGATATAAAATGATCCAAAACCGTGCGAATTTCTCGAAGAGTGGGAGAGGGGAAGTTCAAATACATTCCAAGATACTCTTGCCCTTCGTGAGAGATCTGCAGGAAAGGCGCTTCCTGAATATGATTCAGATGACTTTTCAGATCGGGAGTCATCCGTGTGCCTATAAAGAATTTTTTCTCCATAACATTACCTATAAATAAAACAAGAATTATGTGTCACCCCCATAGGCCTATCTACGACATCAGCAAAAGCTATCAGGAAAACCTGGAGCAAGGCCCCTTTTTTGAAGACCCTTTTCCCCCAAGAACTTTCCTTGAAAAAAACAGATGGAAGCAGTTTCTTGGTTGTCGGGCAGCCTCTTTAATCGGCGTGCCGGCGGGACCACTTCTCAATGCCAATTGGGTTCTTTTTGCAGCAAAAATGGGCTTTGATATCCTCACCTACAAAACCATACGGTCTCATCCCCATCCGGCGCATCCTCTTCCCAACATGGTTTACGTCGACACAAAAGGGCCCCTAACCCCCGATCGAAAGTTAGAAGCTGTCTATACTACAAAAGAGCCCACTTTTGATTTAAAGCAGCTTGCTACGACCAATTCTTTTGGAATTCCATCTCAAGACTCTGACTATCTCATAGCCGATATTGCTAAAGCTCGAAATGGGTTAGCAGAGGGACAAATCCTGATTGTTTCGGTTGTAGGGAGTTCGAGCAATTTTACTCAAGAGTGCATTAAAGCATCTCATCTTGCTCTTGAGGGAGGGGCCCAAATGATTGAAATCGATTTATCCTGCCCTAACCTTTCCCCCGGTGAAGGGACGCTTTACACCCAACCCAATCGAGTTTTTAGCATCGTCTCCTCCCTTAAAAAAAGTATCGGTTTAATCCCTCTTATCATTAAAATCGGAGTCATTCCTAAAAAAGAAACCCTAAAAGAGGTGATGGTAGCAGCAGCAAAAGCAGGGGCGAGTGCCATCTGCGGAATCAACACAGTAAGTATGAAAATCATGAAAGAGGACGGCACCCCGGCCCTTGGGAAAAACCGTCTTTGGGCCGGAGTATGTGGAGGACCCATTCTCCCACAAGCTCTTAACTACCTTCAATGGGCCTATGCGATCAAACAGGAGGAAAAGCTTGACCTCACCCTTATGGGAACCGGTGGCGTAAGCGCTCCGGAGCATTTCGATCTCTTCTTTGAAGCAGGAGCCGATGTCGCAATGAGCGCCGTCGGCATGATGTGGAATCCCTATCTAGCGATGCAACACCATGGACAACAGACTTAAAAACTGCCTTTTGGAACTTCACAAAATCGAAGCGATTCAATTTGGCATGTTCACTCTTAAAAGCGGACAACAGTCTCCCTTCTATATCGATTTGCGTACGATTATCTCATATCCCTCTCTTCTTCAGCAGATTGCCGATTTAATGTGGGAGCGTGTAAAGCCCCTCTCTTTCATGCGGATTTGCCCGGTTCCTTATGCGGCGCTCCCCATAGCAACGGCCCTTTCCCTCTCGCACCACAAACCCATGCTTTTTCGGAGAAAAGAGGTAAAAGCTCACGGCACTAAAAAAATCATCGAAGGGCATTTTGAAAAAACAAACTCCTGCTTAGTAGTGGATGATCTTGTAACAAGCGGGCTGAGCCTCCTTGAGACCATCGAGCCTCTCGAACAATCCGGGCTTATCGTAAAAGATGTGCTCGTCTTTATCGATCGGGAGCAGGGAGGAAAAGAGGCCCTTCAAGCTAAAGGGTATACCCTCCATTCAGTCGTGAGTGTGACAGAGCTCTTTTCCCTTCTAAAAAACGAGAAACAGTTATGAAAAGCTTTTCGGAGCGAGCAAGTTACACTCTCAACCCAACAGCTCAAAAACTATTTAAGCTGATGGACTTAAAACAAACCAATCTAGCCCTTGCCGCCGATGTGACTTCAAGTGACGAGCTTGTTAAACTGGCCGATAGCCTGGGGCCCCAGATTTGCCTTTTGAAAACGCATATAGATATTTTGGCTGATTTTTCTCCTCAACTGCCTCATCGATTACAAGAATTGGCTGAAAAGCACCATTTTCTTTTGTTTGAAGATAGAAAATTCGCCGATATAGGACATACCGTAAAAGAACAATACCTCGGCGGGATGTACCGTATTTCCGATTGGGCCGATCTAATCACAGCCCACACCATTTCTGGGCCTAACATCATAGAGGGGCTTAAACAAGTCGGCCTTCCAAAAGGGAAGGGAGTGCTGTTATTAGCTGAAATGAGCTCCAAAGAGACTCTTGCGAAAGGAGCCTATACGCGCAAAACAGTGGTATGGGGTCAAGAGCATGCAGAGTTTGTGGCCGGTTTTATTTGCACTCATAAACTGACGGATGATCCTGCTTTTCTGCATATGACTCCCGGAGTCCATCTAGAAAAAGGAAGCGATGGTTTAGGTCAGCGCTATCTCTCGGTGAAAGAGGCGATAGAAAAGCGAGGAAGCGATGTGGTTATTGTAGGCAGGGGGATATACCAAGCATCTGATCCAATAAAAATGGCAGAAAGCTATCGCCAGGAGGCTTGGCATCGCTATCGACATCGTCTCATTATGATATGAAAAAGGGAGAGGCAATCCTCTCCCCATTTGAGAACTTATCCAATTGCCCTTTTCAGGACGAAGTATTTATCCTATGTAACTCACCTTACGCAGGAATGGTAGATTCACGTAATTTTTTTAATTCCTGAAAAGCCATTTGATTGGCTTTGAGAATGAGCTTGTACTTCAAAGCAAAATGATTCAAAGTCGTCCTCATCCTTAAAAATTCCAACTTGCAATAAGCGACAATTGATGCAAAAATATGATTCCTCTGAGAGCGCATTACTTTTGTAGGTGATCTCTCGAGGCTGGCATTTTGCTTGATTGATTTGTGATACTCTTCTATTCGCCACCTTTTTTGGTAGACTTCGTAGATTCGGTCAGCATCACTGTCTAAGTCATTGGTAACAAGGTATAAAGTCCCCGTGGAGCCGTCTTCGTTTTTGAAGATCTTGCAGATTAAAGAGACGGGGAAGGATAGGTCTTTAAGCCAGACTATCCTTTTTTCTCTATCTTTGAGACCAAGTGTTTTTAGATTTTGATACTGACCTTTTTTTCTTTCTTCGTTAGAAAATGCAATTAAACGATTAGCTTTAATTCCAAAAATGAATTTCTTTTGTATGTCATAATGAATAAACCCCATGTTGTCTTTAGCTCCAAACCAGTTATCAGCAAGCACATAATCAAATAGCACTTGGTTTTCATTAGCTTTTTTTACAAGGTCTCGAAACATCTGATTTTTAGTGATCGATGATTGTCGTTTTTCTTCTTTCGTTTTGAGGTCACAAAAATGTAGATCTTTGCAAACAGCCTCAAAGGAGATGGGAAAGGCTATATCTTCATAGCGCACAAGGCATGATAAAATATTGACACCCTTCACACAGCGCCCTTTAGCATGGGAAAAATGCCAACAAACGATCTCATTCTCATCGGTATATGGCTTCTCTTCTATAGCATCGTCTATGATAAGTACCCCCCCTTTTTCCTTTTCTATTCTACGGACAGTGGGTTTGACATATTTCCATAAATCTTTAGAACTGAATTCATTGTTATTGAGGAAACGAGTGATTTTATCATGACTGATTTCTCCATCTACAAGAAGGGATAAGCCCGTTGCCGACGCGTGTTGATTTTGGCAAATGAGGTAATCAGTATAGATATCGAGAAGTTCTTCTTGGGTCATTTTTTTTCCTTTTTTCGAAAAGAAAATATACCTTCAAAGAACTTCTTTCAACTCACTTGTGCGTAAGGTGAG
>JBAPRV010000049.1:0-2693 GCA_049281295.1 Chlamydiales bacterium
TGGGTGATCCAGCGCCCTAGAACAGGTTGATAATACCTCCTCCCAAAGAAGACTAGGTCGGTCTCTTCTTCCACTCGTTTGCTGGAAAAACGCCAGGGTGAGAGGGTGTCGCCTGTCAGCTCTTCCCCAAACGCAGTATAACGATAACACTCTACGGGTTCGTTAACGGCAACATCAATCAATACAACAATGCATCCTCTATGGTCATGAATAGGCATATAGGGGACACCCTCTAGCTCATAAAGTACCGCAGCTCCTATCTCGGCTCCCAGCCCCTCTCCTAATACGCGGAGTTGATCGATCTGATTTTGTTCGTTCACTGTGCCGATTTCGTTATCTTCATCCCATAGATAACGGATGTGTCTAAGTTTTATGCCGTTTTCTATGACGGTTTTGGAAAGGCGGCGATGAAAGGGATCGTAGGTATATTCAATTCTCGTGCCATCTTCTTCTATGGATATCAGTCGGTCAAGGCTATCGTATGTATATTCTCGCTTTCCATCCGAGATGAGGTTGCCGCATAGGTCATATGTGTAATGGGTTTGTCCGTCGTTGGTTATCTGGCAAAGTGCATTTACTTCGTGGTCGTAGTTGTCTTTTTTTAGCCTGTTGTGGAGGGAATCAAAGAGGTAGGTGTGCTCTTTCTCCGCAATCAGCTGATCGTGATCGTCGTATGAGTAGTCGGAGTCTACCTCTCCAAGGGGGTCGTGATACGTGTAGTGGACTAGGTTGCCGTTAGGGTCGTAGCCCTCTTGGTAGTTTTGCTCTATAATAAGGTGCTCTGTAGTTGCTATAGCGGCTGATGGGGTCTCTCTCTATCTCTATTTCTCCTGCCGGAAGGTGAGCATGAATGATCTTTCCTTGTAGGTCGCGTTCTGTATAGGTGTGGGTGTAGCTGCCCCGTGTGACTGAATAGAGGTATGCGCCGTTATAGGTGTAGCGGATGGTGGTGGTGTCGGGAAGGGTAAGGGTGGTTCGTCTCCCTCTGTTGTCATAGGTGTTGGAAAGGGTAAATCCGCTTGCCAGGGTTTCTTGCTGTATTTGACCTAATGGGTCGTATTGCCTTGTGGTTGTCCTATTCGTGATTTTATCGTAAACCGAGGTCACTTGATCGTTTTCTAAATAGCCAATAATATCTAGATGAGTATTAAAAAAAGAAATTTTTTCATTTATGCAGTGTAACTGCTATATCTCTACAGACAATTTCTAATGCTGGTTTTTCATCAAGATCTAATAGTTGAAAAAGTCTATAACAATGGTTTTGAGGAAGTTGTTCAAAATTATTTTTTAAGACTTCTTCTAAAAAAGGAGAATCTGACATAAGCTCACAAAATTCTGTTACAAATTGACAGCCTCTATCGATAAAATATAAAGGTTCAATAAACGTTATATTAACTTTGCACAAATTCCATGCTTGAATTTCGACTACTAGCTCATTTTTTTTTCTGGAAAAAATATATGATGCAAGCTCGGAATCATCTAATCCAATTCCTAAATCAATTTTAGAAGTTTTTTGGTTCATAGTATTTATTCAGCCATAATCTAACTACCAGGAAATACTTCACCTGGAAAAAATTCTACTAGTTTTGGTATCAGGTACCTTTTTAGATAGATATATAAGTGTTTTGGATGCTTATTAAGACAATTTTATTAAACAAAATTCTAAGTTTGAAAAAGGGACGATAAATAATTCCTTAGTTGAATCCAAAACTAAACTGGCTAAATCAAAGGGCGGATAAAGACCAAATCCCTTTTCCTGAGCAGAGCAAAATCCACAAAACCGAAGAGTGCAATTTTTAGGAAGGGTTTTCCCGGTTTTTAAATCTAGGATATCTCTTGAAACTTGAGTAACTACTGAGAAGTTAGGGGCAATATTATTGTTTATTACCCGCATAGATAGTGGAACAGACATGGGAGTTAAATAATTGCCTTTCCCTAGTAGTTCTCTTTCGACTAGTAACTCCCAATTCACCTGTATCCAATCAAGGATTAAATCCATGTCGTGATCCCAGTCATGATGTTCCATAAGATTATCCAAGTGAGGCCAACTAGAAACTAAAAGTTGCCTAAATAAATCTATTTGCTCGGTAAGTTCAGTCGAAGAAATATTCTTAGTCATCAAAATATAAAAAACGTTTCTTTCCTAAGTGTCCAGTATAATCTTTGGGTCTTCCAATATCTATATGGCTTGGTTCTCGATAACGTCCCATATTATAAGGATCTATTCGATATTGACGAAGATTTTTTGGATTGATATAGCTGCCCTGGCCAGCTAAAGGATCTTTCCCGACGGGAAAATAACCTTTTTCTATAAACATTTTGTGGAGTTCCAGAGGTGTCTTATTTTTGAAGGGACTGGCTTTTTGCCAGATGTGCCCATTAGGCAGTAATTTAGACGTCCCTCCTTTTGGAACAATGTCCTTCCCAATCGCTGCCCCAGCATGTATTCCAGATTGCCTGAATGGCTTTTTTAATGCCAATGATGTGGTTTTTTGTGCTCGATTCAATAGGGCTGTATTTCTTGAGGCGGCTTTACCGATATGATAGATACTTCTTTCTGCCAAAGGGACTGCTAATCGGGCTGCTGGAAAGGCGAACGATGCTATTTCTAGTGCTGCAGCTGCTGAGAGTAACCCTTGCTGCCACAATGGAGCAGAAGGCGGAAGATGAGTAAGGTCGTAAAGAGCAGGCAT
>JBAPRV010000050.1:0-1503 GCA_049281295.1 Chlamydiales bacterium
AGGGCCGCCGGGATGTCGGTCTAAAGCCTGTGGAGCTGCCCAGGTTGCTGGGAGCGAGGAATCAGGAATCCCTCGCCTTTTAGGCGAGGGAGGTTCAAACCTGCACGCTAAAATTGCGTAAAACGAATAATTGGCATTAAATTTGCAAACAGACAGGCGGCCTAATGTAAACCAAGGAGCCGCTTTATGGGTAACTCACTGCCGGCAAAAGAACCTAATCTTGCCAAAGAGTATTTTTGTGTGGGGGTCGGAAAATTTTTAGATGGAAAATATGAAGAGGCTCAAAAGGAATTTGAAGAGGCAATTCGACACGATCCTACTCTCCCCCTTGCCTACTGCTATCTGGGTATCATCTCGTTAGAGCTTGGCGATCTAGATAATGGTATGGAATGGTGCGAGCAAGGGCTGGCAATTGACCCCGAAAATGGATATCTTCATTACTGTTTGGGAGCCGCGTTTGAGCGGAAAGGAAAGACCGACCAGGCTATTGATCAATATCATATCTACCTTAAAGAGCATCCTCGCGATTCAGAGTGCCTATTTAGCTTGGGATGTGCTTATGATCAAATGGGGCAATACGAAGAGGCTTTAAATTATTATCGCCAAGCCCTGCATTTCGATTCAAATCACTATAAAGCCTTCTATAATTTAGCTTTGGCGCTCGGTGAGATGGGAGAGGTAACTGAAGCGATCGAGTGCTTGAAGCAAGTGGTTAAAATCACTCCCTCTTACTGGCGAGGATGGGTCAAGTTAGGTTTATTTTATTCCTATGAAAAAAATTGGAGCGAAGCTACGAGTGCCTATGAACAGGCTATTGAACTGCAACCTACTATTGCCGATAGCCATTACAATTTGGGGCTTTGCTATTTGACGACGGGTAAAGCAAAACGGGCGATCCAATCATTTAAACAAGCCCTGGTTCTTAATGATGAAGATGCTGACTCTTGTTTTTATCTCTCAATCGCCTACATTGATCTCAAAGAACATGAAACGGCTATCCGTACACTTCACGAAACTTTGGGTATCGATCTTGAACACGAAAAAGCTCACTATTTGCTAGGAAGGCTTTACTATATGTGCGGGGAAAAAAAGAAAGGGGATAAGGAACTCTCGTTTTTAGTAGAACAGAAATCTCAATTAGCCAAAGCATTAAAAGCCTCTTTAAAAGGACCTTCTCCAAAAAGAAGAAAAAAGAAGTGCTAAATGACTCACCTTACGCAAAAAATGCCAGAATAGGCTGGCTGCAGAGGTCTCTACTGCGCATCACTCGTCACCCAACTAACAAGTAGTTGGGCTTCCTCTCGATACTTGTATTTTGCCCCCTTCGCTCACCCCTTTCACGGCATTTTTTGTGTAAGATGAGTAAATAAAGAGAGTGACCTTGCCCCATAAAGACGATCCATAAAGAAATGGAAATTCATGCTAAACTTTTCATAATTTAGGAGGCATGAAGCAATGAAAAACAGATTTTCAGAAGAACAAATTATTAATATTCTCAAAGAA
>JBAPRV010000051.1:0-3441 GCA_049281295.1 Chlamydiales bacterium
GTTTGACGCAGCGAATTTTTGACTGACATTTTAAAACCTCCAGTTTAGAAGGTAAAGTCTTCAAAAATTCTTACTTATGTCAAATCATTTCTTCATGCAATTTCCCTGTGGTGATAGACAGCATATACTAGATGAAACATTAGACCGATTTAAAGAAATCGATGTGCTTGTTAATAATGCTGGCATTCCATCTAAAGCTAGTTTTTTAAAAGAAACCGAAAAAGACTTTAATTACGTGCTAGATGTTAATTTAAAAGCACCAATATTTCTAGCAAAATTAGTTGCCCAGCAAATGATAAAACAAGAAAAAGGGGGTTCTATTATTAATTTTTCATCCGTGTGTGGACATCGAGCAATGGGGGGCATCAGTTATGACGCCGCAAAGGCAGGTATCATCAGAGCATCACAAACAATGGCAAATACGCTTGGAAAAATGGAATTCGGGTTAATAGCATTAGCCCAGGAACCCACAAGACTGAAATGAATCGCTACCACTGGGAAAATGAGACAGAACTACATAAAAATATGGTCTCTGCTACTGCATTAAAACGAGCTGCTGAAGCTGAAGAAATAGCTGGAACGGTGGTATATTTAGCCTCTGACCAATCTAGCTATACAACTGGCACAGACATTCTTGTAGATGGAGGATATTTGAGCTATTGCCCTGGCCGATAAGAAACAACCAGAGAAAGCCCTGTTAGCAAAAAAAGCCTCTATTGAAATCTTTTACCCTCACAAGCCTTCAATGGATTCCTCCTTCAGAAGAGCCACATGCTGAAGATAAAACTGATTTAATTGGTTGAAGACTTGCACCATCGTCTGCTTAATTCCACATTCTTCGGCAAGAGCCTGATAAAGAGTTATCCATTCTTTGGGAGGTTCATTCAGAGACATAGGAAGCGAATGCGTCTTTCGGGCTTTAAAGACTTTTTGGATGGTTTGCTTAATAGCGCCCGCGTTGATATTTCTGCGTTCTATCAAGAGGAGCATATCAATCAAATCCTTTACTCTAGAGTTCAGCTTCTCTTCTCTAGGAACAGAATAAGCGTGAAGCTTTTCTGCAAGCTGCTGCTCGATGGAAATCATTCGCATTCTGGGGGTTTTAATCCCACAATATTCCAACCAGTCAGAGCCATCTACTTGTTCTATTTCATCTACGATGACATCAGCTCCTACATCTAACTGAAATCGGACAAATAGACGCCTATCGACAAATGAAGCTACAGAGTACCGAGCGCCCCCATAAGGGGCATTATCTAAGTCCATGCGGGACTCTCCAACCTCAAAGGTAAAATAGTCCTCTAAATCCAGTTTTGCCAATTCACGAAGTTCTCGAACGATAACGGCCTCCAGCAGCGAATCACTTGTACCCACTCTATGGAGGCAGGTTAAATCTATGTCTTTCGTGGCTCTGGCTGTTGAAAAGCGCAGTTCCATCGCATACCCACCTTTTAAAACAAAGCCATCGGCCTCTTGGTGGAAAATTCGGGCTAGCAGTCTCTCAAAGGCCACTTTTCTTCTGACCCTCTGCAAGTCCTGGTCTGTTTTTTCAGCGATGCTTTTTAGTCGCGCCTCCAGACTTTTTCGAAAGTCAGCTGCTGTTTTAAACGCTGTTGTCATTTGAGCACTCTTTTAATTTTTTGATAAATCTTAGGGTTTGTCTCCTTAAGAGACTCCAACTCTCTTTCCAAAAGAAGTCCTCGACCCAAGGCTTGTTGAACCGCTTGCGAGATGAAGTTATCAGCAACAGTTCCTTCAGCCATGGAATCAATGATGGTTCTTAAGGGAGTGGTTACCTTATACCCTTGTCTTTCTTCAATATCTGAATCCTCTAGGACACCTCTATACAAGCGTAGTAGCTTAGGTGGTTCTTTACGTCTTCTAAAATCAAGAGGAACAGTCATGTGCATCTTAGAAGGCATCACATCGGAAAGCTCATGAATGTCTAAGGCCGTTTCATGAGACCAAACCCCCTGCGGCACATCCTCAATATTCCTGCTCCATAGGGACCACAAGACAAGCTCAGGTCTCTCTGTTACAGGATACCTGGCCAGACGATAGACCCCCCTTTCTTCTTGAGTCCATTCCCCTGAGGTAAGCTTCAAATGAAAATTAGAGCGTTTATAACCGCATTTCTCTGCTTGTTTTGCAGTAAAAAAGCCTTGCTGACGGTCTGCTATCTCAAAGAGTTGATTTTGACTTCCCATACACCAATATTATAATTTTCATGATATTGGCGCATTGTCTTATTTCAAAGCAGATAAGTGGATATACAAAAAACACATAACCAGTGACTTAAACAGATTTATTGTTTTGAATACAGAACTTTGTAGTGGTTTTGAACCATCCCTGATAAAGGAAAAGCCTGCGAAGCCACTAACTTTAGGTTTACATCACCATCGGTTTTTCCAAAAAGTCGTATTCCTTCTCCTATTAGAATCGGAATAAGAGTAATGACCATATCTTCAATCAAACGCTTCTTAAAAAAAGATTGGACAATCTGCCCACCATCTATATAGACGCGCTTCCACCCCTCTTCAGCAAGTGATTTCATTATTTCTCTCGGTGAGAGTTGAGAAACCCGAACTTTTCCTTCTAATTCATCAGGAATAGCATCTTGCGTTAGGGTTTTACTTAACACAATCACAGGCTTCGGGTAAGGCCAGTCTCCAAAAGTAAGAATTTTTTCAAAGGTACCTCGTCCCATGATAAGACCATCGACACTTGATATAAAAGCTTCATACCCGCTGTCTTCACCTTCTATTTTTTCCTGAGGCAACCAATCAAGAGTATGGTCTTTTCTAGCTATGAAACCATCAAGGCTTGTTGCTATAAATACATGGCCTGTCGTCATAATATTTCTATCCTTCAATCAAAAATCTATATTAATGCCGCGTGTATGACCAAATCAGCTATAAAGTGTGCGGCCATAGCAGCAAGCAATCCCCTTGTCCAGTAAAGCCATCCAAATACCACTCCAGGTATACCATTTAAAAGGAGTATACGAAAAACCTCAAACGAGGAGGGAGAGGTAAGTTTAAAAGCTGCTGGCAAGTGCCCTAATCCAAAAATGATAGCCACTATCACATTAGCAATCCAAAGAAACAACAAATGATTTTGTGGCTGCAACTTGAAAATTTTCCCAAGAAGAAAATAGACAGTTGTCAACATGAACAGCCGAAGCAACACTTCTTCATTTATTGCGCCATAAAAAGATGCTAATAAGCCTGTCCAAATTGGTGGATGTGTACCAGAAAGTAGGGAGCTACTGAACCAAGCACTATCAAGCAGATAAAGAGCAACCCCTACAAGCAATCCTGCTATCACTCCAGGAAATATATTTCTTTTGAGAGAGCTATCAATTGGGAAAGGCATTAAATCAGTCCTAGGAACAACCAAATAACTGAGCCAACAAACCAACCCGAATAAAAGAGCTGCCTG
>JBAPRV010000052.1:0-2333 GCA_049281295.1 Chlamydiales bacterium
TTCTTTGAGAATATTAATAATTTGTTCTTCTGAAAATCTGTTTTTCATTGCTTCATGCCTCCTAAATTATGAAAAGTTTAGCATGAATTTCCATTTCTTTATGGATCGTCTTTATGGGGCAAGGTCAATTTCTTGATGCATCATCATTCATTTGATAAAATAATCTCATCTGCAATTAACAGATTCCCAAAATTGTTTGATGAAAGATTGCAGAAAGGCTGGTATCAAATACTGGCAAGCTCTGATTCTGAATTCTTGAAAATTCGCTCCACCAAACTCCTAAAGAAAATTCTACTTCTCCAATTCTTTCTTAAAAAGAAAATAGAATCAGCTCTAGAGAAAAAACCAAAACAAAGACATGTTTTCCTAAAGGGATCCTTAATTTCACCTACTTCCTTTGCAATTGCTATCTCAATTTCTCAAATATATTCTCAAGAACTAATAGATTATCACTTTATTATATCCCACCTAGGCAAGAGATTCCCTGCCCTGAAGGAGTTTACAGACTCATTTCTTACATGGAAACATCCTAAGCTTCCCTATACCTTCTATTACATTGAAATCCAAAAATTCCGAGGCAAACCTCTCTCCCAACATGAGATTAAACAAATTCAATCATTTTTATTAGAAAAAATTCATTATTCCACTCCTGCTTTTGTACAATCTGTTTTTTGGCCATATAACGAAGAAGAAGCTTATAGGCAGTTACTTTTCTTAAAACAGGAAATCTACTCTTCTGAGTATTATCCTCAAGTCTCAATTCACTTCCATGCTCAAGATAATTCATCTTTAGAGTTTCTAGTCTATTTGGCTAGGCCTCTAACATCTCTTATTTTAATTCCCAGATGTTTAACAAGCTCCTCATTAAAAATGAATTCGCGATTACATACAATTTTTCCTGGATTGCCCAAGACAGAGGGATATGTGCTCTCCTTTATTGTTCCATCTGGTCATTTTTATAAGGAAAGCATGATTCATCTGTTGCATGCACGCCGTCAGATTTCTAGATATCTTGAAGAGTTACTCGGTTTTTTTCGGGATTGCAATGGGGGACTGCTTGAAAAGCAACAAGTCTCTTTTGAAACATTAAAAACTCAATTACCTGTTAGACTAGAATCTTATCTTTTTTTAGCAGAGAAGCTTTTTTATGCAATACAGCCTATTGAAGCACGTATTTCTATCTCTTCAGATATCTTTAATGCTTTGTTAGATGCAATCCTGACAACTAATTCTTATCAATTTCAAACATCTATAAATCATATACACATTACTGTAATAAAATCAAAAGATCCAAAAATTTTTTCACCTTCCCCTCCAAAAGCTGAAAAATTTTCTTTCCATGCTCTCGTTTCATATTTGGGATGGTGGTATTTCGTAATCTTATCTTCAGTTGTTTCCCTGCAAATGAGTTGTCAGAAAAAGGAAAACTTAAACGTCCTAAACTTGAACTTTCAAGAAGGAGACCTTCCTTCTATTCACCCTCATCATTTAGAGGATCATTCAAGAGGATGTGTTCTTGCTCTGCTTTTGTATGAAGGACTAACGTCCACTAATGAAGAGGGAAAAGTGGAACTAAGAGGAGCTAGAGAGGTCCATATTTCTGATGATCAAACTCTTTATACTTTCACTTTACACTCTCGAGTGTGGTCTGATGGGACGCCTCTCACAGCCTATCATTATGAGAAAGCGTGGAAACAGGCTATAGCACCAGATAGTGATTGCCTCCGAGCTGATCTCTTTTACATAATTAAAAATGGAATGGAAGCTAAAAAAGCAGAGCTGCCACTTGATCATTTTGGTGTACATGCCATTGATGATCATACTCTTCAAGTTGAGCTGAGTTTTCCTGTTCCTTACTTTCTGCGGCTGCTTGCTGAACCTATTTTTTTACCTGTTTTGAAGGATGAAAAAGACCCAAAATATTTCAATGGCCCTTTCCTTATTAAGGAATGGGTCAGAGATGAACGATTATGTTTGGAGCGTAATCCCTATTTTTGGGATCACAAACAGATCTCACTAGCAAATATAAACATTTCTTTTGTGACTGATCCAAATACCGTTCTGCATATATATGAAAAAAATGCGATAGATTTTATTGGAGAGCCTCTCTGCCGACTTTCTAATGAAGCTATGATCAATCTCCAAAAGAAGGGGGTCTTAAAAACACAATACCCAACTCGTTTTTTCTGGGTTTTCTTCAACACGGAAAAGGCACCTTTTCATAACTCCAAGATCCGTCAAGCCTTAAGCACTGCTATTAGCCGCCAACTTATTACAAATCATATTTTAGCAGGAGATACCCCGCTTTATACACTATTCCGTGTCCTTGCGGT
>JBAPRV010000053.1:0-8979 GCA_049281295.1 Chlamydiales bacterium
ATTCTGCTAATCGTCGCTCTAAAAATACACGAAACTTGCCAAGCAAGGGCAGAGATAAATGAGAGAGAGGCGAGCATGTTGCCTTGAAGCGAGCGGCCTCTTTTCCTGTCAAATATGGATTTATAAGCTCTTGAATCTGAAGAAGTTGCCGAATATGTTTATCTATTGCAGTTCTTTCAGTAGCGGGTTGGCTATTTGATGCCTCGGAACGAGGGGGCGAATTGACCGGTATCATGCTCATGGTGTTGTGCTCTTGTTTACAAAATCTTAAAACAAGACTAACAAGCCCTATTTTTTGACTCAATGCTAAATTTAAGAAAATGTCGCTTGAATGAAACGACTTTCCCCTGATAGCATACACTGTCCAAGCCTAAGCGGAAGTGGCGGAATTGGTATACGCGCTACCTTGAGGTGGTAGTGGAGGAAACTCCTTGGGGGTTCGAGTCCCCCCTTTCGCAGAAAAAAGGTGGTTTCATGAAGTCTCTTTTTTTTCTCCTCCTGGTCAGTCCTCTATGGGCTAATCCCATTGACCCTTCGATCAGTAGCTATGAAGTGCAGAAGAAAATGCAAGTGGAAGTTTACGATTTTTCAGGCGACTTTCCCAATTTAAAAAACATAGATATTGATGCTCGAAGAAAAAAGCGAGTCGAGTTTATATTAACAGGTAATTATCCTTTATTAGAGGAGATTACCTATGAGGGTGGATTTGGGATTTTTCAAGGAGATTTAACTGGGAATTTTCCCAATTTGAGCCGTATTAGCTTTTTGTGCACAAGCTGCTGCATGAATTTTGATTTAACAGGAAATTGGGCAAAAAGCTGTGAAATCAATATTCGTGGTATGAAAGAAAATGTGATCATCAAATTGCCCAAAGAAGAGGTGGGAATTGTGGTGCACACAAAAACCTCGGCGGGAAGAAAGGTAGTCGTGAACGATCTAAGAAAAAAGGGATGGGGTATCCTAAACAAAACTTTTGTGAATGAGCTTTACAATGAAGCAGACGTCACACTCATTCTTAATGTGGAAACTACAGAAGGGAGCATCATTCTCAATTGAGGGGTAAAAATGGAGCTATGGATAGATACAATTGATCGAAAAGTGATTGAACGTGTCAAAGAGCTTGGACTATTGTACGGCGTCACCACCAATCCTTCAATTTTAGCCAGGGTAAATCTGCCGGCAGAAGAGATTTTGGAAGATCTTCTCAATCATTTCCCGGGTCCTCTTGCTGTTCAGGTCACTCTCTCTTCTGCTTCGGAAATCATCGATCAGGGAAGGGATCTCTATGATTTTTCCCCGCGCATCATAGTTAAAATTCCTGTGACAGAGGCAGGGATCGAAGCTATTTTTCGGCTCAATCATAATCAAATACCAACCATGGCTACAGCCGTTCTAACCCCTCTTCATGCCTTTTTAGCTGCTAAAGCGGGAGCTCGATATATCGCTGTCTATTTCTCCCATCTCGGTCAACAAGCAGTAGAGAGGGCGGTATCAATACAACATACCTTGAAGGCAAATGGTTGCAACTCTAAGTTGTTGATAGCTTCTCTAAAAAACAGGGAACAAGTTGAGCAATGCATCATGCAGGGTTTTCCTGCCATGACTCTCAACCCCGATCTTTTCCGCCAGTGTCTTGAACCTTCCAAAGAAATGCTGCAAACGCTTGATGCTTTCGAGGCAGACTGGAGTAAAGCCTCTCCCTCCAATCTTCTTACAACTCGGCAATTCATCGGTTAATTTTTAAACACTTCCTATTGATTCATTCGGAAGGGTAGACAGCTGTTAAATAATTGATAGACATATATAGGCAAAGATATTACTTTAGCATTCATGAATTGAGCTATTGGCAAAAAAAGAGATTAGCCACCTCACAGCTTGGTGTCGGTTTACAACAGGTCAACAGGCAGCATGATCGCGATATTAACGCGGCTGAAATCTTTTAAAATTATATACCGGGAGTTCCCCGGGAATTTACGCTTGTGGAGATACCTCTGGCGGGGAAGGTCAAAAGCCTTCTAGTCATGTGTCGTAGAAGCAAGAAGTAATGAGTGGAATATTTGTCCATAAATTATAGAACGGTATGAAGTGATAGACAATACGATGATACAAGGTCATGAATTGAATGTCCTTCTTAGCTTATGATCACCATCTCCCTTTCTATCGCCGTTTTTTCTGGGGGATTGCCGAAAAAGTGGTCAACGGATTTGCTTTTCCTTTTCTCCAAAAGCGAATCCAGCGATAAGGATCACTTCTCTATGGTACCTACCATAAAATGGTATACAAAGCATCGATCTTCTTGTTCCAACTCTTTTTCAAGTTCATGGTTTCGTTTAAAGTGAGAAGCTAAAGAGGGCGGGATCTGATGGTTAGAAAGAAATTGACGGATACAAAAGCGAGCTTGGGGCTTGGCGGTCCTAAAAATGGCTTTCATGGTCCTGTGAAAGTTATCTCTATCCATGTAGGAAGCTACATCCGACATTGAAAAACAATCAAAATGATTTGGGGGAGATCTCTCAAGGAATTCAACTAATCCAATTGTTTTAAACCGACTGCGATCCAATCGTGATGAGATGGTATCCATATCCTTTTCAGATAAATAGGGAGGAAGATAGTTTTTGTCTATCGATCCTTTTAGAACCAAAGAGACAATAAGATTCTCTTTAGCTAAAAAACGGTAAAGCGAGGCATGAAACCGGCTAAATAGATAACTACTAATATTGAGATTGGAATCTATATGCTCATATAGGCCTGGATCTCCAACACATAAACGAGAAATAAAAGGTTGCAGGAAGACATCAAAAGTCTTCCTCCAATAATAGGAGTGCCACTCTTCATCTAAAAAAGCACACTGTTTTTCAAGATCATCAAAATTAAAGAGAACATCAATCTTCTTTTTTCGGAAAAAACGCAAAACTTTCGATATCCTCTTGAGTGATTTCTCCATAGCCCCTTCATACAAAATGCCCCGCCTGATTTTGCTTAAGTGCCGTTTCCAAAGAGCCACGGTGGAAGGGTCGAGATGTGGGCTTAATTGTTTATACGTCTCAAGACGATTCGTTTTCACAGAGGGGTTAACTCCCAAAAAGTCTCTGTATTCTTTTTTAGGAAGGCAGGATAGCGCCGCTTTTTTGAGATCGAAAAGAGCGTTTTGCATCGGATTGGCATCGATCGTGATAACTTCCTGAAGATCGGCCTTTAAAAGATTGAGCGGGCGATCTCCACTCCCTGTGATGCAAACAACTCGATCGTTGGGCTGGATCTTAAGGGCCTTCTGTTCCGTTTTCCAATCTTCATTGCCTATGCTATAACTGAGTCTTGAATAAAAATTCCCCATCTTTCCCTTTTTTAAAAACAATATAATAAAGCTAATCTTGCCCCGTATAAGTAAAACTTCGTATCTTTGAAATCGAAGGGAAATCCTTCCCTGCCTCCAAAATGTCGAAATTCATAAAAAGGGACAAATTGGGCATCGATTCCAAAAAGAGAATTACGAGGGTTATAAGTAATAGGAAGATCAAGACGGTAGAGCGTCTCTTTTTCCATTACCAAAGTTACCGTATCGTAGAAAGGATCGTTTGTCACCTTCGACTCGCCATCCAACATAAATTTCACTTTGAAGTTTATCCCCATACTTATCAAAGCTGTTAAATTCACTCCAGATAAAAAACCGACTACTACATAATCAAAGGTGTCCGTGAACTTATATTTTAGAGGGGAAGGGGAGACAAAATGGTTCACTTCACGGAAACTTCCCCATCCCCCAAAAGGGATAATAAAGGTAGTTCTGCATCCCGGCTGCAGCAGAGTGAATCCCAAGCGCGCTTCAAAAATTTGATCATTCAATTCTGAGCCGAGACGTATGCCTGAGCCTGTTTTTCCTTTAATGCGCCCTGATGCATAAAGATAGTCCGCTCCAATGTACCACCCATATGGCTTTATTCGATCAAATCCCACACGAGTCCCATTAATCAACCCTGTTTGCTCAGTTCCTCCTTCACGAGCTCGTTTAAAATGGTATGTTTCTGCTCCAGTATAAAATAAGTAAGGGGAGGATGCTTGTAGAGAAAAAAGACAGAAGTTACAAACAATAAAGGAAGTATAAAAATGACGAATTGCAAGTTTTTTCATAGAAGGGGAAGTGTACATGCCTATCAATTAAAAATTAATCTTGAGATTATAAATTTTCAGTTTTATGATTCTTCTTAATTCTTTTTTAAAAAATCCCAGCTATGGAGGACGGGGCATATGAGAAAGAAGTGGATACTTTTTACACTAGCGTTTTTAACTTTGCAACTTGTGACAGAGGCTGATGAAGTGTTGATCGATACTCGAGAAGGGGAAACATTCCTATTACAGGTTGATCCAAATGAGAGCCTACTGAGCATACAACAGAGGGTAAGCGCCTTGACAGAGGGTGCTAAAACAGAAGGGATGTTAATTGAAATTGCTTCGGAAGATGCCTATCTTGTTAGGAATCTGCAGTCAAACGTCAAACACGGAGGTTATTTAGGCTTTCCTAGAAATTATTACGCTGATCTGAATGCTCAAGAAAAAACGGATATCAGTTTCATAGTATCTCATCTAGCAAATAAATCGGTTGTCTCGATAGCTATGGAACAAACGGCATTAAAACAGGCCGGCGATCGAATTGACCATATACACCCTTTACGTTTTTTGATGTTTGTATTTACAGATGAAAGTTTAAAAGTAGCGGTTCGCAATATTAGAGGAAAAGGATTGGTTTGGAATCAATTTGCAGCCGGTTTAAAAGATTCGCTTGCTACAGAGTCAAGGATTAAAAATATGAAAGACGAGTTTATCGCTGATTTTTCCAAGAAGGTGGGTATAAAGAGTTCAATAATCTATCCTTCCATTCGAGATCATCAATGGGACCAGTTTATTGATTTGTTGATTACTCATGTTCCTCGCAAGGGAGATTACGATCGTTATAGTTATTAAAATTTTATTCACAATAAAAGGAAGCTCTACTTATTTTGTGAAAAATGGAGCACTTTCCTTTTATTGTTTTAGGCGCTGGCGCAGGTGGGCTGGTCGTTGCCATTGGAGTGGCTAGAGCCGGGAAAAGGGTACTTCTCATTGAAAAAGGGACGTATGGAGGAGATTGTACCAATTTTGGCTGCATCCCAAGCAAATCGCTCATTGCCTCTGCTAATGCTTACTATGCAGCTAAAGAGGGAGTTTTTGAGGGAGTTCGGCATGCAGAGCCACTCAGAAGAGTTCGCGATATTGTAGCCGAAGTGCGTTCCCACGAGGAACCCGCTGCGCTGCATAAAAAGGGGATTGAAACGCTAACTGGAATAGCTCGTTTTCTCGACTCCCATATGCTATCAGTGCAAACATCCGATTCAGAGAAAGTGGTTTTAGGGGATCAAATTGTTATTGCCACTGGCTCTTCCCCTTTGATCCCCAATATCGAGGGAATTGAGGATGTGCCGTATCTTACGAATGAAACAATATTTGATCTCGATGAGATCCCGAAAAGACTGTGCGTTTTGGGAGGCGGACCGATTGGATCTGAGCTTGCTCAAGCCTTTAATCGTTTAGGTTCAAAGGTCATGCAAATACATCGTCATTCTCATCTCCTTAAACGAGAAGAGAGAGAAGCGCAGGCAGTGCTTGAAGGGCAGTTCAAAAAAGAGGGAATTGAACTGTATCTAAACTATCAAACGCGCTCTGTGAGATATGAGAATAAGCAATTTACGCTCAAAATAGAATCAGAAGAGGGGCATAAAGAGATCCAGGCAGATGCTTTTTTAGTCGCTGTAGGAAGGGCGGTTAATATCAAACTGCTTCAATTGGAGGCGGCGGGTGTCAAATATACCGAGAAAGGAATCATCGTGGACAAATACGGAAGAACGAACAAGAAACATATCTGGGCAATTGGGGATGTGGTAGGCGGAGCCCAGTTTACTCATGTAGCAGAAAATCACGCAAGGAGTGTTTTGGCCTCATTGCTTCTCCCATTTAACAAGAAAATCAGTCGACAAGCCATTCCCAGAACCACCTACACCGATCCCGAAATAGCCAGTTTTGGACTTTTGGAGAAACAGGCCAAGGAACTGTATGGAGAAGAGAACATAATGTCCTATCACGTTCCTATGAGTGAAAATGATCGGGCGATTACGGCAGGAAGAACAGAAGGATTTGTAAAAGTAGTCACCAAAAAAATGACGAGCCGCATTTTAGGCGCAACCCTAGTAGGGCCGCGAGCCGGAGAGATGCTTCCGGAGCTATCTCTCGCCGCAAAAGAGAAGATTCCCCTTAGAAAAATCGGCTATCTCATCCACCCCTATCCCACCTATAACTTGGCTATTCGTCGATGTGCAGATTTGTGGCTGACACAAGTTTTTCTTCCTTTTCTCAGGCAACCTTTTAAAGGATTTCCTTGGAAACGATTTTTACCCCTTACCATCATTGTTTTATTGATGATTGTCGCTTACGCATCGGGAGTGCATAAATATTTGACTTTTGACTTTCTAAAGGCAAGTCATGCGAATGTAAAGCTGTTTGTGATGTCTTATCCCATTCTAAGTCCCATTGTTTACATCATTGTCTATGCCATAGTGGTGAGCCTCTCACTACCGGGGGGAGCGGTATTGAGTTTGCTGGGAGGATTATTGTTTCACGTTCCTTTAAGCACTCTCTATGTTTTAGTAGGGGCCACAACAGGCGCCTGTGTGATTTTTCTGGCAGCTCGCACTGCATTCAGAGAGGTACTGGCTCGGAAGGCAGGCCCTTTTTTGAAAAAAATGGAAAAAGGGTTTAACCGCAATGCGTGGAGCTACCTTCTCTTTCTCCGTTTCATCCCCCTTTTCCCCTTTTGGCTGGTTAATATTGCTCCAGCTTTTTTTAATGTCTCCTTTCTCACCTATCTCTGGACCACCTTTGTAGGGATTATTCCCGGGGCTTATGTTTATACCCAAACAGGAGAGGGATTGAGCTACATCTTTGAGACCGGAAAAGCCTTTTCATTAGAATCCGTTTTTAACATCCGCCTTCGGATTGCCCTCATAGCATTAGCGATTTTTGCTCTTGTTCCCACTTTAGTGAAAAGGTGGGTAGAGCATAAAAAAAAGAGTTAACGCCCATCCCTGTTGCATTCATGTTTCAGAAAATTTATAATATTAGAGTGAAATAAAAGAGTTTTTAATGTTTAAAGAACTATTGATCCAATTTAACGGATTTTTCACCCTTTATCTTATATTTCCTTTTATCCTATTGCTTGGCCTCTATCTGAGTTGGCGTCTTAAATTGATTCAAGTTTTCAAGTTAAAGATGAGCATCGTTCACCTCTTCAAAAAAGATGAAAAGGATGAGGGGACCTTGACCCATTTTCAAGCCGTGGCATCTGTTTTAGCAGCCAATTTTGGGACAGGAAACATTTCAGGGATGGCGATTGCCTTGGCGACAGGGGGACCGGGGTCTTTAGTATGGATGTGGGTCATGGCCTTTTTTGGGAGTGCGATTCAATTTGCAAGTTGTTTACTTGGAGTGAAATATCGCCAAAAAATCCAAGGAGAGTATATGGGAGGTCCCATGTACTATCTGAGAGAGGGCTTAGGTTTAAAAAAGATTGCCGTTCTCTTCTCAATCTGCGTCATTCTAGTCTCTTTTACCCTCGGTTCTTTTGTACAGGTGAACTCCATGACACTCCCTTTGAAGCAAATTGGTATTTCTCCTTGGCTGGTAGGGGTTACCATAGCCCTATTGAGTGCCTTGGTAATTTTAGGGGGAGTACAGCGAATAGCCAAAGCCTCTTCGGCGATTGTCCCCATCATGGCATTTTTCTACTTGTTAGCCGCATTTGTCGTGCTAGCTTTGCATGGAGAACATCTTTTTGCAGCTTTTAAGTTGATGTTCCAATCTGCTTTTAGCGGCATGTCTCTTGGGGGCGGGGTGCTTGGTTTTACGATCATGAAGGCGCTCACAACCGGTTTTGACCGGGGCATTTTAGCTACCGATGCCGGGACGGGAGCTGTTCCAATTTTACAATCCGGCGCCAAAACCAAGCATCCTGTAATCGATGGAGTGGTCTCTATTTTTTCTCCATTTTTAGTCATGATTGTTTGCACCACGACCGCCCTTGTTTTGATAGTGACAGGCGCTTTTGTAAGTGATTTTCGAAGTACGGATATGGTTGTCTATGCCTTTCAAAAAGGGCTGGGAGATATGATTGGTTTGTTTGTTGTGATTACCGCTCTTTTCCTGTTTGGATATACCACCTTATTGGCTTGGGCGAGCTGTTTGCAACAATCTGTCAGCTTTGTTTTTGGATCTCGCTTTGTACGCCCCTCTCTTCTTCTCTATGTCTTATTCGTCCCTGTGGGGGCTCTTTTAGATGCCGGTATTGTTTGGGTATTGGCCGACATTTTCTTGACAGCGATGATGTTTTTCAATCTGATTGGAGTAACAGCCCTTTCAAAAGAGGTGATCGAAGAGAGCCGTATCTATTTTGCAAAACAGCGCTCCCAGCATCTTCTCATAAATGACAAAAAAACCATTTCGTCTTAGGATAAATTGAGCGAAAAAGGAGAAAAACGATGCAATTGAAAAGCCCCGTCTTTGAAAAGGGATCTACTATTCCCCGAAAGTATACCTGTCAAGGAATTGATGTCAGCCCGCCGCTTGAAATAGCCGATGTTCCTGCCGAGGCAAAAAGCCTGGCTCTGATTATGGATGACCCTGATGTCCCCGAATCGGTGAGAAAGGATGGCATGTGGGTTCACTGGGTGGTCTATAATATTGAGCCGAGTATTAAAGGAATAGAAGAGGGGACCCAGTCTTTAGGCACTTTTGGAAAAAACACAGGGAATCAAAACCGCTATATGGGCCCTTGTCCTCCCGATCGGGAGCACCGCTATTTTTTCAAACTTTATGCTCTAGACACTTCTTTGAGTCTTGGGAGTGGAGCTACAAAAGAGGAACTGCTAAAGGCAATGGAAGGACATATTATTGCCC
>JBAPRV010000054.1:0-16866 GCA_049281295.1 Chlamydiales bacterium
ATAAATTCAAATAAAATAAATTCAGATCAAACTAATCAACAAATATCCACAACACAAGTTTTTCTGTCAAAGCAGCCACCTACCTCCTTGAGGCAGCGGATAGGGAATCTGGTCCTTTCCATAATAAAATATCTTGGAGAGGTAATTCAGGCGGCCATGAAAATTCCACGTAAAACTTTCTCTTACCTTTTTGAAAGAAAAAATTTAAAAACTCCAAGAGCTATAGAGACTGAAGATCTAGAAGTAGGCACTGAAAGCACTCCAAATCCTCCATACAAGATTGAAAGTGAGTCGATGGCTCAGAGAAACGATGAGAGAAAACCATTGACGGTGGTGGCTCCAATGCCTGTTCAGGAAGGTATTAATAGTCGGTTGGAGGATGGCACCTATCCCTTGCATGCTGCAATAAGGCTAGATGAAGTGGACAAGGTATACAACCTAATACAGGCTGGAGCAAGGCCTGATTTGAAAGATTGGCAAGGACTTACTGCTTATGATTATGCCATTCTATCGGAAAACACTGAAATGCTTAGGGCTTTGCTGCCTGAAGAAGCTTGTGAAGTTCTTAACATAGCTCTGCAGCAGGCTAACACAACGTTTTTTCAACAAAGAGAAAAACACGACAGGGCGCTCCAGCTAGTTTCAAATCTACAAACACTTATTCAAAATAGAGTTTCAATTTCAGAAGGAGATGTTGAAGGGCTTCATGGTCTTTTGATACGAGGTGATATTAAAGCACTTAACTTGTTGGGGAAAGTGGATTTTAGTAAAAACCATCGTTCAAAAAGGGCATTAACACCGCTTCATACCGCATTACTTTCAAAAAATGAAGGGATTGTGTCGATGGTTTTGGATCAGATAAATGACGAAGATCTGCTCGCAAAAGATGATAAAGGGCTAACCCCGTTACACTATGCTTGTATGCTTGGCTTATCGGAGTCGCTTGAAGCTATGCTTGCCCGATGTAAAAATAATCCTAAATTTGACATCAATGCAGTACACCCTAGGCTTCAATACAGCCTTGCAAATCTTGCCATAGCAGCAAATCATCCAAGGGTATTTGCCATTTTGTCTCAAAATGGGGCTAAAATTTATAGAGAAGGTGTTGAGCTTTGTCCGGCAGATCTTTTCTGTATATTGGTAAAAGAGCGCGATCCTTTAAAAGTTTCAACTTCACAGTATATTCTAGCGGCCTTTAATGTTCTTGCAATTGCTGCCGACTCATACTCTCCGGAAGCAACGCTTGCCTTGATGCTCGCGAGTGTTTTGGCAAATGCAGCTATCAGTCATAAACAAGGAGGACTGAGAGGGCTAGCTCTTTATTGGGGAGGAGAATCGTTGTCGTTAGCTGTTAAAGCTGGGCTTGCAAGAGTTCCTTTAATCAGTGCGGTTGTCGATATTTATCGGGTGGCATCTATTGCCACTCCCTGCTTAAACGCAATCTCTCGTTCTATTAAAAATATACGATACGAAACAGGAAAATCAATACAATTAGCTGCAGTCAATTCTGTCATTATTGGCTCTTCTGTATATAGAATTCGAGACAGTATTAGATATGCACTTCATGCTGTTTCTAAAATTCCAAGCTATGTGAATTTAGCTTTTAATGCAGACAAAGTTTTAGCCCATCAGTCCAATCTTCAACAGGATAAGGAAGCGCTTTTACGTAGAATAAAAGATTTGGAAAATAGAGAGTCTGGCCTACAGAACCAAGAGTCTCGTCTTCAAGAGAAGAAGGAGGAGCTTTTACGTAGAATAAAAGATTTGGAAGAGAGAGAATCTGATGTACAGTACCTAGACTCGCTTCTTCAAGAGGAGAAAAGGGTCCTGGAAAGAGAGAAGTCTGAATTAGGGAAAAGAGAGGGGAATTTAAGAGAGAGGGATGAGTCGATATTCGTAAAATCTGCTGACGAAATCAAGTCTACACCTGAGATACCCCTCAATGAGGTGCCTGAGCGGCATATCACCTTTGGTACTACTTACCTTCCTGGGAATAAAAATCGTGATGCTATGTCTAAGCTTGTCAATGACAATCAAAAGGAGTATGCCCAGACATGGGGTCTAACTCATCGGGTAGTTGATAGAAATCTTTTAAAGGACCAGTGTACCGTCTCTAATGAGTTAAGAAATTGTTCGCCTTATTGGAATAAAATCAAAGTCCTTAAAGATTGGCTCGATACAACAACCTCACCCAAAGGGAAAGAAGAATGGTATATTATGGCTGATGACGACATGGTTGTTACCAATATGAAAATTAATCCTTATAAGGCAATCGATCAGCTGAGGGGGAA
Source organism: Chlamydiales bacterium (assembly GCA_049281295.1). GTDB lineage: Bacteria > Chlamydiota > Chlamydiia > Chlamydiales > JAAKFR01 > JBAPRV01. The sequence continues at coordinate 2,292 of JBAPRV010000054.1, forward strand.
TCATGATACGAGTTTTATTGTTGTAAAGGACATACAGGCTTACACAGGAAACCCAACTACATCAGTGAATACAGGTCTTTTATTTGTAAGGAAAGACGATGCTGCCAAAGGTTTGATTAATCGGATTTGGGAAGGACGGAACTTTAAGACTGCTACAGGTACAAGCGATTGCCCTACTTATGGTGTTTGCGATAAGCAACAAACATTTCATGAACAAGAGGTATTGTCTAACTTAATTAAATCCGACTTAGGGGAAAAGAACATTATTGATAAAGTGCTTTCGATTGTATCACAGCGAGATAGATCTTCACCCGAGCGGGGGCATATTGCATTGAATACCGTTGAGCGTAGAGGTCGATTCATCAATATGACTCCGGGTTGGGAAAATAACTGGTGTATTGATTATTCCAAAGACGATGCTCAAAACCCGGATGGCCAATGGCAACCTGGAGATTGGATGGGACAAGTAACAGGGGTGCCTTTATTAGGCTCAAACTGTAATGATTCTAAGCCTCCAAGACTTCTTCGTCAGGAAAAAATACAAGAAGTACTGGGAAAAGTTATTAGGTAAGAGGCGATTTAAAGCCCATCTAAATGGCGAACCATTGCCTCCGCTTCAGGAAATTTTTCAGCTTTTTTCCCTTCTCGTTTAGCTGAAAAATAATCGATAATTTTTTTTGCTAACACCTTGCCTAACTGCACTCCTTCTTGGTCAAAGGAGTTGATATTCCAACAAAAACCTTGAAAGGCGACTTTGTGCTCATAATAAGCTAAAAGAGCTCCTAGGGTGAAAGGATCAAGTCTGCGTGATAGCAGTATTCGGCTAGGCCGGTTTCCTTGAAACACTTTATTCGGATTGTCGCTTTTCTGCCCTTTAGCCAAGGCGATTGATTGCGCGAAAAGATTCGAAAGGAGCTTCTCTTGAGAGGTAGTCCCTTCTATGGTGAGGTCCTCTTGAGCAGAGGATTCTTTAAACCCTATAAATTCTATTGGAATGATATTTGTTCCTTGGTGGATAAGTTGATAAAAAGAGTGTTGTCCGTTCGTCCCAGGTTCTCCCCAAATAATCGGCCCTGTATCAAAATCAACAGGATGGCCCTGCTTATCTATTCGTTTTCCATTTGATTCCATATCGCACTGCTGTAAGTGGGCAGGAAAGCGCAACAGCGCTTGTGAATAGGGGAGAATTGCAACTGTGGGATAGTGGAGGAAGTTGCGGTTCCAAATCCCTAGCATAGCGGATAGAAGAGGAAGATTTTGTCGAAAATCGGGGCTTAAAGCAATTCGATCCATCTCATGAGCCCCCTTCAAAAGGTTGATATATTGATCAAATCCCAGTGTAAATGAAAGAGTGATAGCTCCTACCATGGAAGTGGCCGAATACCTGCCCCCAATATAATCCCACATATAAAACGAAGCGAGGTATTTTTCCGGGTTGTCCATGGGGCTGTTTTCTCCGGTGACCGCAATGAAATGATCTTTGGGGTCGCATCCCGCTTCTTTAAAACGTTGACGGACAAATTCTTCGTTCACTCGAGTTTCTAGAGTTGTTCCCGACTTTGAAACGACTACCACTAATGTTTTTTTGGGGTCGATCTCTTTGAGAATAGATGTCGCGTTATCAGGATCGACATTAGATATAAAGTGAGCTGATCGATTTGTTTTTTGATAGCTTTTTAAAGCAATATAAAGTGCATTGGGGCCAAGATAGGAGCCTCCAATTCCAATTTGAATAATGTCAGTGAATTTGTTTTCATGGTCGATATTGGAAATGAATGCTTTGAGTTTATCGCACTCTTTTTTCTCTGCCTTAGCAGCTTTTATCGCCTCTTTTGCAGGATTGGGATGGGCAAAAAAGTCGCGCATAGCTGTGTGCAAAACCATTCGATTTTCGCTTGGATACCCCTCGATTTTGTTGATGACCTCTCCTTTCTGCATCATCTCCATTTTTTCTATGAGATGAGCCTCTTGAGCTAATTCTTTTAGGGCATGCAAAACGTCGTCATTGACTCTTTCGGTTGCAAAAAGCAATTTAAATTCACCTGCCTGAGCCGTATACCGCTCTATCCGTTCAGAAGACAAATTACCTTCAATGGTCAAATCGTAAGGGGTGGTTGCTAGGTTTTTTAAAACATTTATAGCTCTAAAATGACGAAATGTTTTCATCTCATCTCTTGCATGTTGTGGAGAATAACTCATTTTAACCTCTGAATGGATAACACGATATTCCCAATTTATGTAAAATGATTCCATAGTTCAATCATTAATTTTTCTATGCATCCACTTTTAGAGGGTTTCGTCATTTTTCTACGGGCTGAAAAGGGCCTCTCCCACCATTCAGTGGAGGCTTATCAACGTGATATAAAAACCTTTTTGATTCGAAGAAATATCTCTTCTTTTGAAGCTATCGAATATGAACAAGTTTTAAAATATCTATCGGAGATGAAAACATTGGGTTACGCCTCAGCCTCAATCGCTCGAGCTTTGATTGCAATCAAAGTGTTTTTGCGTTTCCTGTATCGGGAAAAAATTCTTGATTATAACCTCTCTACTTCTCTTGAAACCCCAAAACTATGGCAGCTGATCCCCGAAGTATTGAACCCCTCTGAAGTAGAAAAGTTGCTCTGTTCTCCCTCTCCTCAAACCTATGCCGGGGCAAGGGATAGAGCTATTCTCGAAGTATTTTATGCCACAGGAATTAGAGTCACAGAATTGTGCGAGCTCACTTTTAATGCGATCGATGATAATTCTGTTAGAGTGCGAGGGAAGGGAGATAAAGAACGCCTTGTGCCGATTGGGAAGCAGGCTATCAAAGCTGTCGACCACTATCTTCTCTATTTTAGAGACAGATTTGACAGTTATAAAAATAAAAAGTTATTTGTTTCTCAAAGAGGCAACCCAATGAATCGAGTGACGGTTTGGAGAATGATTAAACGGCATGCAAAGAGAGTGGGTATAAAAAAAAATGTGTTTCCTCATACCCTCCGCCATTCCTTTGCCACCCATTTACTTAACAATGGGGCTGATCTCAGAGTAATTCAAGAAATGCTAGGACACACAAGCATTGCCACAACAGATCGTTATACACAGATAAGCCAGCAACGGATAGTAGAGGATTTTTTAACCTATCATCCACGTAATTGACCTGTGAGACCCCTGCATAATTTCAACAGGTCTCCTAAATGTATTGTCGCTTGATGTTAAATTTTTTTTACTCTAGGCTAACGCTTTAAGAGACCTCTGCATAACTTGGGAAATGCCGCTAAACAACTCTTTCCGGCTATCTTTAAAGGTTTCCATTTTCCTCTTATCTCATTGATAATGCGAAAAATGGAAATTTTCAAATCTAGCCGGAAAAAGCTCATTTTTCGAAACTTCCTAAGTGATGCAGAGGTCTCTTTAAGGAATTTGGAGGTATAAATGAAGCGAATAGCTATTACAGGGGGCACAGGACAAATCGCTTATGAACTGTTTTTTCGCCTAGCTCATGGCCATCCTCTGGGTTCGGATCAACCTATTGCATTGCATATCGGAGATATTCCAGGCACAGAGCAGATGATGGAGGGGATCAAGATGGAACTGGAAGATTCTGCTTTTCCTCTTCTTAGGGAAGTGAAATACTTTACAAATCCTTATGAGCTATTTGAGGGAGTCGATATAGCTTTGCTCATCGGTGCCAAGCCAAGAGGACCCGGCATGGAACGTTCAGATCTTCTTATGGATAATGGAAGGATTTTTGTTGAAGCGGGCCAAGCTCTCAATAAAACCGCTAATAAAGAGGTAAAAGTCATTGTGGTAGGCAATCCCTGCAACACAAATTGTTTGATTGCCATGCATCATGCTCCAAATCTTTCACGCAAAAACTTTCATGCGATGATGAGGCTTGATCAGACTCGAGCACAGTCTTTTCTTGCCAAAAAAGCAAATGTTTCCGTCGGCGAAGTGACCCGTATGACTATCTGGGGCAATCACTCCGCAACTCAAGTGCCTGATTTTGTCAATGCTTGCATTTCAAAGCGGAAAGTGATGGATGTGATTAAAGATAAGGAGTGGCTTCAAGGAGAATTTATTGAAATGATTCAAAAAAGGGGAGCGGCGATCATTCGGGCAAGAGGGAAATCTTCCTCGGGATCCGCTGCGAACGCTCTTTTAGAAGCATTGAGAAGTTTGTATACGCAAACTTCTGAGGATGATTGGTTTTCATCTGCTGTATGCAGCAATGGAAATCCCTATGGCATCGAAGAAGATTTGGTTTTTGGATTTCCTTGCCGATCCAAGGGAAAAGGGGATTGTGAAGTAGTTGGTGGTTTAGAATGGGACTTTTTTCTTAAAGAGAAAATAGCTGTGACACAGCAGGAACTTATTCAGGAAAGAGAGTGCGTGATAGATTTACTTAAGGGGTAGCTATGGAACAAGAAGTTCTCTTCCAAGTGACAAAAGAGAGTTTGGAGACGGGGCTGCGGGGTGTTCCTGTTGGCTATTGCCCAACTTCGACTGTCGACTCTCAGAAGGGGCTATTTTATGTAGGCCATCCTATCGACAAGTTGGCCCAATGGGATCCTGAGCGGGTTATATTTCTTCTTTATCGCGGGTACGAAGGAACAGACAAAGAACTTCAAGCGTTTAAAAAGGACTTGAAAAAGCGGGCTTTTTGCTCTAGCGAAGCGCTTGAACACGTTTTAAAGTTGCCCCGTGTTGGCCATTCAATGAGCCTTTATGCAGCTGCACTTTTAATTTTAGGGATGTATGAAGCTACTGGAGATTATAACGAAGATTGCCTGAATTTAATTGCTAAAACACCTCAACTTACAGCTACTGTTATCAACCACCATGCTGGATGGGGTGCCACTCCTGCTTCTCGTCCCGAGCTTGGTTATATAGAAAACTTCTCGCAAATGCTGAACGTGCCGCAGGGGAAAGATTCCCAATTGGAAAAGCTTTTCAAACTTTTTAATATCCTTCACTATGATCATGGCGGGGGAAATCTTTCGGTATTTGTCGGAAAAGCCGTAGCCTCCGGATTAGACGATCTTTATGGCTCTGTCTGTTCGGCTATGAATGCTTTGGCAGGCCCTCTTCACGGCCGTGCAAATCAACAGTGTTTATACTTTGTGCAAGAGGCTTTAGATAAGTTAGGGGAAAAAGCTGAGGAAAAAGATGTCGAAGAGTTTATTCGTAATAAATTGGCTAAAAAAGAACTTATTTTCGGCTTTGGACATGCCGTACTGCGGGTGGAAGATCCTAGAGCCACTGTTTTATATCAGTTTGGGCAAAAACACTACACAGACCATCCTTTAGTAAAAATGGCCTTATTGATTCGTTCTGCCGGCTCAAAAGTTTTAAAAGAGACAGGAAAGGTAGCCAGTCCCTATACAAATGTAGATGCTGTTTCAGGTGTCCTTTTGAGTGCGGCGGGATTTACTTATCCTCAATACTACACAATGCTATTTGGTATGGCGCGCATTGTAGGTATTTCTATCCAAATTGTGTATGAACGATGTCAAGCGAGAGGAGGGAAAGGGACGCCCATTGTTCGACCTAAATATCTTTACAAAGAGAGAGAGAAACCCAAACAGTGACATTTAAAGATTTAGCCATTCTATTTCGGAAAGCTTGTTCTTCTTCGTTTAAATTAAAAAAATTTCTGTTTCTTTTTTTGGTTCTTGCTATCTCGGGATTAATCTATCTTTTCTTCCAAGGAGTTTCACTCTATTTCACCAACTGGACCCGATTGCCTATCAGCTTTCTTCCCTTTTTTTTAGTTTCCGGACCGCTGTTGGCCGCAGAGACTTTTATACTTGAACTCTATCATCGAGAGCAAAAAGCTGAAAGCCTCTCTTTTCGTCAAGCTATGCTAGAATCCTGGGAAATCATGCTCCGCTCCAGCTACCTGGCTCTTCCCGTTCTGGTCGCTTTTTTCCTTTTATGGGTGTTGCTGGCTATATTTATCCTTCTGAAAGCCATCCCTTTGCTGGGTAAGTTGTTTGGAATTATTTTAGCTTTCGGTCCTTTTTTAATTAACTTAGGTGTCCTTGTTCTTTTGCTTAGTATTCTTTTTCTTTTTTTCTTTGTTATTCCCTCATTTGTAGTGAATAAAAAAATAGATCGCACCCTTTTGTTAAAAAAGATACGCTCCGATCCATTTACTCATGTGCTTTTGCTGGCTGCGGCTCTGCTGCCTGTCTGGATTGCAGGGAAGATTATTGGAAAAGCGGCTCTGATGACCCTTTTTACCTATTCCTTTGAAGATAAAGTGTTGACCACGCTTCAATTATTTTTTGTGATGCTCCCGGTCGTAGCCCTTATGACCCCTGCCATTAACTTCTTTTTCAATTTTGCTATGGAGTCTTATTATTGGACTCAAGCTGAAAATGAATCTCATCAGGAAAGTGGCGCGGATCTTGAGTGAGAATGGCACGAGCCACTTGCTTTCCCAACCAACTGTGATATAAAAGCCCGCGAGAGCCAAGACCTGTAAAAAAGTAGAATTTATCAGAAATTTTACCTGCCAGAGGCAGATGATTTTGAGTGCAGGCTCGAATCCCTGCTCGACACCCTACGATTTGTGCATCGGCTAAAGAGGGGAAAAAAGCGGTGATTTTAGGCATAATTTCTGCTGCTGCTTTTTCCTGGTCAGGCAGAGGGGAGGTGAAATTTCGTTCATAGGTGGCTCCGACAAAACAGGTTTCACCTCCTCGAGCCATAATGAGATACTTTTGTGAATTTAGACTGAAAGGGAGAGCGATGCTATTTTTTGGCCATTTAAGCTCAAGGATCTGACCCTTTACGGGAGAAATAGGGAGGCTTTTCAGAAGAGGGAAATTTTTCGAAGTAGCTCCGAGTGCAATAAGAACCCGATCATAGGATTCTAGATGGTGGGGCTGAACCATAGCTTGTTGATGGTATTGAGTGCCCATTAGCGCACAAGCTTTCCAAAGCCCTTCAATATAAGCCGGGACGTCTATGGTGAGTCCTTCGCTGATAAAAAGCCCCCCTCCCTCTTCGGGAAGCAGCAGACCGGAAACTTGCTCTTCACATTTTTTTTTATCCCACCACTGAACCTCGCTATATTTTTTGGCACACTCTTTAAAATCGGTTATTTGCTGTAAAGAGATGGCGGGACGCAAGATGCCTTTGGAGAGAACAATCGGGCTTTGAAGTGCATGGCTTGCTTCAGTAATAAGGCGGTGGGTCTCTTTTATCCCCTTATTCGCTTCCCATGATCTATGCGCCTGTTTTCCAATATAAGCATGAAAAAGCCCAGCTGATAAACCGGAGTTGCTGCCTCCTATAGGTTCTGGGTCATACAGGTCAATTGTCGCAGAGCCTTCAGTATAATGAGTTAAAAACCAAGTGACCGCAAGACCGGCAAATCCGGCACCGAGAATAGCAATTCGCATCTAAAGAATTAATAAGTTTTTTATGGACTAAGTTCTTGTTTTAGGTATGATTATCCCCAAAAAAACAGCACTAGTCAATGGCAAATGAAACGAGTTAAGCGCGAAGTTAGAAATTTAATTTTAATGTTGGGGAGTGGAGTTTGCGCCGCTTTTCTGATCACAGTGATAATCGTCTACTACTTTGGATCTTCAGGAACCTATCTCTTACGAAACATCTTAGTTGATCCTAACGTCGTTATGGAAGAAGCTTCCTTCAAATCTAAAAGAACTCCTTTTATCTTTAACAAGATCGACTTCGTTCATGAACAAAGCGAAAAAGGAAAAAAAGAACAATTTTCTGTAAGTGCCAAAAACTACACACACTTTTATAGTAAAGTGGCAAAAGCAAAAAGTCTCCCTGCCTTAACAGAGGAGACCGTAAAGCAATTTGAATGGATTCCCTCCTCTACCCTTATCCTATTTGTCCGCTCTCGTGATCATTTAGAATTAAACGAGGAGGAAACTGTATTTCAACAAATACAGTTTTTAGATCAAGGAGATATCTTTAGAGTCCAGCTGCCAAAAAACTGTAATAATGATTCTCATGAAGAGGAGTGGGTCTATTTCAGCTATCCAGGTATCTACAAAGAAGTTATGGAATTATTTGCTCCTACTTTGAAGGGATAGTCATGGAAAACGAGTTTCTTTTTTTAGGTACAGGAGGTTCGGAAGGGATCCCCTCGATTGGGTGCCAGTGTCCCGTTTGCACCTCTTCGGATTCTCATAATAAGCGACTTAGACCGTCAGGAGTGGTAACTATAGGAAGCAAACGTTTTTTGATTGATACAGGGCCCGACTTTCGCGCTCAAGCGCTTCTTTATCAACTCAATCACCTAGACGGAGTGTTGATCACCCACACTCATTTTGACCATGTTGCAGGCCTGGATGAGTTAAGAGTTTATTATTTACTTCATCGCACTACTCTCCCGGTTCTTGTCTCTGAAACCTCTTTTAAAGATCTTAAGCGGCGTTATGATTACTTTTTTCGAAAAAAAAGTTGGGGGATGAGCCTATCTGCGCAACTTGATTTTCAGGTGTTTAAAGAAGATCATGGAGAAATTGAATTTCAAGAAGTTCCTATTAGGTATGTAACCTATGAGCAAGGAGGCATGCCTGTGAATGGATTTTGTTTTAACAATTTTGCATATGTGTCGGATATCAAGGATTACCCTGAAACGATCTTTGAGCAGCTTCATGGAACTGAAATTTTAGTGATCAGCGCTTTAAGAAAAAGTGCGTCGATGATGCATTTAAGTTTAGAAGAGGCCATTGCTTTTTCCAAAGCGGTGGGAGCCAAGAAAACTTATTTTACACATATTGGGCATGAATTAGAGCATGAACAAACAAATGCTTCCCTTCCAGAAGGATTTGCTTTAGCGTATGATGGCTTAACGCTCAATTTTTGATAGGTGAACAATCCATGCAAAATTCCGAATTTGAAGTAGACGAAACCACTTTTTCTGAGGAACTTGGCATCGAACTTAAAGAAGAAGAAGAGTCTTTGGCTTGTCTGGTTGGCGTCTATTCAGGTGCAGCTAATTTGCAAATCTGTTCAGAACATCTTGATGAGCTGGAGAGTTTAGCTGATACCTTTGGGATTAAGACCATTGAAAAAATACCTTGTATTGTACGAAAAATCGATGCCGCTACTTTTTTGCAAAAAGGGAAGCTCGAAGAGATTGCAAGCAAAATAGCAGACTCGAAAGCTAATTTATTGATTTTCGATGAAGAGATCTCTCCAGCACAGCAGAGAAATCTTGAAAAGATTCTGAAGGTGCCTGTTATGGACCGAACTGAATTGATCCTGGAAATTTTTGCACAAAGGGCTCAAACAAAAGAGGCGCGGCTTCAAATTGAGTTAGCGCGCACCCAGTATGAATTTCCAAGACTTAAGAGGCTTTGGAGTCACTTTTCTCGCCAACGAGCAAAAGGAGGCTTTCTCAAGGGAGAGGGGGAGAAGCAAATAGAGATTGACCGCCGCCTTTTAAAAAGAAAACTGGAAAGGCTTAGTGAAGAGTTAAGAGCGATAAAACTGCACCGAAAAACACAAAGTTTAGCTCGGCGCCGCTCGGGCATCCCCACCGTTGCTATTATCGGCTATACCAACTCAGGTAAATCCACCCTTCTTAAAGCTTTAACAGATGCCGATGTTCTTATTGAAGATAAACTCTTTGCAACATTAGACCCCACAACAAGGAAATTCACCCTCCCCAATAACCAATCCATTCTTTTGACTGATACGGTCGGTTTTATCCGCAAACTTCCCCATACTCTAATCGCCGCTTTTCGAAGTACTTTGGAAGCTGCCCTACATGACGATGTATTGCTTCATCTGATCGATGCTTCTCATCCTCTTGCAGAGGAGCATGCTGAGACTACCCGTCAATTATTAAAAGAGCTTGATGCCCAAGATGAGTCGATTATTACTGTTTTGAATAAAATCGACGAATGCAGCGATCGAGCTCTAATAGACCGCCTGAGAGTTCGTCAGCCTAAAACCGTATTGATTTCAGCTTTGAAACGGGAAGGATTTGAAGATCTTGCCGCAGCGATCATGCAGCAATTGAGTGAATTAAGACAGACCGTGAAACTAAAAATTCCTCAGAGCGAATATGTTCTTGTCGCCTTTTTGAGGCGAGAGGGGAATATATTATACGAAGAATATGAAGAAAATAATGTGATTGTGCGTGCAGAGGTGCCTATTACCCTTTTACACCGTTTTGACCCTTTTCGCTATGACGACACAGAACTATAAAATGAAGCAGCTTCCAAAAGAAGAAAGGCCTCGGGAGCGTCTACGTCATTTTGGCTCACAAGCCCTTGCTACAGCGGAGCTTATAGCTGTTATTTTAGGTAGCGGCACCAAAGGGAAATCAGTGATATCGCTTGCTCATGAACTTTTGGCTAAATTTGGTTCATTAAGGGAATTGGCGGAAGCTAGCATTGAAGAGCTTTGTCAAGTTAAAGGGATGGGCGAGGCCAAGGCGATTCAGCTCAAAGCCTCTTTGAGCTTAGCTTCCCGGTTAAGCAGGAAATCTAAGCCCCATATCACTTCACCTCATCATGTCTATCTTTGGATTCGGGATCTACTAGCCCATGAAAAGAAGGAGATTTTTGGAGTAATTCTTCAAAATATAAGGGGACAAATTCTTCGTTGGGAGGTCGTTTCCATCGGTATTTTAACTCGAACTTTAGTGCATCCACGTGAAGTATTTGTTCCGGCGATTCGACATCACGCAGCCAGCTTAATCCTAGCCCATAATCACCCCAGTGGAGATCCTACCCCCTCCCCACAAGATTACCATGTCACACGTCTTTTGGTCACAGCAAGCCAATCGGTTGGAATTCCCATAATGGATCATATCATCATAGGTTCTCGAGGATTTATTTCTCTAAAGGAGGCGGGGTATCCTTTTTCTACATCAACTTAGACCCTGATTGCTACCTAAATCTTGCGTATTTGAACCTGTGCCTCCTCGGGTGCTTCGACTCCCTCTAACTTGTTCTATTGCCCTAGTTGCAACGCCATCTACTCTAACTACTTGCTCATTTTCTTGAGGTTTAGAATGAGTTAAATTTTAGGGGGAGATTAATATTAATACTCTTTTATTTCTATATAATTTCTTCACAATCTTTGGAGGGACTCTAAATATATGTTTAACTTGAACAATAAAATAATATTATTTAATTGAATATTAAATAATATATTTACAATAATTGTATTAAGCGATTGTTTTTTGAGAATATAATGAAGTTTACAGAAGAAGGCATTGAAATCAGCTCTTCAAAATATGTGCTTTGGCAGGATGTCAAAACGCTTCGTATCCTAAACAATAAACTTGTCTTTGTATTCACCAATAACCAAGTGATGGAGCTTTCGAATTTGCATCCTCGTGTGATTGATTCAATGTTCCGAGCCTATGAGAAATTCCTCAAAAATCATCCTTCTAAGGCAGTTCGATTGGTTCATTGACAATTGTGACTGCTTTTGTCATTATTAATGCTATTTTAACGATAGGACTCTTTTATAGTCGTAATATCTTTTTTTTGACAAATCCTACCGAGAGCCCTTTTCTATATTCATGAAAAAAAAGAAATTTAAATTAGCCACATTAGGGTGTCGTACTAACCAGTATGAGACTCAGGCATACCGTGATCAACTTCTTCAGATGGGGTATCAAGAAGCGAAAGGGGAGGACGAGGCGGATCTTTGTATTGTAAACACATGCACCGTAACTGAAGGGGCAGACCGCCATAGCCGCCATCAGATTCGTCACTTGCTTCGGGAGCATAAAAAGGCCAATGTGGTCGTGACAGGCTGTATGGCAGAGGGCAAAGCCGATATGCTCCAAAAAATGGGAGAGCGGGTGGTGGTTGTCCCCAATCGAAAAAAAGAGAGGCTCATAGCAGATCTTTTTCATGAAGAAGAAGTTCCCGAGTTTTCTATTAAGAATTTTGAGGCCCACACAAGAGCTTTTGTGAAAGTGCAAGATGGCTGCAATTCTTTTTGCACTTACTGCATTATCCCTTATGTGCGCGGCCGATCTCGATCTCGCCCTCTTCCTGAAGTGGTTGATGAGGTGAAGCGCCTGGTGGCTTCCGGATTTAGAGAAGTGGTGATTACCGGAATTAATGTAGGGGATTATCAGGACGGGGAACAGGGACTGGCCGACCTTGTCCGAAGTGTTGATGCAGTGGAAGGGCTTTCCAGGGTTCGTCTCTCTTCAATCGACCCTGATGAAGTAGACGATTCTCTTATGGATGCTATTGTAAATGGAAAGAATACATGCCCTTGCATGCATATTGTCCTTCAGTCTGGGTCCAATGTCATTTTAAAGCGGATGAATCGAAAATATAACCGTCAAATTTTCCTAAATACCATCCAACGCCTTAAAAAAGCCTCTCCAACATTTACCTTCACAACAGATATTATTGTCGGATTCCCGGACGAGACGGAGATGGATTTTAAAGAGACAATGGAGGTGGTGCAAGAAGTTAAATTTGCAAAGGTGCATATGTTTCCCTATAGCCCGCGAGAAAGGACTCGAGCGGCTCTTTACAAGAATCAGGTAGCGCAAGAGGTGGTGAAACGGCGAAAGCAAGAGCTTTTGGATCTCTCCGATGCTGTAGCTTTTGATTTGCGCGAACAATATGTAGGCAAAGAGGCTACGGTTTTAATTGAAAATAGCAGAGAAAATTTCCTATACGGCCACACCGATAATTTTTTAAAGGTTACGATTCCTAAAAAACATTTTCGCCCCAATGAGCTTGTTAAAGTGCAGCTTAATAAAAATACCCTCGAAGGGTTGGTTGGAGAGGCGCTATGATTTCAATTGCTCAAAAGCCCTTTGTCTTTTCTCATTTACCCGGTTCAACCTGTTTGATCCCCGGAACTTCTTTTCAGGTGGTGGCATTCCCGACTCGGATTGAGATTTATGAACTCTGTCCAAATAAAAAAAGATTAGTCAAACAAATTCAATTGGATATAAAAGGACCCGTTCAAAAATTTATTATGAAGCAAGATTTACAAAGAGGGTGTGTCTCGATTTGGAGTGAGAAGCTCTGTTGCCATATCCTTCCCAACCTTGATGTGGTTTTTCGTAAAAAAGCCCCTCACTGGTTTTCTCATGTGAAAGAGCAACTCTCCTTAGGAAGCCATAAAAAGCAAGAGTGGGAAGCAATCCGGAAAAGAGGGGACTTTCGGGAGATTTTTCCAATATGGTTTCGTCTCGGCACCCTTTTAAATCTGCCTGAAAGAGAATACAATGATGAAGACGGAATGTTTTCTCTTTTGCAGCAATGTCTTAGGGCAGCCGAATCGAATCGCCCCGAAACCATCCTCTCTCCTTTTAAAAAGCTATTTCTCGCAGCTTTTGAGGGGATGCTAGTCCCTCGTCTAAAAGATGAGCAATTCCAAGGCATTCTTCCCGATAATGCCCCTATTTCTCCCTCTTCCCCTCTCTATCTTCTCAAAGAGGGGGCTAAATTGATCCGCTCTCTTTTTATTCAATCATCAAAAAACGAGATAGCCATACTCCCTCATCTTCCTCCCCAATTTTTCGCAGGGCGGATGCTTCACCTCTCATGCCCTCCCTTTGGAGAGATTGATTTAGAATGGAGCAAAAAGCAAATTCACCGTCTTGTTTTTCGTGCCCATCAAGATGGAGAGCTTAGCTTCCGTTTCCACTCTTCACTTAGCAGTTTTCGTCTACGCACCGAACGTCGGGACAAAGGAAAGATTTTAGCTTGCGACAAGCCTCTGGAAATTAAATCGGGTTGTGACTATTTATTAGATCAGTTTCAAAAATAGGTTTCTCATTGATGAGAGAGCTTGAACAGGCTGATCAAGCGTTTTTAAACGAGCTCACACAAATTCTGCGTGGAGAGCATTGGGATCCTCATCATTTCTTAGGTCTTCATCCCTTTTTTGAAGGAAAAAAGATCATCCGATTATACCGCCCGAATGCAAAGGAGGTTTTTCTAGAACTTTTTGGAAAAATCGAGATCACACGAAAAATTCACGAAGGCGGGCTTTTCGATCATGTAGTTGATGGCAACACAACTTATAAGGATTATCGAGTCTACCATCAAAACGGGCTTTTAGCCGAAGACCCTTATGCTTTTCCTCCCATGTGGGGAGAAACTGATTCCTATCTTTTTAATCAAGGCGTTCATTATCAGTTATATGAGGTTATGGGAGCTCACGAGTGCACCCATTTAGGAATACGGGGAGTTAAATTTGCTGTTTGGGCCCCTAATGCGATGCGTGTTTCAGTGGTAGGTGATTTTAACTTTTGGGATGGAAGAATAAATCCCATGAGGAGCTTAGGAGAGTCGGGAGTATGGGAACTTTTCATACCGGGGCTTCAAAATGGAGAGCGGTATAAATATGAAATTAAAACTCAGCAAGGAGAAGTCATTATAAAATCCGATCCCTATGCCCATGCAAATGAACTCAGACCCATGAATGCCTCTAAGGTCGCGAGTGTCAATTTCCATTCCTGGCAAGATTTTGACTGGCTTGAAAAACGGAGAAGAGAAGCAAATGATTCTAAACCATTAAATATTTACGAAGTTCATTTAGGTTCCTGGAAATTCAATCATGGCCGCCCCTACACCTATCGAGAGCTTGCAAC
>JBAPRV010000055.1:0-17917 GCA_049281295.1 Chlamydiales bacterium
TCCCAAAACTATCCTGAAGGGTTTCGTTTTTTAAAAGGGTGTTGGGAACAAAATCTTCCAAATAAGTTTCAAGATCCTCAGGAAAAGGGTGCTCTTCTTCCCTCCGGATAGCTATTTGCTGAATCAACTGGTTTGTTTTTTTCATGCTTTTTAAGGCCTCATGTTGTGGATAATTGTGTCCATGACCTCTTTTAGAAGTTTCAACACATTGGAACGAGCTTGGTGACACTGAGAAGCTTCCTGCAGGTAGCGCTGCATGTCAGTCCTTTCTAGTTGAGTGACTTTTTCCATGCTGTCTTTTCGCATTTGGACATTTTCCTTGAGCAGCCTCTTCTCATCTTCAGACCACTCATATTTACCTTCCGGAATATCGACACCCAAAGAACGGGCTTTATCTACTAATTGCTTCATCTCCTCATTTTCAGACCAATCGATCTTCCCATCAGTTGAATTTATCTTTGAAACTAAAAGAGTTAAGGTATCTATGCTATCTGTTCGCTCTTTGATGCGAAGATAGAGTTGATGAGCTTCAGCTTCAGCCTGTCCGAGGATACGAGCCATTAAAGCCATAAATCGAATATAAATGTTTCCTATTCCGTCCAGTGTTTTGTGGGCATTGCTTTCCTGTGGTTCACCGGATCGAGCAGGTGTCTTAGCAGAAGCTATCTTCTCCACCTTTTTCGGCTTTCCTTTTTGTTTCTGCTGCTGATCGTCTTTTTCCTGGTTTTGATGTTGTGAAGATCCCTCTTCTTGTTGTTTTGAGCCGTCCTGGTCTTGATCTTGATCCTCTTCATGCGGATTATATCGAGAGTTAAAAGAGAGGGCTTCCTGCTGCTTCTCAGAAGCGAAAGAAGGGATATTAAGGCCTAGCGTTTTTCTGGGTTCTGCCTGATTGGGTTTGGATATGGTTTTCCCTTTTGAGGAGGGAGTCTCTGCTTCTTTAGCTGCTTTACTGAGAGAAGAGCGGGCCAATGCAAAGAGATTGGGGTAAATGACCTTGTTCGAGGAATTACCGCCTTTGGATTGAGGGTTGGATAGGGGGGTTGAGTTTGCTTGCTTTTTTTGGACGGCTTTTTCCCCGGGAGTGTGAAGATGAGCGGCCCTTTGCTCTGTTTTTTCTCCTTTGAGTGAGGAAGGGGCAGGCTCTTCCTGCTGCATCGCAAATTCCTCGAGCAAAGCCTCTATTTCCGCTCCTATCTCCTCATGAATTTGAGAATCAATAGGGGTCATCTGGGGGAGCTCAGAGCTTTCCACCGGTTCTTGCAGTTCGCTAAGATATTGGCTTACATCTTCAGAAAGTACTTCGGTGTTTGAAAATACATCGACGGTATGCTCTCCATTGGATGTTTTTAACGTTCCTTGATTTTTATTCGCTACACCGTCTCCTTTTATTTGAGTGGCCTGAACAGATTCGGCCAGATTCACTTCCCCCATTTGGCATACCTATATTTTTGATTAAGAGGGAAAAGCATAGATAGAAAGTCTTTTTTACGCAACAGGTTGCTATTGACGAAAACAAAATTAAAAAGGTATAGTGGACCCGTTGAAAATTTTGCATAATCGCTGACTTAATTTAAGTTAGTTTTGTTTCTGAAGAAAAAACTCTTAGCCGATCTAGATTAGTATCTTCATTGCCCAGGTGGTGAAATTGGTAGACACGCCAGATTTAGGTTCTGGTGCCGAAAGGTGTGTAGGTTCGAGTCCTATCCTGGGCACATGAGCGGAAGAATCATTTCTTCCGCTTTTTTTGTTTTTGTAGATTATTAAATTTCTGCAAGATAAATTCCAAACTGGGATTTATTCCGTAAATATGCCAAATAAATGACTCCAACTCAAAATAAGATCATTTGTGTCTCTAACTAGTAGTAGAAAGTCGATCACCATCACCCCAAACTTTCTTCTGGTAGATCAGGCATTTCTTGATATTTTTCTTGCATTTTTAACACATTGGGATACAATGGTTTTATGAAAGTCTCACAGTCTATCCGATCTTCTTTTCTTTTTAAGATAGCAATTTGCTGTGAACATTCTCCTATCGTCGTTTTTGTCGTGCGCAGCTAGCGCACATCCATCTTTGATTTTCTTTTTATATTTAACTTTTTCAACAACATAAAAGATGGAACTCCATGAACACGTTAAAAAAATTTGATTGTTTTGCTTTTGGACTAGCTATATTTGCTATGTTCTTTGGTGCAGGAAATATTATTTTTCCTCTTGCTCTTGGTCAGATAGCGCTTGATAAAACTCCATGGGGGCTGTCCGGATTTTTACTTACCGCAGTAGCAATGCCATTTATTGGTCTGTTGGCAATGCTTCGATACAAAGGAAAAATCAAGCTCTTTTTTAGCCGCCTCGGGAAAATTCCAGGTTTGGTTATCCCTACCTTAGTAATATCTCTACTTGGTCCCTTTGGCGCAGCACCTCGATGTATTGCTTTAATGCACTCAACGCTATCATTATCTTTTCCAGGCCTCCCACTGATATTATTCAGCATAAGTATCTGTGGCTTAATTTTTCTTCTTTCATTTAGGAAAAATCGTTTGGTAAAGTTGCTTGGATATGTTCTGTCTCCTCTGATGATTGCCCTTTTGATTCTCGTTATCATCAAAGGATTTATATGGGCACCTGAGGCCGCTTTAGTTTCCACAAACCTATCCAACACTTCCCATTTTTGGAAGGGCTTAACAGCAGGCTATAATACTATGGATCTGTTAGCAGCCTTTTTCTTTGCTCCAATTGTTATTTCATCTCTGAGAAATTCAGAAAAAAATCAAAATCTAAACCGTTTTGTACTCATAGCAAGTTTAATTGGAGCTTCCCTGCTGGCGTTAGTATACATTGGATTTTACTACTTAGCCTATATCTATGCTCCTCAGCTAGTAGGAGTTGCCAGCGATCAGCTTTTAGGAATGATCGCCATTAAAATTTTAGGGCCTCATGCAGGGATCATCGTCGGCCTGACTGTGGTTTTTACCTGTTTGACAACAGTAATTGCATTAATATCAGCCTTTGCCAGTTTTATTGAAAAGGAAATACTGAAAGAAAAGGTTGGATATGTTCCCATTCTAATTATTTCATTATTCACTACCTTTGCAGTTACAATGTTAGAATTTCAAGGGATAGCCCGTCTTTTAAATCCTGTATTAGAAGTCTGTTATCCTGTATTGATCCTGCTTACTTTTTATAACTTGTTCAAACCTTCGTTAAATGATGAGATACAAGTCACAACACAAGGAGAAATTAAATGATTTCGTATGAAAATTTTATCATTCAACATGACCTGATTGCACGAGCTGTCTCCCCTTGGGATTATAGACTTTTAATTGTCAAAGACCAGTTCAAGGATAAAACCATTGATTTTGTCGCTAACTTTTTAGCCGAAGAGGATATGTTGGTTCAAGGAATGGATATGGGACCTGTTTATGAGCGGTTTTATGTTTGTAAGGATAAAGGATAATTGAAAAAATGCTTATACTCAACTTCTTTCCTATTAGGAGCCGTTGAGTCTGCTGAGTTGTCGGGTAGACTAGTTAAAAAAAATAGGATAGATCATCTATGTGTGCTTTCCCCTCTACAAATCTCCCTCCAGCTATAAGGCTTTTGGTTTAAGAATTGAGACCATTTAGCAAGTTTACTAATCCCGGCAGAGGTCTGTTATCAAGAGAGCTCCTGGTAGCAAATATGATTTCCCTATATATTGGGAAGGCGATTTCTCTGTCGGTCAGAAGCAATGAATATTCCTTGCCACTCCGTTTTTCAATTCGGTCTTCTGTTATCTCTTTTGTATAAAGAAGAACATTGACCCTTACATCTTGATCAAGAAAGCGAATTCTTCTTCCTCTCAAGTATGAAATCAGGGGGTGCTCCACCGGTGTTGCTAGAGCATTATAAGCTACTCTAGGTAGAAAAGTCACAAAACGAATGGGAAGAGTAGCTAGATCCCAAAATATTGCTCCTAATACCGCAAAGAAATTTTCAGACAAATTCTTTGTTTTAATGACCAAATTCATCAGGGTGGGGGCAAAGAAATCAGAAGCTCGGTCAGTGCGAATCGGCAATACAGTTTGTTTCCAAAAGCCAGCCATATTCTTTCGATTTTCGCACAATTGTTTTGCCTGAGAAAAATCCTGCTCGTTATCCAATTGAAGTTCTTGGCTACTGAATGTCTCCATTCCAGCATAAGAACTGCAGCTCTTGTGAATCGAAAGATGATATGTTGTCATAAATTTCTTAAAGGATTGAAAAAGAAAAATTTTACTAAAAGTTCCGCTTTTTTCACAATATAGAAAGTGGACATCATCGCGCCCTTTTCTTATGGGTGTGTTGTCAATTCGTCAATGTGCTACCTCTTTAAAAGTTCTAAAACTGTCCTGAGAGGGGGTACAACAACCGGACAAAGGCTCTCAAAGGAGGTCTCTATAATGATTTTTCTTCTGTTCCGGCAGAATTGGTTTCCGCGATTTCTTCCTTGGGCTGGCTGGGTCCTAAGAATTTAAAAGAAATAAGGCCAAAAACCGTACAGATAACCACAATTAAACCTGTGATCACAAAGCCGGCAAGACATGCCTTTAAATAATTGATTTTGATTTTTTTCATCAAAGCACCAATGAAATGGGATTTTCTAAAAGATGTTGAATTGTCTTTAAAAATTGAGCTGCAAAAGCTCCGTCAACCACCCGATGATCGGCCGAAAGGGTAAGAACCATCGTTTTTCCTGCGATGACTCTCTCTTCTTTGACGATAGGCTGATCTTCAATTCCCCCAACAGCCAGGATAGCTGCCTGAGGAGGATTGATGACGGCTGTGAACTCGGTGATTCCATACATGCCGAGATTTGAGACGCAAAAAGAACCTCCTTTATATTCATATTCCTGGAGCTTGTTTTGGCGAGCCCGCTCTGCTAGTCGACGGCTTTCAGAAGAGATTTGACCCAAGTTTTTGTAATCGGCATTTCTGATTATGGGAGTAATCAATCCCGCTTCTATGGAAACAGCTACGGAAATATCAATCGTTTTGAATTGAATGATGGTTTGATTAGCGGTATTGAATCCGCTATTTAACTCAGGGTGCTGGCGCAAAGCAAGGGCACACGCCCGAATCACCATATCATTGAAGGAGATTTTGAGGTTAAAGGTTTTAAGTTGCTCGCGCATCTCAACAAGAGGCGTAGCATTGAGAGTTTGTTTAACGTAGAAGTGGGGAATAAAGGTTTTTGATTCTTGAAGGCGGCGGGCAATGATTTTGCGCATCGGGGATAAAGGGGCCTCTTCGTAAGTTCCAGGAGGGATTGTTGGAATTTCGCGGCGGCCAAAAGTGACTAAACCTATGGGTTGTGCTTGTTGCAGATCTTTGCTGACAATCCGTCCTCCGCTGCCCGATCCTTTGACGGTTGTCAGATCAAGGCTATTCTCCTTGGCAAGACGGCGGGCGAGAGGGGAGGCTTTGACTCTCGTTTCAGCGGTTTCGGAAGGACCTTCAAAGGTGTAGTGTTCAAGGGGTGGTTCGGGAACAAATTGAGGTTGCTGGAAAGCTGGGGCAGCAGCAGGAGCAGGGGGTTTTGAAACAACCGCTTCCTCCTCTTCTTTAGGCGCCTCTTTTTCAGCCGGCTCTGCTTCTATGGTTTTTGTTGTGTATTCCTCGATGCTTTCCGTCTCTTCGGCTGTAAAGATTGCAATCGGCTGATTTACATGAGCGGTTTGTCCCTCTTGAATGAGGATTTTCCTTAGCCACCCCTCGTCAAGAGCATTGTGTTCAACGGTGGCTTTGTCGGTTGTTACTTCAAGGAGAACTTCACCTGCTTCGACATAGTCTCCCTCTTGTTTGTGCCATTTAGCAACGGTTCCCTCGTCCATTGTAGGAGAGAGCTTTGGCATGGTAAAGGTAAAGGGCATAAATCAAACTTCCAAATCAAAATTTATTTCAAGCTATGGAAATAGAATACAAATCAAATGATTTTAGGTAAGCCATATCTTACGTGCAAAAAAAAATCTCATGAAAAAAAGACAGAACCAGATTAGATCGTGTTTCTAATGGCGTCTATGATCCGCTCTTTGTTGGGGAGGGTATGAGCTTCTAAAGGCTTCGAGTAGGGCATAGGGGTTTCGAGTTGACAGACACGAGCAATTGGAGCGTCGAGCTCATCGAAACAAAACTCCATAATCTCAAAGCCGATCTCTGAAGCGATGCCTGCAAAATAGTGCCCCTCTTCTACAAGAACACATCGATGGGTTTTTTGAATCGATTTTAAAATAGTGGAGATGTCGAGCGGCTTGATCGTACGTAGATCAATAACCTCTATATCTATTCCTTCTTTTACGAGCTCTTTTGCCGCTGCCAAGCAGGAATTCAACATTCGGCTATAAGAAATAAGCGTAAGATGCTTCCCTTCTCTCACAATAGCTGCTTTGCCAATAGGTACGAGATATTCTTCTGTTGGGATCTCTGCTTTTAGGCCGTAGTCAAGCTCATTTTCCAAAAATAAAACAGGGTTATTATTTCGAATAGACGACTTTAACAGCCCTTTTGCATCGTATGGATTGCTGGCAGAGACCACGATTAAGCCGGGAAGATTGCTGTAAAAAGACTCCACGCAATGAGAGTGTTGGCTCGAAACTTGGGCCGCCGCTCCATTTGGGCCGCGAAAGACAATGGGTACTTTGAAGCGTCCTCCTGACATGTAGTACATCTTAGCTGCATTTGAAATAATCTGATCGGCTCCCACAAAGGAGAAGTTCCAACTCATAAACTCGATGACAGGACGCAGTCCGGTCATGGCTGCGCCAATGCCTAGTCCGGCAAATCCCAGTTCGCTAATAGGGGTATCGATCACCCGCTCAGCTCCCCATTTATCGAGCATCCCTTTAGTGACTTTGTAGGCGCCTTGGTATTCAGCCACTTCTTCTCCCATAATAACCACTGTGGGATCGCGGGTCATCTCTTCATCCAGGGCTTGGCGCAAGGCCTCCCGCAATTCAACGTTTTGTGTGTTATTCGGCATAGACCTCCTCTTCCAGAGTAGTTGGAGAGGGCCAAGGACTCTCTTCGGCAAATTTCATGGCAGCAATAACAGTCTCTTTTGCCTCTTTGTCCATTGCTTTAAAACCGTTTTCGTCGATGAGATTTTTCTTTTCAAGGATCTGTTGTAAATGGGCGATAGGGTCTTGCTCTTTCACTTTTTTTAGTTCTTCTTTAGAGCGGTAAAAGCCGGGATCTGAAATGGAATGGCCTGAAAAACGCTCGCATACGCACTCTATTAAAACGGGCCGGCTCGTTTCCAATACCTCGCGGTAGATGTGTTCGAAACCCGCATAGCAGTTAAAATAATCCATTCCATTCAATGTGTACCCTTTCATACCGTAGCTCGGTGCCTGCTTTTCGGCGATCGGAGTTGCGCTAATCGCTCGGTTTACGTGAGTTCCCATCCCCCATTGGTTGTTTTCAATGATGAAAATAACCGGCAAATTCCAAAGTGAAGCGAGATTAAGCGTCTCATGAAACGCCCCTTGAGCTACAGCTCCCTCTCCTAAGAAACAAATTGCAAGTTCGTCTTTCCGATTTAGGTATTTAAGCGAAAATGCAGCTCCGGCTGCAATAGGAAGATGCCCCCCAACGATAGCAAATCCTCCTAACATCCGTTCTGCATATAAATGCATGGATCCTCCCCGCCCCTTTGCGTTGCCGGTTGCTCGGCCATACAGTTCAGCCATCAATTCGTTGGGAGTCGCTCCTAAAAGGAGGGCAAGGGCATGGCAACGGTAGAATCCGATATACCAGTTGTTTAACCCAAAAGCTTGCACGGCAGCCACTTGTATGGATTCTTGTCCTGAATAAGCGTGGTAAAATCCTCCTACCAGTCCATGCTGGTAGGCCGACTCTCCACGTACCTCGAAATGACGGATAAGCAGCATCCATTTAAGTGCTTCTATGACTCTCTCTTTACCCAGTTGCTTGATCAGCTGATCGGACACTTCTTCAGGAGAGGAATTAGGAGTGGGGGAAAAGTAGGGGGAAGTCATCGTTTAGCCTTTTTATTCTTTTATTTTAATCTTAGTAAACACAAAAAGACAAGCATAAGCATCTTAGTCAAATTAATCTTGTCTATTGCGCTTAACCCCTTTCATTTATATGTTTGGGAGATGACTAACTTAAATTGTCTCGTTTTAAGGAGAGTAGAATGAAAAAACTTATCATGCTTGCTTGCACTATTTTGGCAAATGTCTTTCTTGTCGCTGCCCCTGAAATTGAAAACCTAGGGAGGGGAGAAGATAGCAAACTTTTTCTGGACCCTCATCTTAAAAATGAATTGCAAGAAGTCTCAGGACAGATGGTCCTTGATGTGGGATGCAGGACAGGGGATTGGTCTTTAGTGGCAGCTCAAAATGGAGCGACCGTTTGTGCAGTGGAAAGCAAAGCGGATTTGATCGAGAGGGCGCAATCAGCTATAGCAAATGCCGGTGTTGAAAAGCAGGTAACTCTTCTTCAAGGAGATGTTATTAATCTTCCCTGCCAAGCGGCTACTTTTGATCGAGCCTTGAGTGTGAATGTGGGGTGTCAACTTCCTGCTGCTGTCAATTTATTTTCTCCTCCGAAGGAGAAAGAAAAAGGGTTGGAAGCTCATTTCAAGGAACTTGCCCGCGTTGTGAAAGAGGGGGGGCATTTAGTCGTGTCAGCACCTCTCTCTTCTGATGTTCTCTTTACAGACGGGAGCTGTAGCGATGAGGAAGTGCAGGCGCATATTCAAAGGGTACTGGAAAAAATTGGGGCTAGCGATGATCCCGACCTGATTGTTGCCTGCTTAAGCGAGCTGAAAGAAGTGATGAGGGCTACTTTCATGCGTCGTGATGAGCGTCTTGTTTTAGTGATTGATGAAGGACAGCTTAAGCGAGGGGAGTCTATTTGGTATAAAGTTCCCGATGGCGCAGTTAGCAGCTACTATCATACTGAAGAGGACTACCTGATTGCTTTAAAAAGCTCCGGCTTTTTTTGCGTTGAAATCAAGCGCCCTTGCTTTTTTGGGAAGGTCAAATATGATCAATATCTCTCTTCCTTGAAAGAGGGTGAAAAAAGTCTTGGAAAAGCCTATATCTCAAAAGCTCCCTTCACAATTTACTACGCTGTGAAGCAGGCTTGAAAATTCTGAGGAGATAGGCAACTACCTCCTTGGTTTTGAAAGCAAAACTACAATAGCCGACATAGCCGTCGGGCCGGATTAGATACAGCGTCTGGGGCCCGGCGTGATATTTTCTTTTAATATCTTCACTTTTAATGATATGAATATCTATCCAAGAGCCGTATTCACTAACAATCGCTTGTGAAAAAGAGGGACGGTCTTCAAACAAGAGCAGTACATGTTTAGACGTTTTGAACAAATCAAAAAGGGATTTTCCGCCCTCAAGATTTCCATCAGGAGCTCTTTCTCCAGGCCTAGGTCCTTTCCACTCTTTATCTCGTGCCATTGCTCTTGTTAGAGGGCTATTTCTATAATGAATCGCAAGCTCGCTGAGAGTAGAGGCTAATTTTAGCCGAAATTTTTTTCGAAGGAGCAAAAGGCGAAAACCCCACTCAAATAAAGGCCGCCCTCTTTTTTGTGCAAAGGTAAGGATTTTGGTAGCTTTTGTGGTCCCTTTGAGGACCTCTTTTGCGATAATAATACGTTCTGTTTCATAAGAATCGAGCAGTGCCTCTGAAGAGGCTCCTTGGATGACTAAAGCGAGTTTCCAAGCCAGGTTAATTGCGTCCTGGATGCCGGTGTTCAAACCCTGCCCTCCCGCAGGACTATGAATATGGGCTGCATCTCCTGCCAGGAAAACAGGGCCTTTACGAAGGTGGGGAGTGATTCGACGGTGGATATGAAACTCAGAGATCCACTCAACTGCTTGTATTTGCAAATGTGCTTTTTCTTTTAAAAGATGCAGCATCTCATCATTGTTTAGAGGCTTTTTGAACTTTTTCGAGCTACGCAAGATGACTCGATAGGTATTTTCTTGAGGAAGGGGTAAAATCACTTCCAACCCATTTTTATTTAGAAATAAATGCCCATAACATCTATCTAGCTGGGGCGGTGCTTTGACATCGGCAATGAGATTGATTTCAGGAAATTTGATTCCTTTAAAGGAGAAAGAGAGAGTCTCTCTTACACGACTATGAGCTCCATCACATCCAACAATCCATGATGAGCTAACCATTTCTCTTTTTTGATCAGAATGTTCAATAAGCGCGTTGTTTTCAATGATATCAAGCAGGGTTGTTTTCCATTCAATGATTCCTCCAAGCTGTTCAAAATGCTTGAGCAGTATGTTTTCCGTTTCCGATTGAGGGAGGATAAGAATAAAAGGGTAAGAGGTGTCAACTAGAGTTTCAGCTAAAGAGAAACGGATGGGCTTTCTTTTACCATGGTAAATAGCACCCTTCAGCTTTAAACCCCTTTCGAGAAAGTCATTGACTATTCCGGCCTGTTGTAACAGTTCCAATGTGCGAGCTTGAAGCCCTAGTGCCTTGGAGTGGACAGAGGGGCCCTCTTTTTGGTCTATCACTCGAACTTGAATATTTCGCTTTTTAAGCTCACAAGCAAGAGCAAGCCCTACTGGGCCTGCCCCCACAATTAGAACGTCTGTCATAGCATTATAATTTAGGGTCTAAAAAGGTTATATAACCATCCGAAGATAAATAGACAGACAAAACCATCGACAAAGCCCCAAATTAAACCGATAAAGCTCCCGCCAACCGAAAAATTGTATCCTGGATAAACATCCATCCATACGGAAAGCCAAAACATGGCATAGCCTGTAAAGATTGAAATCCAGGTCATTATGAACAAGGCAACTCCCCAAAAAATGCCTGCAGCCAATCCTAATTTCAATGGATTCAATTTAGCATACATATAACACCCTCAAAAAAATAATCTTGATTATTTTAACCTTTATTTATTAATATAATTTTTTTTATATTTTATAACAAGTTAATGACAGTTTGTATTGGATTAACAGGCGATGTGATGATAGGGAGGCTTGTTAACGAGTTTCTCAAAGCGGTCCCTCCGAAAACGATATGGGGGGATTTAATCTCGCAATTTCATCAGACAGATCTCAATTTAATCAATTTGGAAGCTGCTCTGACTAAAAGTGAAAAAGCCGTTCCAAAGGTTTTTAACTTCAAGTCGGATCCAGACAATGTTGCCGTATTGAAGCAGGCGCGTATTGATGTGGTGAATTTGGCAAACAACCACATTCTTGATTTTTCTGAAGAGGGGCTGTTTGAGACTTTGGAAACTTTGGATAGCAATCAAATATTCCATATAGGGGCCGGAAGAAATCTTGAAGAGGCTAGAAAGCCGGTAATTGTTGAAAGAAAAGGAGTAAAGATCGGGATTTTAGGTTTTACGGACAATGAGCCGACATGGAAAGCCGGGAAAAATCATCCGGGAGTGAATTATCTCCCTGTTGGGGATATTCAAACGGCATTAAAAGACATACTTCCATTAAGAAAACAGGTGGATGTTTTGATTACCACCATGCATTGGGGTCCAAACATGGTCGAGAGGCCCTCTCCCTCGTTTATCGATTTCGCCCATCGACTGATTGAAGAGGGCGTAGATATTTTCCACGGACATAGCGCTCATATTTTTCAAGGGTATGAGATCTATCAAAAAGGGTTAATTTTGTATGACACAGGCGATTTTGTCGATGATTACTATGTAGATCCGGTTCTTCGCAATGACCGCTCTTTTTTATTTTTGGTTACGGTATCCAAAGCGGGGTTTTTATCACTCAGCCTAATCCCAACAAAAATAAGCGATTGCTGCGTAAACAGAGCAAATGAGGGAGAAGCAGAAGAGATTGAAAAGCGGATGCAACTGCTTTCAAAAGAACTGAGTTCTCTCCCTCTATGAAGGGGACTTTACTTTTTTAGCTTGGTTGTCAGACTATCTAGCCAGCTGTTGACTTGTTTCACAGCTTGATCCTTCATGTAGCCATAACGCTCCTGCAGGGCGCTGATTAGCTTGTCTTTGTTTCCCGTTATTTGGGAAAGGTCATTGTCAGTCAATTTTCCCCATTTCTGTTTAATTTGGCCTTTTAACTCATTCCACTTAGCTTGAAATTCATTTTGATCCATAATTATCTCCTAAATTTTTTAATATTTTTTAACCTCGCTGTTCTACTTTTTCTCCCGAATTACGCCACTCCTCCATTCCCCCTTTAAAGTGGATTACATTTGTAAATCCCTCTTTTTCTAATTTTATCACTGCTTGCTTAGATAAAGAGGAGCGTGGAGAGGAACAGTAGAGGATAATAGGTGTATCTTTGTCGACAACTTCGCTTTTAACTTGTTCGACAAAGTCAGGGCGTTGGGAAGGAATATTAATAGAATTTGGAATATGCTCCTTTTCAAAGAGATCAGAGGGGAGTACATTGATAAGAACTATATTTGATCGCTCTTTTTTCAACGCTCTTTGAACCTCAATGAGCTTGGCTGTTCTCACAATATTCCTGAACTTTTTGATATTGATTTATAAAATTATTTTAATATAATTACATTTTAAGTTTTACAAAAAATGATTTTTTTTATTCTTAATTAATAGAATTTTTATAAAGAGAGATCAATAATTGCTGCCCCTGAAAATCTTCCATTTCTAAGATCATCTAAAGCTTCATTTGCTTTTTCTAAAGGATAGGGGGTCACTGTTGTTTGAACGGGAACTTTAGGAGCAAGGGTTAAAAATTCTTCTCCATCTTGACGGGTTAGATTAGAGACAGAACGAATGATCCGCTCCCCCCATAAAAGCTTATAGGGAAAGGATGGGATATCGCTCATATGAATGCCCGCACACACGACGACTCCTCCTTTTTTAACCACACTTAAGGCTTTGGGAACAAGCTCTCCTATAGGAGCAAAAATAATGACTGCATCTAAAAGAACGGGGGGTTTTTCCTCTGAGCTTTTTGCCCATATAGATTTTAGCTTTTTTGCAAATGCCTGTTTTTCCACATCGCCCTTTCTGGTGAAGGCATAAACTTCGCCTCCTTGATAGAGAACCACTTGAGTAAGGATGTGAGCAGAAGCGCCAAATCCATAAAACCCTATCCGTTTGGCGCCAGCTGTCATTGTCAAAGCTCTATATCCGATCAAACCCGCACAGAGAAGAGGAGCAGCTTGTGAATCGGGATAGGAAGAGGGAATTGGAAAAGTGAAACGGGCATTCGCCACACAAAATTGAGCAAATCCTCCATCTTTTTGATAGCCGGTATAAACAGCTTGATCACAGAGATTTTCCTGGCCCTTCCTGCAATATTCGCACTGGCCGCAACTTCCTCCAAGCCAGGGAACACCGACTCGATTGCCTACCTGAAGATGAGAGACTTTCTCTCCCAAGGCGACAATCTCTCCTACGATTTGATGCCCGGGAACAATGGGAAGTTTGGGACTGGGGAGTTCCCCATCTATAAGGTGAAGATCGGTACGGCAGATGCCGCACACAGACACTTTGATCAAAACCTCCTCAGCGTTGGGCTGGGGGGTTGGTATCTCTTTAAGTTGTAAAGGTTTCCCTGTTTCTGTCAGGACCATTGCGCGCATATAAAAGGTCTCTAATTTTTCAAAACAGCTCGGTAATGGATCTGATTGGCAGCCAGTTTTTTGAGTACATTGTTTACTTCACTCATGGGGAAAACCTCTGTCTTTGGGGCAATGTTGTGGAAAGCCGCAAAATTGAGCATTTTTCGAATATCGGAGGGGCTTGCAATATGGCTTCCGCTTATGGATTTTCTTCTTTTGGTTAGGCCGGGAATGGCCACTTCAATTCGTCCTCCTTTCGGGATACCGACGACGCAGAGAGTTCCCTTAGGGCGTAGCGTGGTGATATAAGCTTCCCAGTCCATCTCTTTTGGTGCTGAGCAGATAATTAAATCAATCGAATCAGCAGCCTTTTCAATAGATTTTGAATCTACACTTGAGATAAAATGATGGGCTCCAAATTCTTTGGCCTCTCTCTCTTTATGAGGTGAAGAGGAAAAAGCAATCACCTCACAGCCAAAGGCATGAGCGAATTTCAAAGCAAGATGCCCTAACCCTCCAATGCCGATCACTCCTACACGACAGGTTGGATCGATTTTTTGGTGAAAGAGAGGAGCAAATACGGTAGCTCCTCCACACAAAAGGGGAGCGGCATTTTCCGAAGAGAGCTCCTTTGGTATTAAAAAAGCAAACCGGCTATCGGCAACAATCGCAGCAGCATAGCCTCCGTAATGCCCATTGCAGGTCACTTCCTCTTTCAAGCAGAGGTTTTCGTCCCCTTGCCGGCACCATTCACACCGCCCGCAAGAACCCCTTTGAAAACCGATGCCTACACGGTCGCCTATTTCAAAATCGGCAACATTAGATCCTTTTTGTGTAATCATGCCGACAATTTCATGACCTGGGACTAAAGGATAGATCGACTGCTTACGATCATCGTTTATGAGCTGAAGATCGGTGAGGCACACCCCGCAATGGGTGATTTCGACCAAGATATCCAAAGGACCTAAAGCAGAGGGTTCATATTGAAAGGGCTCTAAAGTGGCTTTAGCCTTTTTAGCAACATAGCATTTTATAGTAGACACATTCAGTTTTTCAAAACTCCGCGGTAGTGAATTTGATTAGAGGCAAGTTTATTCAATGCAGTGTTGACCTCACTCATAGCAAACACCTCTGTCTTGGCAACAATATTGTGGTGGGCGGCGAATTGAAGCATATCTCTAATCATTTGAGGGTTAGAAATATTGCTTCCGGAAATGGACTTGCTTCCAAGAATAAGGTTCAAAATCTTTGCATTGATTTGCCCCTCTTTTGGAGCTCCCACCAGACATAAGTTGCCCTTTGGCCGCAGAGTGGACAAGAAGACCTCCCAGTTCATATGTTCTGAAGAAGAGCAGAGGAGGAAATCGATCGAACTCACCGCCTTTTGAATGGCTTTGGGGTCGGTGCTGGAGATGAAATGATCGGCTCCAAATTCTTTGGCCTCCTTTTCCTTGTCAGGAGAAGAAGAAAAAGCAACAACCTCGCAGCCCAAAGCATGCGCAAATTGAAGAGCAAAATGACCTAATCCGCCAATACCGATGACTCCCACCCGACTGGTTGCTTTGACTTTATGAGAAAGCAAAGGGGCAAAAACGGTAGCGCCTCCGCATAAGAGGGGAGCGGCGTCTTCAGAGGCCAGTTGATCAGGTATGGGAAAAGCGAAGCGGCTGTCAGCTACGATATATTCAGCAAACCCTCCATAGTGACCGACACATGTATTTTCTGCTTTAAAGCAAAACTTTTGCTCTCCCTGTCGACACCATTCACAGTGCCCGCAAGAACTTCTTTGCCAACCAACCCCGACACGTTGACCTACTTCGAGCCCGTCGGCTCTTTCTCCTTTTTGCTTGATAATTCCAATAATTTCATGGCCGGGCACAAGAGGATATTGGGTGATATTCCAATCATTGTTGATCAAATGAAGATCGCTATGGCAAATCCCGCAGTGGGAAATTTCAATCAGAATATCATGAGGCCCAACAGAGGGAGATTCATATTGAAAAGGTTTAAGTGACTTTTTTGGGCCATCAGCCGAAAAACATTTAATGGTTTTAGTAAGAGTACTACTTGTGGACAAGGTCCATTTTCCTTTTTAAAGACTCGGGCATGTGTAAACCATTTTTTTTGTACCATGCAGCAGGGTCATTTTTCAAGGCATTTATCATAACAGGCAACGAATTGTCTAAAGAGTGTTTAGGTTCCCATTTAAGAATCTCTTTAGCTTTAGAAATATCCAGATCATAATGATCATCTGCTAAGTCAATCATCCAAGGCTGGATAAATTCATTTTCAGAAAATGGAGTATGATTTTCAACCCATGCCCCCATTTTTGCAATAGGCTTTGGAATAGAATGAGTTGTGAATTCTTTACCATACAGAAGAGAGCTAATGCGGCGTTGAAGAGCGTCATAACTCATTGTCTTACCCTCACCGATCAAAAGAACAAGCTCTTGAGGAAGTTCTTTTCTCATAGTGACACATTTTGCAAGCACATCAACGAGGTCATCCATATGCATGAAGTCGGAGCCGTGGTTTATCTTACCCGTAAATAGGTGGGCATTCATTTGATTTTCATAGATTCGTTGGATCTGTTGAGAGATAGGGATAGAGTGGCAGTCATCATCGTATACTCCAGAGATGCGGAGAATCACAGAGGGGATATTTCCCCTTTCTTGACGAATAACCTGTTCTGTTTTCACTTTAGATTTGGGATAGGCCCATCTAGGTTGAACAGGGGAATTTTCATTGATTTTTTGACCTACCTCACAAGGGGCATGGACGAGCATTGTGCTCGAAAAGATAAACTGATCAACATCGAATTTTTGAAGTCCTCTGAGTAAACGGCGCGTTCCCTCTACCGTAATTTTATTATATAAGTCGGACGTTTTATGCTTAAACGTGTAGTAGGCAGCTAAGTGAATGACAGAATCGATATGCGTTCCATAAAAATTGCGAATATGAACTAACGCTTGATGCACACTCTCATCCGAGGAGAGATCGCAAGGAACCAGCTCTTCATTGGCAGAGGCATAAAAAGCTTTTAATAGCTCAAAGCCTACCATGCGAAAATTAGGAGCTAACTTTTTAACAGTAGCTATCCCAATACGGCCACATGAACCGGTCACTAAAATAACACCTTTTTCTTCGGCCATTTTTTACTCCTAGTCATTATTTTTACAATTAAATATATATTTATTATTATTGTAATAAAAATAGTTTAATTTTGTAAGGAATATTATATGGCTTTAATTCGAGCACTTTTTTTAGATGTAGGCGGTGTATTAATGACCAACGGATGGGATCACGTTCTTCGTCGTAAAACAGCAGAAACATTTAATATTGAGTATGATGAAATGGATACTCGGCATCAGCTTATCTTCGATACTTATGAAACAGGCAAACTCACATTTGACGAATATTTGCGGCAGATCATTTTTTTTAAAGATCGGTCTTTTGAGTTAAAAGAGATTAAATCATTTATATTTAACTCTGTTCAACCGTTCGAGCCGATGATCAACTATGCAAAAGAGCTTAAAAAGCAGCATGGCTTGAAAATAGGCATAGTCAGCAATGAGGGAAGAGAGTTGGCTGTTGACCGAATTCAACGGTTTGACCTTTCCTCATTTGTAGATTTTTTCATTATCTCTTCATTTGTTCACTATCGAAAACCCGATCCGGATATATTTCGATTAGCCATTGATGTGGCTCAGGTTCCTCCGACCCAGACTGCCTACATAGATGACCGCGATTTACTCATTGAGGTGGCTAAAGGTTTGGGGCTTCAGGGCATCCATCATAAGGACATTGAGACGACTCAATCAGCACTGAGTCTTTTATTATAAGAGTGGTTTCATAGAAGAGTTAACTACCACTGCACAAGGTATTAGTCTCATTTCTAGCTTTGGTACTGAAACATTCAGAAACGCAATATCCAGTGTTCTTACCTTGCAGTGGACAATTGACTGTGGCGTGCTCTGCAGGTGCTTAGCGTAGTAGAGCAAAGAGCCCACTTCTGTGGGAATGCCTGATAACGGCTTCAAGTTATCAAAGATTATTCCTCATCCCAAAAATAAAATCATCTAAACTGGCTGGTTAACTTCTCATTGTTGGTTAAAGGCATCGCTATAGATCGTAAGACTCGTAAGAGATTTTAATCTCTCCAGCGGTTGGTTAAAGGCAATGCCGTTGATCATAAGACTCGTAAGAGCTTGTAATCTTTCCACGGGTTGGTTAAAGGCAATGCCATGGATCTCAAGACTCGTAAGAGCTTGTAATCCTTCCACGGGTTGGTTAAAGGCATCGCCATGGATCTCAAGATTTGTAAGAGCCTGTAATCTTTCTACCGGTGGGTTAAAGGCATCGCTAT
>JBAPRV010000056.1:0-10998 GCA_049281295.1 Chlamydiales bacterium
ACATCGTAGCTAAAATGGCCCCAAAAATAGAAAGCCTAAGGCTGCCGCCGCAAAAAACGAACACCGACACGGCAGTCAACACACCATTAAAACCATAGAAGCCTGAATCTGCTCCAGTTAAATCGACATGTCGATAATAATAGGACACAACAGTGCCGATGACAGCACCGAACAGGGCAATCAAGCCATGCCGCCAGTTGCTGAGAAGCAAGCCGCAGAAATACAACGCACCTGACCAAATACTGATAGAATAAATTGCCTGACCAAAGCTGAACAATACAGCCTTCAAGGGATGAAATGTTGTGCTTGCAGTAGTCGGTAACTCTAATGGCTGGAGAAAATCAAACTTTGATGATAAAGCGTAAAGCGCCCAGAATATAATCAGAAAGGGCAGTGCAAGAGTTGGAAACGGCAGGATCTTGACACACAGCCATACCAGAACAATGGCGCTCAAAATACAGACAATGAGCACGAGCCACATGCTGAAGTTAGTCCATCCTGTTTGAAAAAAGGCCGGCAGTGAAAGAGCGATCAGGCAAGGGTTAAGACCAGGAAGCCCGGTTGTAAGGACTGGCCCCCGTTCTCCCAACAGCATACGGCCAGCCGGAGCAAGGATAGCGGCCACAACCAGGTAGGCGCAAGAAATGGGCGATGCGATTAGAACGGCTATCAGAAAGAATATACCTGCCAACTCATTGGCTTGAAAGCAAAGCTGAGAAACTCCACGTAACACGAGCCGGAAGTAGGCAACCTTGCCGTTTTTAGGCGGAGGGAATATGAAATCGACCGGCTCTCTCATCCTTGGTCACCGTGCTGATAGATCTTTAACGAGGTCATAGGGCTGCTGACACGAGTTGAGGGCTTAAAGACTCCAGAAGTTTCAATACCTTTTCAGACTTGCATGTCCACCCGACGATACCACCTTGTGCCACAACCGCTTTTAGGGTAGATTCCTTAAATTCAGGAAAATAGCTATCTGTTCCATCCTCGATGAGCAAACAGTCGAAGCCGCGATCATTAGCACAACGCATCGTCGTCTGCACACAGACCTCTGTCGTCACTCCCGTGATCACTAAGTTGGTGATTTTACGCACCGTGAGGTATTCATAAAAGTTCGTGCGATAGAAGGTATCTTTTCCAGGCTTGGAGATAACCAGCTCTCCTGCCATAGGGGCAAGTTCGGTGATGAAGTCTGATCCTCTCTCGCCATCAATTAAAATTCTTCCCATCGGCCCGGGATCTCCTATCTTGATCCTAGGATTGCCGCGATTGCGCTTGGCTGTTGGAAGGTCAGAAAGGTCTGGCTTGTGACACTCTTTAGTGTGAATAATCGGCAGGCCGACTTTGCGAAAAGCTGCCTGAAGCTTGGCAATGACGGGAATGCAGGGGGCAATATTTTTGAGATTATTTCCGAGAGATGCAGCAAAACCGCCCGGTAGACAAAAATCTTGTTGCATATCAATACAAACAAGCGCGATATGATCAATATCGAACTCATAGGGAAATGGAGTTGCTTCTAGCGTTGTCATTTTTCCTCCTTTCAACGTCTAAATTTGGATTTAGATTTTACCGCATCCATGTCACCCTATATTTCAAAAATAAAATTTCAATGCAATGGTTTTACAAATAATAGAGTAAAATGCACTCAATCCTTTAGAGAATGATTTAGATGCTCGAAATAGTTCTTGTTGAATTGACCGGTTGCGTAGTTCCCTCCTTGTTCGCCTGTACGCAAATGACACCAAAAACAAGAAAATTGTTGAGATTCAACAAATCTTAATATACAATTTTTAATTAGACTCAGTTGCAGTGAATTAGAAAAAAAAATTCACATTGCAATCCCTCTGAAAAGAACATATGACTAACAATGAAACTGGAGCTGCATCATGACTTTTATAAACTCAGAATTTCTTACTTCAAAGAGTGTCGAAAATCCTATTATCGAAGACCAACACCCAATAGAAAGCACCGAACAAAATACCGATAAAATAGGGAGAAACCTATCAACACCACCACATTCTCAAACCCCATTGTCAGACCTCTCTGCAAGAGCTCTTCAGTGTTCCGAAAAGGACGGATGGATGGTTATAAACATTGAGGGGGACGCCCCTATGAAAGTCATGATTCCCGAAACGGCTGCACAAAAAAATCAAAATGATCGTGAAGAACCACAATCCTTAAGCGCAGCGAAGCAGACAGAAAGAGCCGAACAACATGAACCTATGATTCCCCAAAGATATCGAAAGGATGTGTTTGATTTAGCAGTAATGTTCACTAATAAGCTTAAAAATCCTAGCCGTAGATGTACAAACATTTGCTGGAATGCCCGGGCAGCTGCAATAGCCAATCTAAAAGATACAGCTGCCAATCTTTTAAAAGAGGCGCGTAAGATCGTTAAAGAGAACGAATTGAGCAGATTTGAAGAAGGATGCTGCATGAGTTTAATTCTTGAAACGGAAGAACTTATTGACCCAAAAGCAGCCAGAGATTCCTTAAATCAAAGATTTCGCCATCTCAATGAAACCGATGAATCTCAGGAAAAGCGATCTGACATTATCTCTCTTGCCAATTTAGACGCATTAAAAGCATATGAGATAGCTAAGGATCCTATTACTCGCCTATTCGTACTTCAGGAGCTGGCAAAAACAAATCCTGTTCTAGCCTTTGATTTTGTTAAAGAAAGAGAGAAAACATTTAAGGGGTTGTACACAGATAGGCTTTTCTTCACGCTTGCTACTACATTACCCAAAACAGAAAAAGCAAAAATACTTTATGCTACCATGAAGATCAAAACCCCCGGTGACCAAGGCCTCGTTTATGCCATGAATGCCGACAATTTGTCTGAAATAGATTGGAAACAAATCGATAGCGCCATTGAAAAGACCCCTTCTATACCTTCTTTTTGTAAAGATTACCTTATTCTCAATTTTGTCAAAGCCCTCATAAGTAAAGATCAAAAGACAGCCTCTCATCTCACCAAAATAGCCACCCTCGCCAGAATGATCTCCGATATTCCCTTTAAGGCTTCGGCGCTTTGCATGATTTTCAAAAATCAAGGAAAGGAGGAGTGTGTTACTCTCGATGAACTGTATTCTCTGGCCGAACAGGAGACACCAGGTTCTTTTAAAAGAGAACAAGTTTATCTACAGATTATAGATATATACAGGAAAAAATCTGTAGAATCAGCGTTTGAGGTCATCACCAAAGATCTTAAGATGCCTTCTACAAAAGTTCAAGCTCTGCAGAGGATCGATCTAGAAAAAATAGATCAAAAGAGAGTCGCTGAATTAATTGAAGATATCATTACGATTATTGCAGAAACGGAAAGCATTGAAGATCGAGCATATTCGCTTCGCATCCTATTTCAAATACCTATTCCTTCTACTGTTTCTTTCGAACGCCTCTATGAAGCGATGTAGCCGCCGGTTCTGCTAAGGAAACTCACCTACGTAAAAAATGCCGGAATAGGCTGGCTACAGAGGGCAATCTGCTTAAGCATCGCTCGTCACCCAACCGGGCTTTTTCTCGATACTTGTATTTTGCCCCCTTCGCCCACCTCTTTTACGGCATTTTTTGCGTAAGGTAAGCAAGAAAAGTTTTGAGTAGAGTGATTTAAGGAGGCTTGCACATTTACAGAAATTATCCCACTTTTGTCCCATGGCTCCCTTTGTGAATCCTCGTCTCTAAGTATTTTAGTTGAGTCGAGTAAAGCTGATTTCTTGTAAGTCAA
Organism: Chlamydiales bacterium; assembly: GCA_049281295.1. GTDB lineage: Bacteria > Chlamydiota > Chlamydiia > Chlamydiales > JAAKFR01 > JBAPRV01. Next base: position 3,731 of record JBAPRV010000056.1, read on the forward strand.
TGAGTTCAAACGCAGAGCTATCGACTATAAAAAAAACTTATTTAGACATTTCCAGGTTTTGTGCGGGAGGTATTACAGTCTCTTTACTATCCGAAGAAATTTATATTTGATAACAACTCTATATTAAAAATTATTATAAATTTTATTCATTGTATAAATATAGCATTTATAATATAATTAATTAAAACTAACCAATAAAGGTTTATTAATATGAAAAGTGTTGCTCTTGGAAGTACTAACTCTGAGACCCAGTGGGTATATCTATGCGGTCTGACACCTCATTTTGATTCGGAACAAGAATTGCGTCATCGTCGTATATTAGACATTATCGGCCGTACTCTGGACATTGGCTTTCTTGCAATCCAGCCAGAAGCACGATCCGCTGAGTATGGTAATTGTTTGTGTTGGCCTCACCATACTAAAGAAGAAGTCTCGGACACATATAAAAAGATTCTGGAAGTCATCCCACAAAAAAACATAGCTGGATGGATTGGATTTTCTAACGGTGGATTTTTTCTAAACTATCTCATCCAACATAAAGAACTTGAAGTTCCCGTCATCTCTGTGGGAGCCTCTGGTTACTTACAATATCCATTATCTAACCGCCTACATCTGATGGTTGGGAAGAACGACCAAATCTGCGAGTTGGTCAAAAAATTATACAATCAATCACTTGATAGCCCTTTAAAAACAACTCTTCTTGTTTTCGAAGGTGGACACGAGCTTCCCGAACAGCCCTTACAAGAATTGCTGAAAGATCTCTCTCAATAATAAGGTAAATTCTTGAGTATGCATCATCTTCTTGTTGTGTTGAAAATTTTAGATAAATAGTACTCCTTCCTTTCTCAGAATCGCTGATTTTCTTCTCGAAGCTGGTTGATGTATTCAAGTAGTTCGTCGTAGGTCGGTCTCATATTAAGACATGATCAACTTAAACCTTTGTATTGTCACCCCCCCCTGAATGGATACAGTTTATTTATTAAATTAATATTAAAATAATAATAAAGAATTATTATTATTTTATTTTATAATATTTAATTTCACTTAATCAAGAATTAAAACTTTTTGTTTATAATATATGCATTCTAAATAACTTGGTTATTAAAATGCATATAACTCAAAAAGAATTTGAAAGATCTGTTGCTCAATATATAACAGAAGAAATTAGAAACAGATCAATAGAATTATCAAAAGTAGTCGGTGAAATAGGCACCGGAGCATTTATAAATTATAATTATTACAACAGATTTAAAAATGCTCCCATCGCTTATACATTTCCAACTATTTATCAACTTCAAAAATTAGGATTAGCCAGTAAATATGCACGTGATTTAACAGACAGGCTTTTACTTTTAGATCCTGAAAAGATGGCTTTAATTTTTGGAAACAATGAACGAATAAATATAGCTTTTACAGCAATTAAATCTATTAATAGCGCTTCAACTTGTGCCAGTGCTCTCTATGATGTGGGTTCTGACTTATTAAGTGGCTCGTGGCAAGTCGCAGTTGCAGTTGGAGGGTATTTGGGATGTCCTAACCCCATTGATTATATACCTGAAGTTGCAAAAGTAATGGGAAGAGGAGCAGCAAAGGTTGCATCAAAAGTTACTAATGATTTCAAAAAAATAGGAGGAGAAGCTCTTTCTATAATTACACAATTGATAATGGATAATATAAAATTAGAAGAACATACCGATTCAACATTGAACAAAGGACTTCCTTTATTACTAACCAAAATCAATCAACTGTTTAATCGAGTTGAAAGTGAAGAACTAGTCAAAATATCTATGAAAGCCTTAGCTAAAATGATTGAATTAGAATCCCTGACAAAAGCAAATGTGGGACGATTGTATGAAACCTTAACTCCGGAAGAACGTTTATTAAGCATCCTAGAGTATTGCCAAAAAAATAACATTCTTCCCCATATACTTCCAAATGAAAGAATTGGCCCCAATTTAGAAGATCATTTACAGCAAGTATTTGAAAATTATATCGAAACACGATTCATTCCCGTTCTATCAAACATGATAATTCCCGAGCATTTAGAAGCTCTTTCTCATTTTTTTGGAGTTATGCTTGATACCCCTCACCAAGATATTTTCAAATCAATCTTTATGAAATTATTATCCACTCATTTGCATCCCGAACAATTAAAAGAAACAATACTCAATCTTTTAAGAAAAAATGATTCTGTAACAGAAGGGTCTCTCATTTTTGAAGAAAAGGATAAGGTACAAGAAATATTAGATTTTTGGATGATAAATCGAGAATCCCCTTGCGTTGAAGAGGCCCTAGATATGTTAGAATCTGAAGATCTTGTGCGAGTAGCAACTGCTGAAGAAGAGAGAGCGTACAAATCTGATGAATCCCATCTTTCTAGGCTCATTTCATCTGTTCGCCGAGGATTTATGGAATTAAGTCAGAAACCGAACTGGAAATTAATGAATCTGTTTTTTCTTGAAGGACTTCACCATTATCTTGAGAATATTTCTCAAATAATGGAAACGGAAGCAATGCCCCCTTCGGTCCATGTCACTGACAGATTACAAGAATTAGAAAGTCAAATGAATCATTCCGTTAATCTCAGTGAAAAAGAACAAATAACGATTTTGACCGCTTTAACTCAACCTACTTTAGGATCAAGAATGGGAAAAATGGTATCGAAAGTTGGACTTTTCTTTTTTAATGCTTCTAAAGGAATCAGAAAAAAAGTGAGCCAAAAAGCTAATATTGATCTAAAAACAATTTTTTATGAAAAAGGAACTCTCTCTATTAAAACAAGAACAGTTATTACTAAATTATATAAAATATTGCAAGCAGACACGCCCAATAAAAAGCAAGTGATAAACTTCTATTTTGATAGGTATTTAAATGATTATGTCACTCGTTACGGAAAGGATGCTTTGTTCTCACACATCGAATTTTTACTTTCTTCTAGGAGTAATGCGATGTTTTTAGAAAGAATGAAAACTACTAGATATAATTATCTCAGCACTTAATAAGTCTCTTTCTTTTAGAGAAATCATTGATTCCTTCATCGACCGACTCAAAAATATCCCTCAAATTGAACAGTCTCCTCATCGCAGCCTTGTATCCGTTCAGTCGGCTCGAGTTCAGGACAAAATGTCGCCTGATAAGCTTGTTGAAAGAAAGGCAAAATCTGCCTTCCTTATTTTTTCAATGTCATCCAAATAGCTCTTTCTAAAAAACGACTCCCTTCTTCACTGTATCCGTTCAGAGGGGCAAGGTCATGATTTAAAAAGAGCGATTTTGTGGGTTAAATCCTGAGGGATTCTTGAGTATATTGGCCTAGAAATCATCGACAATTCAAAAAACATCCCACCTGAAATTTAAGTCAAATAACATGCGATCATATATAATTTACTAACAAAAAAGGCGAATTGTGAATCTTGAAGAGCTAAATCGTATCGTTGCAAGAGGAGAAGATGGTACTCACCAATTTAAAGTTGATATAAGAAACAGTGACTCTATAGCCTCGGAAATGGCGGCTTTGGCTAACTCCCAAGGAGGTAAAATTATTATCGGCATTACTGATAATGGGCTAGTCAAGGGAGTATCTCGCGAAGACGTAAACCGAATCAATCAACTTATCAGCAATGCTGCTAGTCAGCATGTACGCAGTCCTCTTTCTGTGAAAACAGAAAATATTCTCCTCGAGAGCCAGAAGATCATCGTTGTAGTCAAAGTCCCAAGCGGTATTGACAAACCCTATTTCGATCGGCATGGGGTCATTTGGCTTAAATGTGGATCAGATAAACGAAGAATCAATTCTAAGGAGGAATTGCGACGACTATTTCAGCTCTCCTGTCAATTCCATGCTGATGAATTGCCTACAAAAGCCGGTATTGAAGCTCTAGATCCTCTTCCCTTTCGCGATTTCTTGCGTAATGTATACACGCAAGAACTCCCAAATTCGAAATCTGATTTGGTTCGTTTATTACAAAATATGAATCTAGCAACAGAAGAAGGAAGACTTAATTTGGCTGGATTATTAATTTTTGCGGAACAGCCGGAAAAATACCAACCCCAATTTGTCATAAAAGCCGTATCTTACCCAGGAACTGATATTCATGCTAGGGAATACAGGGACTCTGAGGATTTTGCGGGGCCATTACAGAAAATATTCACCAATTCTTTAGCATTCATTCTTCGTAACTTGCACAAAGTGCAAGGAACACAAGGAGTGAATACACCGGGTATACCAGAAATTCCATTGATTGTTTTCGAAGAACTTCTGGTGAACGCTCTTGTGCATAGAGACTATATGATTAGTGCGCCCATACGCCTCTTTGTCTTTGATAACCGAGTAGAAATCATCAGCCCCGGTCACCTACCCAATAATCTTACTGTAGAAAAAATTCAAACTGGAAACTCGATTATCCGCAACCCCATTCTAACTTCTTTTGTTGCAAAGGGATTACTTCCTTATCGCGGTTTAGGTTCTGGGATTCAACGAGCAATCAAAGAATGGCCCAAGATTTCCTTTAAGGACGATAGGGATGGATGCCTCTTTAATTGTCAAATAGCTCGAATACAGAGAGAAGCATCACTTCCCCATCCAGATAAAGGGGCATTTAAAGGGGCATTTAAAGGGGCATTAGATTTAACTCACACACAACAGCTTATTCTAAGTGAAATTCAGCAAAACCCTAATACTTCCTACGATGATTTGGTCATTCGTGTCGGTAAAGATCGTAGGACGATAGGAAGAAATATTGAAAAATTGAAGGATAAAGGCTTCTTAAAAAGAATAGGTTCCAAAAAAAGTGGAGCCTGGGAAATCAACATTGAATCTCTAAGGAAAAAATAATGGAATGAATTAGTTTCCCAAACGAAGGAAAAGAGTCAAACCTCGGAATCCTATCGATTTTAGTCGTGGGATTATATCAGCATTGTCTAATGAACAGTTGGTATAAGAGCGATTGCACGGACTGGACTTTCAGTTCCCTTAGCAACTTTCATCGGCAGAGCTATAAGGTAACTGCCCTTTTTTGGTAGTTTATCCAAATTCGTGAGATTCTCAAGAATGAATTTATCAGCACCGAGCAATTGCACATGAAGGGGGTAACTTCCCCCATACGGGTCAGGACTTAAAGTATCAATGCCAATCCCAACAACTTCTCGCTGAACCAATAACTCGCCTACTTCAGCACTCATCGTAGGAGTGGTTGGATATTTTTCCGAGCCTCTATATTTTTCTGGAGTCTCCCAATAACGGCTCCATCCAGTCTGTCCCAGCACTACACTCCCCTTTGGGATTTCTCCATAGGTTCTTTCAAAATTCTCAAAATCTTCAAGAGTGATTTGCGCTTTAGAATGCAATTTTTCCGACATATCCACTATGCAAATAGGCGTACAAAGCTCTTCCAATGTAAGCTCGTTCACGTTTCTTCCACTGGGAACAAAATGAGAAGGTGCATCAATATGCGTTCCCGCACTTGCGACACATTCGTATTCCAATACACGAGCTCCATCAGGATAATCGGTAAGCATTTTACTTTTGAACCCGCAGTCACCTGTCCAAGTGGGAATTTTTTCATCTACAGTTTGACTCAAATCAACTAGCTTAAATCCTTTGAGCTCATTCATCAATTGTTGACTCACAGTAATCGCCATTGATCGCATTACAGCAATGATGGATAAAGGCATCTGGATCTGACTCTGTTGAGGGAAGAAGAGATGCATACATGGAGTTAGCAGATGCAGCTGAAAGGGAATAGGCGCCGCAGATGAACATCGCAAACAAGAAATTAAAGATTTTCATGACACTCCTCGCATGATCTTTATCAATCTTTTAAGGTAAAGACCGTATCAAAATGTCAAAAAAATCAACAGATGAAATTTAAGCTTTGCTCTCAAAAAGAAAGTGATCAAGAAACCGTCTGTTGTATTGATATATTTCTTGGTCTTTCCCTTCCCAGGTACCAGTTTTTACTGTAAACCCTATCACAGCAAGTGCTCGCCCCAGGCGAAGCAGAGGCATAATCAGTTCATAGTTAGGTATTTGTCGTATACTAGAGTAGCCCGCCAATAAGGATTGTTTATGTTCTGGATTTTTCGGCCAATGCCTGTGTTCCATTGAACAAAAATCTTGCTCTGCAAAACCAAAACATCCACTTGCCCAATCAATGATACCCACTAATCTTCCATCATGAACAATCATATTTCCAGGACGAAAATCTCGATGAACCATACAAGGACCATCAACAGAATCGAGCAAATTTTTATGCAATTCATAATAGTTTTTGCAACACTTGATAACTTCTTCAGGCAAGTGGTTTACACACTCCTCGAGCTCTTCAAAAAATTTATCTTGAAAATACTTTTGGGCATTGGGAGTAAAATGTTCTTTTTGTATAGGGTCCCCGTAACCGTCTGAACGTTTCGAATGAAGTTGTGCTAATCTACAACCAACATCATATGCAAGCTCTTGCGTCCAATCACTTTTGCTAAGAAGAACCCCTTCTAAGCACTCCATTAAAATAGCACCCGCACGACCAGCAATTGGTTCAGCTATTTTTTGTATTCTTGGCACTGGAAGAGAACCTGCAAGAGCATTTAGGAAGTACAATTCCCGATGAAAATCCTCATCTCGTGTGCATACCTTTAAGATTAAAGGCTTTTCGGAAGGAAAATCTACCCTATAAACGAGAGCAATCATTGTGTCATTGTGATCAATGCGTGAAAAAACAGCATCGCTGAGGCTAAGAGAGTCTCTATAAAGCTTAACAATATCGCTCAAGATGAACCACGCTCCAATGGCTTTTTCAGCCACAAAATTATGTCATCATTTAATGGATATGAAGTTCCTGGTACAGTTTTCTTGCATTTGTATGTGATGCCATACCCATCAGGGACATAGCCAAGCTTAAAGTAGAGTTTTTGAGCAGGACCATAATCAGCATAAAGTCCGACTCCAATACCAACTTCTTTGTAGCCCTGCTCCTTTGCAAGAGCTTCAAGCCATTTAATGAGAGCTGTACCATAACCCATTCCTCGATGGTTTTCATGAATCCATACATCATTGATTTCTGGAACATCTAGAAAAAGCGGATATTCAGACTCAAGGAGAAGACTACCATAACCTATTATCTCACCATTACATTTCGCGATCGCTACGGTACGAATTTTTTTCTGGTGTTCATCAATATACCGCTCCCATTTTTCCCTTGTTTTTTCTGAGCTGTCCCAAGGAAAGCAAAACTTCTGTACTAAATCATCTACATCCTCAAAACAAATCGGAGAAA
>JBAPRV010000057.1:0-3009 GCA_049281295.1 Chlamydiales bacterium
TCCATTTCTTCTAAAAGATGAAATGCATCGTATTGATAGGATCGATTCTTGAGAAAAGATTCGGCTCCTCTTTCGTGTCCTTGCGGTGAGCGTGCGTGATTTTTGAGTTGAGCCGTTTGATAATGGGTGCAAATTTAACCAAGGAGCTCCCATGTCGGACTTGACTACCGTTGCTGATGAATTTAAAAAATGGAAAGGAAGTCTCTCCTATTGTCGTTACCCTGAGCATTTATGGAAGAAAGCATATCAACTCACAAACAATCACCCTCTTGAAACCATAGCTTCTGCTCTTGGTATGAGCGTACAATACATTGAGCGCAAATTCGCCAAGCGTAGTCAACCCGTCTCATTTGCCTCTGTACAGGTTACACCATCACCAGCCCCCATAAAGATAGAATTCAAAGAAATGAGCATTCAGGTAGATGAAAGCCAGGCGATTTCAATAATTCAAACTTTGATGGGAGGGGTATGATCCAGCTGACTCCTCATATGCAAATCTTTGTCGCCGTAGAAAGCATCGATTTCCGAAAAGGTATCGATGGCCTGACTGCTATTTGTCGCCAAAAACTTGAAATAGACCCTTTTTCCGGCGTACTGTTTTTATTTCGAAATCGAGCACGCACCACCTTGAAAATCCTCGTTTATGACGGACAAGGCTTTTGGCTCTGTACAAAAAGACTCTCTAAAGGGACGTTTCATTGGTGGCCAAATCACCACCAAATGACCATGTCCCTTCATGCTCATGACTTGCAAACGCTTTTAGGTAATGGCAATCCGGAAAGAGCGGGATTTTCAAAAGATTGGAAAAAAGTTTGCATATGAGTAAAATTTTTGCATGCAGAAGCCAGGACGTCTTGATTTTACGCCAGAACAGATTGAAGGATTACTCGATCGCATCGATCAGGAATGCTTAGAGAAAAGAGACTATCCCGTTCTTGCAGATTTGATTCGAGCTATAGTGTGGATGAATTTATCCCTCCAAGAGAAAGAATTAACGATTCGTCGTTTGCGATCCATATTTGGGATTAAAACGGAGACAGCTAAGAAGCTGCTCGATGTAGCTCAAGGACAAAATACAGGTCAAGGCAATAAAGAAGAAAAGAAAAAGGATCCCAAAAAAGGTAAACACGGGCATAAGCCAGCCACTGCATTCACAGAAGCCAAAACGATAAACGTTGCCCATCAAACTTTAAAGAAGAGAGACCTTTGCCCCTCCTGTCGTCAGGGAAAGCTTTTTTCCCTAAAACCTGGGAGTGTCATCCGCATCATAGGGCAACCGTGGTTGCAAGTAGAGATCTACCGCCCCGAAAGATTAAGGTGCTCATCATGTAGCAAAACATTTACCGCAGCTCTTCCAAAAGAAATAGCTATAGGATCACGGACAGATAGCACAGCAAAAGCTACTGTCTCTATCCTAAAATATAGAGGAGGCCTACCTTTCTACCGCCAGCAGCAAATGCAAGAAATGTTAGGAGCCCCGCTTTCAGCCTCTGAAATTTGGCAAATGACAGAAGAGGTAGCTGATAGTGTGCATCCGATTTATGCAGTACTTTGTCAAAAAGCTGCTAATGCCCAAGTGCTTCAAAATGATGATACAGCAGCCAATATTCTCAGTATTAAACAAGAAATCAAAGACGAAAAACGCAAAGGAATATTTACGACTGCAATACTGGCGACTTTGACTGATAGAATCAGGATAGGCCTATTTTTTACAGGTCGAAAACATGCTGGGGAGAATCTCAATGACTTACTAAATAATCGCGAGAGAGGGCCTCCCATTCAACAGTGTGATGCTGCTTCTCGTAATGTGCCCAAAGATCATGAGACAAGGCTTGCCAACTGCCTTGCGCACGCGCGCAGGAAATTTTATGAGTTAATTGAGGTATGGCCTCAAGTCGTGACAAAACTTATTGGACTATTTGCGTCGGTGTATATCAACGACCGTGAAGCGCCTGTAGATTCTCAGGAGCGACTTGGGTGGCATCAGGAAAAGAGTACTCCTGTGATGCAGGAGATAAAAAGCTATTGTGACACTCTACTTCAGAATAAAGAAGTGGAGCCAAACAGTAGTTTGGGCAAAGCTATCGCTTATCTCAACAATCACTGGGAGGCATTTACGCTTTTTCTGCGCGTGCCCGGGGTACCTTTGACAAACAATGAAGGAGAGCAGCTGATCAAAAGAGCTGTTTTGAATCGAAAAAATGCGTATTTTTTTCGCAATGAAACGGGAGCAAAAATTGCAGATATCATCATGAGTGTCATAGAGACTTGTGTTTATAATGGGATCAATCCCTGGAATTACCTGGTAGCTGTGCAGACATATGAGCGGGACGTCCGCTCTAATCCTCAGCTCTGGCTGCCCTGGGTGTATGAGAGTCGTTTTAAGGAACTGCAGCCGCAGTGAGCTCTCCGGCCATAACCAGTTCGTCTTCCTCTTTTACAGAGTGGATTTTTGCAATAAGGTCATGCATGATATCATGGGCAAGTTCATCAAATGCCTCAGCATACTGCTTAAACTCGGGCCATAAGATAAGATTCATAAAGCCCTTCGTTACGCGCACCATAGTTGTGGTATATTTTTGTCCTTTATATCGGTAGGTTTGCACTCCATGTTTAGCACAAACAGCCATAAACAGCCTTTTTTTCCAATGGCTGTCATTGGTGACAGTATATTCAATGGGTGATTGATCAGCTTTTTGAACAAGGCGCTGTTTTGCAAGAAAGGCAGCCTCTTTCTCTCCTTCAGTGGCAGCACCTGCCAGTAAAGCTTCAACCTTACGTATTTTGTCGGCTAAGTCCATAACAAATAGGTGATGATTAATTCAAACATCCACTCTAGCTGATCAAAATATTAAACGCACGCACGCTTACCGCAAGGACACAGAGCTTTTAACATTTATGCTCACTCCCGGGAATATAGATGATAGAAAACCTGTTCCCAAACTTGTGGAATCAAAAATCAGCGGGTTATTATTTGGCGATCGTGGATATGTGTCAGCCGATCTTGTT
>JBAPRV010000058.1:0-13068 GCA_049281295.1 Chlamydiales bacterium
GAGCCCTTTTAGTTTATCGGAATCGAAAAAACTGCTGTAGAATGAAGAAAATGTGTTGACCAGAAGCGCAATTAGAGAACCATTTCCGAGAAATAACTCTTTCCGGCTATCTTTGACAGCCGATTGATGATGGATTTTTATAGAGCAGGGTCTCTGCTGCCTAGATATCCGTAACGATGATAATCAATGCTCAGTGAAATTTCTCTAAGATAGTGAAGAAGCTCTATCCGCCCATTGGCTAGCACCGGTTCCGATTGCAAAATGATCCCCATTTGAGCCATCTTTAACCTGAAAGACTCCGATGGGGATTGAAGGAGTCGAATACGGGCAGGCGTTACCTGAGCCATCCTTTCTGTAAAGCGGTTTTCTTCTTCTACAATAAAACTTATTCCCTCTATTTTATCGAGAGGCTTAATAGGACGAGAGGTTGAAATTTCAAGAGGCGTTTCGGAAATAAGAGCTGCAGCGACTGTTTGTAGAAAAGATAGGTGAGTAAAAACACCTTCGAGTCTGAGGTAAGCTCTCTCAAGAGGGATGTGATAAAAATAGTTGTCTTGCCCTAAAAGGTAGGAAGGATCAGTTGGTTCTTTTAGAATTTCAGCCCAATAGGCATAGCTTTCGGCGCTTTTTTTCCAGATGGTATGTTCCTTTTCAGAAAGACCAAAATGCTTAATCGCTCCGATTAAGGGAACCAGTCTTGCAGGCAGGGAAGCGTGTTCATTGGGTAGCTCCACTTGTTTCGCTTTTGCAAGGTGGACGACATAATTGGGCCCTCCCGCCTTGGCGCCCGGGCCGACTGAACTCGCTTTACATCCTCCAAATGGCTGTCTTCGTACAATGGCTCCAGTAATTGAACGATTGATATAGAGGTTGCCCGCAACTATTTTCTCTTTCCAATCGTGATGCTCTCTCTCATCCAGGGAATGGAGGCCGCTTGTAAGTCCATAGGCAGTATTGTTGACAAGATTGATGGCATCATCAAGAGATTCAGCACGCATCACGGCTAAAACAGGCCCAAAAAACTCTGTCTGATGGGTAAAGCTGTTGCGCGAGACGTCGATTTTAATGCCGGGGCTCCAAAGGTAAGGATTATCCGGGGAGACTTGAGGTTTAAGCAACCACCTCTCACCCTCTTCTAACTGAGTGAGCCCTCGCTTAAGCGCCTCTTCAGGGAGACGGATCAATGGGGTAATTTTACTCTCGCTGTTCCAGGCAGAGCCTACTATTAAACTGCCGGCAGCATCACGAAGCTGATCGAGAAAACGAGGGCTGTCATACACCTCCGCTTCCAGTACGGCTAAGCTACAAGCGCTGCATTTTTGCCCATTGTAGCCAAAAGCTGACAGGACAATGTCTCTAATGGCTAAATCGCGATCGCTCATGGCCGAGACAATGATCGCATTTTTCCCTCCTGTCTCAGCATGCAGATCAAGATTTGGCCTAAGCTGCAAAAGCTTTCGAGCTGTGGTGGTTGCTCCCGTTAAAATAACAGAGGTTAATAAGGGGTGCTGCACTAGATAGCTTCCTACAGGTTCGTCAGCGCAGTTGATAAACTGAAGCGCCTCCTTTGGAACACCTCCTTCCCAAAAAAGTTGAGCGAGATGCCAACCTACTAAAACAGCTTCCGGAGCCGGCTTAAATAAAACTGAGTTGCCTGCAACTAACGCAGCTGCAATCCCGCCCACAGGAATCGAACAGGGAAAATTCCAGGGAGGGGCAACTAAAACAATCCCCTTGGGAGACCAGCTAAGATCGTTGAAGGAAATGAATTTTTCCCAATTTTTTCGATAATAATCAATAAAATCGACCGCTTCGGAAACTTCTGGATCAGCCTCCCAAATCGTCTTGGCTCCATCGGCGATCATAGCGCCAATTAATTCTTTTCTTTGCTTTCGAAATAGATACGTTACCTCGGCTAGGATTGAGAAGCGCTCTTTAAATGATCTATTAGCCCAATTTTCCTTATGCTCATCCGCCCATTTGAGCGCTTTTTCCGCCCATTGCTCATTGGCAGTAGAGTAGTGATAGAGAGGGGTCTCGGGGCGTGAGGGATCAATGCCTGGCTGTAGAGTGTTTTCTATCTCTTCGCCTCCAATGACCAAGGGGATGTTTGGGTGGCTCTTCTCTTTCCATTCAGCCCGAATCTGTGCTGCCCATTTTCGATTTTCAGCGAGTGAAAAATCGGTGTTGGGTTCATTATGAAATGGCTCTGAAAAATCGGGCTTCAAAGGGACGTTTAAACGATTTTGCTCCCTTCTTCTTTTGGAGCTTAGAGAATCGATTTGATGACACGACTCGATAAAGCGATTTGACTGATCTTGCCAAATGGAATTGTCAGGTTTGAGAGCATAAAAGTGGCGTAAAAAATTTTCAGGACCGCTATTTTCATCGAGGCGACGAATCAAATAGGCCATCGCATTTTGAAAATGCTCTGAAGAGGCTTCCGGGCAATAGAGCAACATGCTTCCAGATAAATAATGAATCACGCGGCGCATAGGCTCCGCCATCCCTTCAAGCATTTCAAAGCCTACTTGTTTGTCTAGCCCTCTTTCAGAGTGTAAGATGAGCGCGTAAGCGATATCGAATAAATTATGACTCCCAATGCCTATATGTACACTCTCCGCATGCTCTTTAATCAGCGCGTACTCTAACATTCGCTTGAAATTCGCATCACTTTCCATCTTGGTTTCAAAAGGGGGTTGCTTCCAGCTCTCTTGAGAACTTTCAACCGCTTCCATCGAAAGATTGGCTCCTTTTACCAGACGTATTTTGATAGGCGCCCCCCCTTGCTCCACCCGCTTGACAGCCCAATCGGTTAACTTTTGCTGCCAGATGAAGGAGTCGGGAAGATAGCTTTGCAAAACAATGCCGCCTTGATAGGTTAAAAACTCCGGTTCACTTAAAACTTTCTGAAATAAAGCTATTGTCAGATCAAGGTCCCGGTACTCCTCCATATCGAGATTGACGAACTTTTCAACAGAGATTCCATCGGCTTGTTGAAAGAGATTTTTTTTTGCCGTTCGATAAAGAGTACGTAATCTTTCAGAGAGAACCTCGAGCGAGTGCTCCCATCCAATCATATCTATCTGGCTATAGATCGTCGAAATCTTGATCGATATATATTCAATAGCCGGACGAGCTAAATCCTCTAAATAGAGCTTCAGTCGACGCTCAGCCTCTTCTTCTCCCAAAATGGCTTCCCCAATGTGATTGAGATTGATTCTAACGCCTTGTTGACGACTCTCTTCAAAATAGCCAGATTGCTCTTTCAGATCTTCGGGCAGAAGAACGGCCGCCATTTCATCTTTCAGATGTTTTCGAATCCTTTTGATAAAAAAATGAGGAAAATGCCTTCCAAAGAGATGAAACAGCATGAATTTAATACGATCGAAGTCGGTTAAAAATTTTGGAATGCCCAATTGGTTGATTAAATAGAGAAGCTGGTCGGTTGTTCTTAGAGAAGATTGGCTTCTGAAACATTGATCGGTTACCATGGTCATAAACATCTTCCCATTAGGATCTTCCATCATTTGCTCAAGCCACTGCTCCCGTTTTCTTTCCTGGGAGGTCGCTTCATGATGAGACGCATTCACCAAATGAGCCGCCAGATCTATGCTATATTTGATACGTTCGGGGCGAGAGAGAGATTTTCCCCTAACCGATTCAAGAAGTTGAAAAGCCTTTTTTGAATCAAAGTTCATAAACTTTATTTTATACCGTTCGAGAAATTTAATTTAAATGCACGCGTAGACTTGAATACAATTCCTGCTCGTTTATAACATGATGGAAATGATTAGATCTGCTTTACTCTTCCTTTTTTTTCAATCGGCTCTGTTTGCCCAGGTTCAATTAGGGGTCGATATCCTTTTCGAAAAAGAGAGCTATCAAGCACTGCTAGAGAAGAAAAAAATAGGTTTAATCACCAATCAATCAGCGGTAAATGGAAAGTTTCAAACGACCTTTGAACTCCTCAAGAGTCATCAGAAAGACTATGAGCTGGTAGCCCTTTTTGCGCCTGAACACGGTTTTTACGGAGATGCCTATGCCTATGAAGAGATTAATGACCACTCGATAGAGGGGATTCCTGTCTATGCTTTATACGGGAAACATAGGCGGCCGACTCCCGATATGCTCGCCGATATCGATCTTTTAGTTTATGACATTCAAGATGTTGGATCTCGCACCTACAGTTATATCTCCACCCTGTTTTACTGTATGGAAGAGGCTGCAAAACACAATATCGCTTTTATCGTTCTCGATCGCCCAAACCCCATGGGGGGAAATATCGTAGACGGCCCTCTTGTGGAGGAGGAGTGGCGCTCGTTTTTAGGCTACGTCAATGTTCCCTATTGCCATGGCATGACCTCGGGAGAATTAGCCCTTTTGTTCAATAGAGAATACAATGTGGGTTGTGATTTAAAAATTATTCCCATGAAAGGGTGGAAACGGGGGATGACCTTTGCTCAAACAGGCCTTCCCTGGATCCCTACAAGCCCTCAGATCCCCGAAGCAGATACTCCCTTTTTCTATTCTACCACAGGTTTAATCGGCCACCTTTCTATTACTAATATCGGCATCGGCTACACACTCCCTTTCAAGATTATTGGAGCCCCTTGGATAAAAGCGGAAGAGCTAGCCAATGCACTGAATGAGCAACACCTTCCCGGTGTCCATTTTCAATCCTGTTATTTCCGTCCTTTCTTTGGAAAATTTAAGCTGGAAAATTGCCAGGGAGTCCGAATTTTAATCCAAGATGCAGCCCAATTTCTCCCTATGACCACCCAATTCACTCTCATAGGTGTTCTTAAAAATCTTTATCCTGTTCAATATAAAGAATCGATTCAGCTACTAAATGAGTCTAATAATAAAAAAGATGTTTTCAATAAATTAAACGGGGGTGAAAAAATCCTCTCTATTCTCCTGAATGAGCGCTACGTTATCTGGAAGTTAAGGGAAATATGCACTCAAGCAAAAGAAGCTTTCATGCCCGTTCGAGCCAAATACCTTCTCTACTCTTGAATGTCAGGTTGATTTAAAAAATTATCTATTTCTAACTCACCTTACGCAAAAAATGCCAGAATAGGCTGGCTGCAGAGGGCAATCTACTTAAGCATCGCTCGTCACCCAACTAACAAGTAGTTGAGCTTCCTCCCGATACTTGTATTTTGTCCCCTTCGCTCACCCCTTTCACGGCATTTTTCGCGTAAGGTGAGTTTCTACCCCTCTTTCCAAAAATTTAGCACTAATGATTTTATTCTGCTAAAAACCCCTTTCTCTCTTGACAAGAATCGTTGATTTAGAATAATATTTCACTCTTCATCACCTAAATATAATGTGAGGAGTCTCAGAAATATGAAAAATAAAATTAAGCCTCTTAACAATCGAGTGTTAGTCAAACGTTTTAAAGCTCAAACGACCAAAGGGGGGATTATCCTTCCCGATACAGCCCAGGAAAAACCGAAAGAAGGGGAAGTCGTCGCCGTTGGTCCAGGCCAATTGGACGAAGAAGGTCAAATCACCCCTCTCACTGTCAAAGTCGGAGACCAAGTATTGTTCTCTTCATATGCAGGAACAGAAGTTAAAGATGAAGAATGCGATGAAGAGTATCTCATCATGTCCGAAGAAGATATTTTAGGAGTACTTGTTTAAGGAGCAAATCATGGCTAAGATGTTTCAATTCAAGCAAGATGCCCTGAAGGCTATTCAGGAAGGAATTAAAAAACTTGCAAAAACCGTATCCGTAACTTTAGGTCCCAAGGGGCGAAATGTTGTGATCAAAAAAGGCTTTGGTCCTCCTCTTTCTACCAAAGACGGCGTCACCGTTGCCAAAGAGATCTTTTTAAAAGACAAATTTGAAAATATGGGAGCTCAACTCGTTAAAGAGGTAGCTTCTAAAACTTCAGATGTGGCGGGAGACGGGACTACAACAGCGATTGTGCTCGCTGAATCCATTTATAACCAGGGGATTAAAAATATCATAGCGGGAGCAAACCCTATGAGCGTGAAGCGAGGTATTGAAAAGGCCGTCGAGCAGATGACCGATGCTCTTTCAAAGCTTGCCTCTCCCATTAAAACCCCTGACGAGGTGAAACAGATCGGAACGATCTCTGCAAACAATGATCCTGAAATCGGGTCTATTATTAGCGAAGCGATGCAAAAAGTGGGCAAAGACGGGATTATTACTGTAGATGAGGCGAAAGGGATCGAAACCACATTAGAGGTCGTCGAAGGAATGCAGTTCGATAAAGGGTATCTTTCCCCCTATTTCATCACGAATCCGGAGAACATGACCGTTGAGCTGGAAAATGCTCTTGTTTTGCTGGTGGACAAGAAAGTTTCTACCGCTAAGGAACTTATTCCTATTCTTGAAGCTATTATGCAACAAGGCTCGAAGCCTCTCTTGATTATCGCTGAAGATGTAGATAGTGAAGCGCTGGCAACCCTTGTTGTCAATAAGCTTAAAGGAGGATTCCCCGTTTGCGCCGTAAAATCACCAAGTTTTGGGGACCGCCGCAAAGCTATGCTCGAAGACATAGCCTGTATCACAGGCGCAACAGTCGTCTCTGAAGAAATAGGGCTTACACTTGAAGAGGCCAATCTGGATGTCCTCGGAAATGCCAAGCATATTAAGATCACTAAAGAAGAGACAACCATCATCGATGGGCTTGGACAACTTAAAAGAGTGAAAGATCGGGAAGCTCAGATTCGTGCTGAAATAGAGCACTCTACATCTGATTATGACCGTGAAAAACTCGAAGAGCGATTAGCCAAATTAGTAGGCGGCGTCGCAGTGATTCAAGTAGGTGCTGCTACTGAAGCCGAAATGAAAGAGAAAAAGGCACGAGTTGAAGACGCGCTACATGCAACACGCGCTGCTGTAGCGGAAGGAATTGTTCCGGGCGGCGGAGTGGCTCTTCTCAGGGCCGTCAAGAGCTTGGACTCCTTGAAACTCGAAGGAGACGAAGCGATTGGCATCTCTATTATACGGCAAGCTGCATTTGCTCCAGCTACCACAATTGCCAACAATTGCGGGCAGCAGGGAAATTTGATTGCTGAGAAAATTTATGAAAACAAAGAGGCTAACTGGGGTTATAACGGTTTAAAAGATGCTTTTATGGATCTTGTCAAAGCAGGGGTTATTGATCCTGTATTGGTAACCAAAAGCGCCCTTCGTCTGGCAGCTTCTGTTGCAGGATTGCTTTTAACCACAGCCGCGATGGTGACCGATAAGCCAAAACCCAAGGAATCTTCCCCCGCTTCAATGGGTGGTATGGATGAGATGGGAGGCATGGGAGGTATGGGAGGTATGGGCGGCATGCCTATGATGTAGGCATCTATGCCAGCAGAAGCTTCAAACGTCCCTAATAACCTGAGTTCGCAATTGTCGAGCTCAGGTTTTTTTATAACTCACCTTACGCAAAAAATACCAGAATTGGCTGGCTGCAGAAGGCAATCTACATCGCATCGCTCGCCCGCCCAACTAACAAGTAGTTGGACTTCCTCTCGATACTTGTATTTTGTCCCCTTCGCTCGCCCTTTTCACGGTATTTTTTGCGTAAGGTGAGTTAGTAACTGGTGCGCCAGAAAGCCGGAACAAATGCGATTAAGATAGCAAAATATTCAAGACGGCCGGCTATCATCCACAAAGAACCTATTATTTTTCCAAAATTCGAAAGAAATGCAAACGATTCTGTAGGACCCCCCATTCGAAAAGCTATGCCGACATTGTTCATCATACATGAAATTGAGGTGAGACTGGTCTCAGGATCAATCCCGTCTAGAACAAACAAAAAAGTCCCTATAATAGCAAGCAGAGCCGCTACCATAAAAAAGCAGAGAACCGTAATGGCTGCGGGGTTGTCTATAACCGTTGTTCCAACACGATAGCTGTGCACGGTATCCGGGCGGTAGATGGAGTCAATTTTATTGATTAAAATGCGAAAAAAAGTTTGGTGCCGAACTATTTTGATTCCTCCTGCTGTGGAACCGGCCATTCCCCCCACATACATTAAAACTAAGAGTAGAACCTGAACGGAAAAGGGCCAGATATTATAGTTGGCAATTGAAAACCCTGTCGACGTTTGTAGAGAAATGACCTCAAAAGCACCATAGTGGAAGGCTTTAAATATATTGATTTTTCCCTCCGGTTCATTTGGAAAAATAAGGCTTATCGGTTGCCCAATGAGCTGCCACATTGTCAATATAATGGCAAACGCGATTATCAAAAGAAATGCTTTGAGCTCTGAATCGTTAAGACGGCTAAATTTACCCTTCATGCAGAAGAAGTAGAGAAGAAAACTAACACTGCCTAAAATCATGAATATCATGATGATTCCATCGGTGTAATTACTTTGATAAGCTGCAATCCCCTCATTTTTAGGAGTAAACCCCCCAGTTGAGATTGTAGAAAAGGTGACGGTTACAGCGTCAAACAAAGACATCTTTGCATTCGTAATCATCAAAAAAAAGATTTCCACGACAGACAGACCCACATAGACTTTCCATAATTGACTCGCCGTATCTTTGATTCGAGGGAAAATAGATTCTGTACTGGGACCTGTCACCTCTGTTTGGAAAAGAATTTTTCCGCCCACTCCTAACATCGGAAGAATAGCGACAAACAGTACAATAATCCCGCCTCCACCTAACCACTGCATAAAACTGCGCCATAAAAGAAGAGGAGGGCTCACAGCTTCAATCCCGCTGTAAATAACCTCATAAGTTTCAGGATTGACCACCGGAGAAATCGTCCCATAGTAGGTATACGTTTTTTTCTGTCCTGTAACGAACGAGTGCTTAATAGGATGGTTTTGCTTCGTCTTTGGATCATAATCCTTTGCTTCCATAATAGTGGCTCCGGTCGTCGTTAAACCGGAGGTTGCTTCAAAGAAAGCATCAATAGGGTTGCTTAGAGTTCTACTCAATAAAAAGGGAAGCGATCCTATAAAAGGAGTTAAAAGATAAACCAATATTACAAGTAACAAAGCTTCTCGACGATAGAGATGTCCTGTCCCTTTCTTGCCCAAAAGCCAAAATAGACCCCCAAGAGAAACAGCTATTAAAATCGTCAGGACAAAGGCAAGAGCAGAAGGAGGCTGGGGGTAGATTTCAGGTCCTGCAATCCACTCACAGTAAACAGCAAAGAAAAGAGGAAGGCAAAGAGGAATGGCTAAGATCCAGAGGTAAAAAGAAAGGACACGGCAAATATCTCTATATAACATTCAAAATCAACAAATTAGAATAATTTTTTCACTTCTTGCAGATATTCCGGCCTAGATACAACTATAACAGTATCTCCGGGAGTGAGCACACGAGTGCCTTCTGCAATAAAAATTCTCCCTCTACTTTGAATCATTGCAATCAGTAAATCCTGTGGAAGCTCGGGTCCAAGATGTTTGATGGGGATGCCTGCGATTTTTGAAGCAGACGATACCTTTACTTCCATAATCTCAGCTTGATTATTGTATTTGGAGACCACGGAAACAACCATTCTCTCTCTTGCGATCGACAAAATACGGTTTGAAGCTGTAATTCGAGGAGAAGCTGCGTGAGCAATCCCCAACCTGTCTAATAGAGGTTGATAGCTTGTATCTGTGAGCGAGATAATCACTTTCTGGATTCCGAGATCGTGAGCGACTGTTGCCGCTAAAAAATTGACTTCATCGTCCCGCGTGCATGCTACAAAAATATCGACCCCTTCAACTTTTTCAGATTGTAAAAAACGGTAGTCCGTACCATCTCGATTGATCACAGTCGTGTTGGGCAGTATTTCCGAAAGATAGCGGCATTTGTTAAAATCCCGGTCGAGCATGGAGATGCGAATATTGTGTTCCTGAAGCTTTCGGGCTAAATTAATTCCAATGAGGGAGCCTCCCACAATCATGACCGATTTTGGAATCTTCTGGGGAATGCCGAAAAACTTGTGCAGCTTTTTCATCGCTTCACTCTCCCCAACGAAAGTGACTTCATCATCCGATTGCAGCGCATCTTTTCCATGCGGAAAGATTAAATGCTCTTTTTCGGATCCTCTTGCTTTTCGGCTCGTCTCTCGGCAAATGAGCCCCACCATTAACCGTTCGGGCAATTCAAGCTCCTTTCGATTTGCCAGCGGTACTCCTGCCCTCTTCCATCGACTTGGGACAGAGACGGTCCTCATTTGAACAGAACCATGGGCAAAGTTTTCTGTGTGGATAGAATCGGGAATTAAAATCATATTGCTGATAGTATCGGCTGTGAGCCGTTCCGGTCCAATCAGATAGTCGACGCAAAAAAGCCGCTCGAAGCTCAACCGACTTTTTAAAAAGTATTTATTACTCCTTACCCTTGCAACAGTTTGAGGATAGCCTAAGTTTTTAGCTATCGTACAAGCGGCCAAGTTAGTTTCATCATGGTTGGTTAAGGCAACCAGGAGATCCGGAGAAAGCTCCATCAGCTCTTCCAAAAGCTCCCAGTCTGTCCCCGAGCCTAGCCGGATAGCTACATCGAGATCTCGCGCCAGCTGCTCGAGCTTATAGGGGTTTTTGTCGATCAGAATGATCCCATAGTTTCTTTGAGAGAATATGGTTACGAGATGAACCCCGATATCGCTTGCTCCAATCACAATGATATTCATGTCTTTTTAGCCTCTGATCGAATGCACCAAATAGCGCCTACTATCACTAAAGGTATCCCAAAATAAGAGGCTATTTCAGGGGTTTTGTGCCAAAAAATCCAGTCGAATACGCCCGATAAAATAACCGAAAAATAGATCAAGGGACTCACCTTAGCAGGATGGGCATGCTGATACCCTTTCGTCAAAAAAAATTGATATATCGCAGCAAATACTCCCACCCCTATTAAAATCAACCATAAAGAAAAAGGGTGATTTTGCCAGCTCCAAATAAGCGGAAACGCAGAAATAATCGAGGAGATAAAAAAATAATAAAATAATATCCTATAAGGTGGATCTATTTTCTGCAGCTCCCTGATTCCTGTCATACTAATTGCCATAAACAACCCCGACGCAAGAGCTAATAGAGCTGCCGGACGAAAAATCACGGCATCAGGGTGCAAAATAACCACCACTCCCAAAAAACCTATAAGCAAACCCGGAATCAATTTCATAGAAATCACTTCTCTTTTCCAGATCCAAACAATCAAAGGGATGAATAGAGGCATCGTATTATTGAGCAATACAGCATCTGTCAGGGTCAAATAAGGTATAGAGTAAAAAAAGCAATACATATTTAAAAGGCCCGCCGAGGCCCTTATAAAATGATTTTTAAATACGGTGGTTTTAAGCGACTTCGGCTTCGGGAGCACAAGCCACGGGATTAAGACAATGAGACATACAAAATTGCGAACAAATACAAGCTGCTCATCCGGGATTTTATCGCCGAACTTCACCAATGTACTCATGCACGCATAAGCTGCGGCGGCTAATAATATAAACCCTCCCCCTATAAGTATTTTTTTGTCGCTATTCAATTTCATCCTCTCTTCTTTATACTAGCCTCTGCAAATTTATTTTGAACTTATTCTGCTAAAGGTTAGCCGGCCTTTGATATTTTAAGTTTTCACAACACGTTAATGAACCAAAAGACTTGATCCATTCTTTTCTCTCTCTTATACTTTTTGCGAGCACTGGTAGCTCAGCTGGATAGAGTACCCGGCTACGAACCGGGCGGTCGGAGGTTCGAATCCTCTCCAGTGCGAATTCAAGGAGGTTAAAAATGAATACTTTGATAGGAAAAAAGGCGCCTGATTTTTGTCTCAAGGCAGCTGTGAAGGGAAAAATCAAGGAACACATATCTCTCTCTTCTCTTAAGGGAAAATACGTCATCCTGTTTTTTTACCCTCTTGACTTTACTTTTGTCTGCCCAACCGAGATTCATGCTTTCCAGCAATATTTAGATGAGTTTGAAAAACGGGAGACCCAACTGCTCGCCTGTTCAACAGATAGTTGCTACTCTCACCTGGCCTGGATGGATACCCCACGCCATCAAGGAGGAATCAAAGGAGTTGAGTATCCTCTTCTTTCAGATATCAAAAGGGAAGTTTCTCGCGCTTACGGAGTGCTAAACGAAGAGGAAGGCGTTGCTTATCGCGGCCTCTTCTTGATCGATAAAGAGGGAATTGTCCGCCATCAGGTTGTTAACGATCTTCCGCTTGGACGGTCAGTCGAAGAAGCACTTCGAATGGTCGATGCCTTAAAATGTTATGAGATGAATGGAGAAGTTTGTCCTGCTAATTGGCGCGAGGGATCAAAAACAATGAAAGCCTCCTCTGAAGGATTGGTCGAATACTTCGCAACCTGAGGCCTTTATAGCAGAAGGAAAAATGGATTACAGCATCGCCACTGATGGCCTATGGCTCTAATTGAGGGGCAAGGTCAATTCGAATACATGCATTCCTGAACAGAACTAGTCGCTAAATTTTTCTCTTCACTTTTTACAAATTTCAAACCCATTTTTTCATAAAAAAAGTTGCCTGATTTTCCTTTAGTACCCAAGTGATCAGTTGCTTATCCCTCTGCGCTGCGTCTTTTTCTACCTGTTTGAATAACGCTTTACCAATACCCTGATGGTGGAATTCAGATAAAATGTATAGTGTAAGAAGTTCTACGTGATCAGTAGTTTCATGCCATGAAGCAATTCCAACGATTTTGCCTGATTTAACAGCAATATAGGCTCTCTGTGTATCAATGTCTTTTTGAAGAAATGCAGCCCACATTTTTTTCCTATTATCAACATTGAATTTGCGAATTACACAGTCTTCTAAAAGTCCAGTATAAGTCTCATGCCAGGAGCTAACGTGAACATTGGCCATTTCGTCGACATCCGACAATTCAGCTCTTCTTAATGAATACATGTCAGATTGAATACCCAAGTGTAAAGAGATCCTCCCACAATCATAAGAAGTGATTCCTTCTTCCGATGTGTTTTTGAAAATGCTAAGTTTGAAGCATCCCTGATTTTCAATATCATAGACTTTTTCATCAACTAAATCTTTTAGGAATAAATGTCAGGGGCTAGCTGTTAGAAAATCGTATAGGTCCTGTTCGGTTAGAATCAGAAAGCTTTTGTGAAT
>JBAPRV010000059.1:0-10485 GCA_049281295.1 Chlamydiales bacterium
GAAAAGCTCATTGTTGTGCAGCACAGTGAATTAAAGTGACGCGTAGCTGTGAGATCGGCTGTAATAAACCCACCTCCCGTATTCGATCGTGCTTTTTGTACGCCTCCCTCAGCTAAGTTGTTCATTACAAAACGTTCATTGTCCCAATCCACATAGCCCACCGCTAGCGCTGCTCCGAGAAAAGTGCACCTGCAAAGCCACTCATAGGTGACGCCACCCACATAACTGGTTGTGTCCGCTTTTTGCGTCTGTTGGTCTACTTCTGCCTCACCAAATGAAACGCCCCCAAATAGAGAGCCGTTTCCTCCCCATAGAGGAACGTTGCCCCCAACTAAAAAGCCTCCTTGCCAATTATCATAGCCAACGAAGTCTTTATCACGACTTCTCTTCCGGCTGCTTCCAATCCCCTGAACCCATATTCCACACCCGCAGGGAATACAACAGGGAAATCCCGTCCGGTGAGGATAAATAGCATCGAGGATAGTGTCTGAAAGATCAGCGACTACATCCGCCTGCATGGCTAAGCCAGTAGGATCGATGACAGCTATCAGATCATTCCCTACAAGAGCAAATGGTGCTTCAATGCCTAAAGCACCAAAGGTACCACCCGTATCGAGGGTTAATACTAGATTCAGGCCTGTTTCAACATTGAGGTTTAGTGGACTACTGGAGGGAAACACAGGACCTTGTATGTTAGAACCTCTGAGCAAAGAGAGAGTAGGATCCGCCCCCGAAAGGAAGATGGCAAAATCTTGGGCCGAAATGACTGTGCCTGAGTTAATGACATGAACATCATCGGAGTTGCTGATAATTCCGGAGGAATTTTCACCTGAAACAGAGACCAATCCACTGTTCACAACCACTATATTGCTGCCTGTAGCGTTATTGGCAATCCCAAAGGCGGAGTCACCGCTAACAACGATCGAGCCGCTATTTGTAATCACTGAGTTGTTGCCTGTAATGAAGCTTGAAATTCCAGCGGCGAGTTCACCAATAGCTAAGATTGAGCCGGTATTAGTGATTACTACATTGCTTCCAACAATTCCGGATTGCTCAATTCCCCTAGTGCCACTACCTGAAACTGAGATCTGGCCGTTGTTTATAATCAGTGCATTGCCACTGCTAAAAAAAATTCCTCTAGTATTAACTCCCGAAATAAAAATCTTACCCTGGTTGCATACAACTTGATTAAGAGCATTCATTTCAACCCCATTAGCATTTGTAACGCTAATGGTACCTCCCTCTTCGATGAGAGCGCTGTCTCCTGCATTCGGTAGCGTCAAGGTAGTTATTTGCGTGGTCCCGTCAGGTACTATATAAACAAGGGCGTGGATTGAGATGGAGAGGCTTAAAGCTATTAATAAAAGGTAAAAAACTTTTCTCATACTTTCGTTTCATCACTAAATTTTCTGGTGGCATACCATCTGTTTGATTTTTAAAGGAATTTTTTATTGAAGATTTGCCACAGGGACTTCTTCACTCTTAAATGCTTTTTCTTCGGCAATAGGAAGGTCTTGGCCGGCCGGATTAGCTAGATTAATACCCAAAAGACCCATAAAGGCCATAGCCATAAGGCCTGTCATGATAAAGGTGATCCCCATTCCTTGTAGCCCTTTAGGGATGTGAGAGTAAGCTAGTTTTTCACGAATAGCTGCAATCAGAGCTATAGCCAGCCACCAACCTAGCCCTGATCCCAAAGAGAAGACAAAAATAGGAATAAGTGGATACTCTCGGGTAATGCCAAAAAGGACGCCTCCCAGTATGGCGCAGTTCACTGTGATTAAGGGTAAAAACATCCCTAAAGCATGATAGAGTTTGGGGGAAAAACGTTCGATCACTATTTCCAATACCTGGACAAATGCAGCGATTACAGAAATAAAAATAATGAGTTCGAGGAAACTAAGATCCAGCTGCCCGGCATCAATGCCGATAAAATCCAGCCAAGCAAGGGCTCCTTTTCCTGTGATAAACTGATGAACAAACCAGTTTAAGACACCCGCTGCCGGAAGGACCACTGTGACCGCCATTCCAAGTCCATTGGCTGTACTCACCCGATTGGAACAAGCCAGATAACTACATAAGCCTAAAAAATAGGAGAGTATGATATTTTGAATAAATACAGATTGAATGAGCAGTCCGAGTAAATTTAAAGCTGTATAATCACCCAACCACATAGTCCCTTATCCCTCAAAAGGCCGGTTTATCAGGTTTATTAATTAAATTCGCAATCCAAATAAAAAATCCCAAAATAAAAAAAGCAGCAGGAGCTAACACCATCAAGCCAAAGTTTTCGTAGGCATCCGGACGTTCAGCTGATGCATACCACCCCTCAGGGATGATCTGAATCCCAAATAATTGTCCAAATCCACCAAATTCGCGCAAAACACCTACCAAAAGAAGGACCCAGGCATAGCCTAGCGCTGCGCCCAATCCATCGAAAAAAGCCGGGATAGGGCGTATATGGCGTGCCATGCTTTCTGCACGTCCCATGACTAAGCAGTTAGTTATAATCAATCCTACGAAAACGGAAAGGGTTTTTGATATGTTGAAGAAATAGGCTCGCAAGAACTGGTCCACAATGATCACAAAAGAGGAAATAATAGCGAGTTGGGCGATCATCCTCACATTAGCAGGGGTAAAGTTGCGAAATAAAGAGACAAAAAAACAGGAGAAGCTGGTAACAAAACAAACCGCAATCCCCATGGTAAGGGCTGTGTCAACTGTGGTAGTTACCGCCAGGGCTGAACATATTCCAAGGATTGCAACCAGGATTTGGTTGTTTTTCCAAACGGGGTCTAAAAAATACTGTTTGGTCGGAATATGCCTTTCAGCCATTTTCCTCCTTTTGGCCTGACTCTTTGTTGAGGTTAATTAAAAATGCCCGGTAAGGGGTAAGTGAATC
This sequence comes from Chlamydiales bacterium, assembly GCA_049281295.1. Lineage (GTDB taxonomy): Bacteria > Chlamydiota > Chlamydiia > Chlamydiales > JAAKFR01 > JBAPRV01. Next base: position 2,903 of record JBAPRV010000059.1, read on the forward strand.
ACGGTAAGCCGCCGTCACCCCTTCCCCAGTTAGAGTTGCCCCTGAAATACCATCCACCGCACTTTTTGAAATGGGTCTATCTCCATATACATCCGACACTTTTCCTTTTACCACAAGGATACCCATTTCAGCCGTTTCTAAATCCACCCCTCCTTCAGGGGAGGGTTGAAACACAAGTTTTCCAAAAAATTGCTTTTGCCAGGTCGGGTAAGAAATATTAGCTCCAAGCCCCGGAGTCTCGGCTTGATCGTACCAGGTAGTTCCAATCACATCCTCTCCATTAGGCGCAACCGCAAGGTAGCCGTAGATGGGAGCCCATAACCCAAAGCCTGAAACTGGTATGACAATCGCGTAAACTTGACTGAGGTCTTTTGCAACCTCTTCGGCTGTTATATCTTTAGCTTCTGATTCGTTGGGTAAAATGGCATAAAAAAGTTTAAGCGGTAAATTGGCATACCCGGTCCTTTCATTATCTGACAAATACTCTGAAAGTGTTAATCCTTTCTCTTCAAAAGTGTATACCTTCCCTTCGCTATCTGTCAAAAGCGGTCGAATCCGTTGCTCCGAGATGGCCTTAATGTCCGCATCACTTGTTTTAGGAGCTTGGGCCGGCTCATCCACAGCCACCAAAATCTCTTGAGAGGGGTCAAAGCTGGCTCCAATGGTGGTTGAATCTTTTAGAATTTCAAAGGTGTCGTCAGCACTTAAGATCTTTGCAGCAATAAGCATTTGCTTGCTCTGATCGAACTCTTTCGCCTCTTGTTGAGGGCCGTGCAGTACATAAGCGATCACGGAGAGGAGAAACGCACAGGTAAAGCAGAGGGCAATAATAAACATAAGAATCTGAAAATCAGTGTGCGGAGCTTTTGCTTTAGCTTGTGGAGGATCGGAATTTGACACGACCTACTTTTCTCCTGTAATTACGAACGACATAAAAATCAATTAAAGGGGCAAAGACATTTCCAAAAAGAATGGCGAGCATCACTCCTTCCGGAAAGGCAGGGTTGATCAAACGAATTAAAATAGTCACCACGCCGATCAATATCCCATAAATCCATTTAGCACCATTCATGCCAGGAGAACTCACCGGTTCGGTGGCCATATAAACAAGGCCAAAGGCGAGACTCCCCATTATCAGATGTCGGTAGGCAGGCATCGCGAAACGGGCAGTGCTCCAAGCTCCTCCTTCGAATCCAATATGGGAAAAAAATTGAAAGATAGAGGCTAGAGCAAAAGCACCTATTCCGTAAGCTACCATGGTTCTCCAGGCTCCTACGCCGGTATAAATCAAAAATAGTGCTCCTAAAATGCAGGCAATGGTGGAGGTTTCTCCCATGCTTCCAAGCACATTTCCCCAAAACAGGTTTCCACTGGAAAATTTACCAAAGCCGTAAATCGTCTGGGTGGCAGTATGCGCAGGTAAAAAATCGCCCGGCAGCAATCCCAATCCCCCCTCTTCGATAGAAGCGGTGAGAAAACCCCTCATTTGTTCGATCGTGAGATTGCCCAATTCAGCATTTTGATCATTTGTCGCATTCCACACTTCAAAGTGACTCTCGATAAGATCATAGTTGGGTACTTTATCTCCTAAAGTGTTTGAGGCGATCGCATCGACATGAATCCGTTTGACCGCATCTGGAGATTGATTAAGCCCTTGTAGGGGAGTTTCTTGAGAAAATCCATCCACTTCGCTGAGGTTTGCTTCGGTATTCATTGTTTTGAGACTGTTGGCGATCGTGGTGGGATTGGTTCCCACCCAAACATCTCCGGTCATTTTTCCTGGAAAAGTGAAAAACAGAAAAGCTCGGGCCGTCAGAGCGGGATTAAGGATATTCATCCCGGTTCCTCCAAAAATCTCTTTTCCGATCACCACACCAAAAGCAACTCCGACAGCTACCATCCAGTAGGGAATGGTAGGGGGAAGCGCCAAAGGATAGAGCATACCGGTGACGAGAAACCCTTCAGCAATTTCATGCTGGCGAATAACTGCTATGATTCCTTCACAAAGCCCACCGACCAGATAGCTGATAATCATAATAGGTAAGAAAGCCAGAGCTCCGTCTGCAAGAATAGAGAGGTATCGATTGTCGCTGAAAGCAAACTTGAAATAGCCGCTAAAAGAATCAGACGCTGTAAGGTATTCACTCATGAGTTGAGGATCGCCGTTTCCATAAACCATGGCCTGCAGGCCTGTATTCCAGATTGCCATGATAATGGTAGGAATAAGGGCGATGACTACAAGGACCATCCATCGTTTGATATCGACGGCATCTCTAATAAAGGGAGCCCGCTTTGCATTGAAAGGAACTTCATAGCAAAAGGCGTCAACCGCCGATACAAGCGGCCTAAAACGATGAAGGGGTTTATCCTTTTCGAAAAAAGAAAGTTGAAAATCTAAAAAACGTCTTAGCATTTATCCTCAAGCTAGCAAATTTTATGGAAATTGAGAAGAGAAAATCATATTCTAAAATTATTCCTCGTGAGGCAAGTTTGAACTTAAGCTTAAGAAAAGCCTTTTTTTTTCTCTTTTTATTTTTGTTGGTTGCTGTAGCTCTTTTTCCTATCCAGATCATACTGAAAAGTATTCAGTGGAAAATAACTCACTACTGTCAAAAAGAGTTAGGGGCTTTTCTTGATTTTGAAGAGATCTTTTGGGAAGGAAAAAAAATAGTCATAAAGGGAGGAAATCTTGAAAAGCCGAACGGGTTTCACGTGACCTTTCAACAACTCGTTTTTGAGCCAACCTTCAATTGGTCAAAAAGAGAAATAGGCGGGGAGCTAAGAATCGAAGCATTAAAAATTGCTTATGGTAATTTAGTCGCAGAGAAGTTTTCTCTCCCTTCCCTTCCCTTTTGCACATTTAATCCAGTCACCACCATCGATCGAGGGGAACTTTTTCTTTACAATCCTAGCGACATCTCCCACTTTTCTCAGCACGTCTGTTTCGATTTCCATGCCTATCCCTTTGAATCTAAAATTTTAGGAAAGGTAGAGTGGGCTTTTCCATTTGACTGTACGACCCATTTTTGCAAAGAGGATGACAAGAGCTTAAATTTCAACTTTCAGTTCCATTCGCCTGTTTTTTTAAATTTATTAGGGAGTCTGTTTCAAGAGAGACTTCCTTCTATGGTTAGCGAGTGGCGTTTTTTAGAAGGTGCTTTAAATGGAAATTTGGCGATCCACTTTTTTGATGCCCAACCCACAGCAGTGAAGGGTGACCTTTCAGCTGCTGAGATAAAGGGCGAGAACCCTCATTTGAAATTGTTAGGCGAACTGGATCACTTCCAAGCTAATATCGACATCGATTTCAACTCTCTTGCTTCTATGAACGGAGAGATAGAGATACGTGGAGTTTTTATGGGGGTAGAAGCGGAGTTGGTGCTTGATTGGCAGCCCTCACATAAATTGATGCATCTAAACTTTGACGGCCCCTCAGCAAAGATCTATAGATTTTTTCCCGAATGGATGCAAACCGCATTCGAAGAGGGATTCTCTAACGATCAGCTCATACTTGAATCCACCTTGAAAAAATCGGATCAAGGATTAGAAGTTGCCGGCAGGCTTCAAATTGCCGATCTTAGCGAGAGATATGATCTAGAATTCGGCTGTTTATTTGGAGAAGGAGAGATTCCCCTTTCTAACCATGGTTACCCTTTTTTGGACCGTCTAAAGTCACAACTATGCTTATCGCAAAAACCTTTTGGCTGGGTTCGAGCAAAACAGGTGCCGATAGAAAAATTTCTCTCCCCTTTTCTATTACAGAACGTGCAAATAGATGCTTCTGGAAAAGCAAATTTTGAGGGCACCTTTGATGGGCGTTATGCTGTGATCTACTATGAAGAGGAGTCTTTTCGTCTGGAAAGCCCCTCTTTTTGTCTAAGTGTAGACCATCCTCACGACGGGATAGCCGTTCACTACGTAGATCTAGAAACGGGTGATCATGAAGGGTTTTTATCCCTAAAAGGAGCTAGGTATTGGCAGAAAAAACAAGATGTTGTGTTTAAAGAGGGAAACGCCCTTGTTCATTTTGACAACACAAAAATTCATATTCAAGACATTGAAACCAGCTGGGACTCTCTTTGCTTTTCGGGTGAGATTGAAATCGATATACGGGCAAGGGATGATGTCGATCTGTTCTTAAAAGCCCATCATATTTCAGGGTCGGCTCATGATGCTCAGGTGCTTCTCAGTCATTTTACTCCCTCCTTTTTTTGGGAGCTCTCCATAGAAGGGGAAGTGAGAGGAGCTTTTAATGCTCTCGATTTTCACTACCATTTCACCCCTTACGCGCAGCTTATCAAAGGGGAGATTGTCGGAGAGATTCAATGCAGTTTTCAAAATCCATTTTTTGCCTTAGAAGCTTATCAAGCCGACCTCCACTATGATTACATACAAAATCAGCTTTCTCTTCAAAGTGGAGAGGGAACGGTTTTTATCCCCTTACAAAAAAAACACTATACCCTTAAAAGCGGCCCCATCATTTTTACCGAATTTCCTTTTTTCCAAACGAAGTTTTCCATGGAAATATACGATGAAATGGATTGCCTGTATGCTTTAGAAGGGAAAAGTCAAAATCAAGGCGGCTCTAGACACATTTTCTTAAAGGGTGAAAATATAGAGTTGAATGCGGTTCAGCAGAATCAAGAGCTGGTCCTTTCCCACTTTACCTTTGGGAAATGGAAAGGGGAGGGGCGCCTAGACTGGACAACAGATCCTCTTTTGATTCGGCAATTCTATTGCACGGACGGCAATCAAACAGAAGTTGAGCTCGCAGCTCAATACCAAAGCCAAAACCATTTACTTGTAGGGGATCTGCAGCGCATCCACCTGACCTCTCCCTGGCTGACAAGTGGGGATATCTTAGGCTCTGCCACTTTTGAATGGGATATGAATCGCGATCATCTGCAAGCGTGGGGGAAAGGTTCAACTCGAGAGTTGACTATTAAAGGGATTCGCTTTAGCGACAGTGAAAACTTAACCTGTTTTTATACAACCGATAGGGGATTCACTGTTGAGGGTCTGGAAGTAGAGCTGTCATCCGACGAAAAATTGAAACCGGGCCGTATTCATTATAACTCAGAAAACCGGACTGTTCTTTTAGAACCCTTCGACTTTTCACTTTGCCCCTCATCCTTACCATGGCCTTTTTTCCCCTATGAACTTCCTCCAACTGTTTTAGCATGGGTACATCAACAAAAAGAGCCTATTGAGGGGCAGCTCTCTTTGGAAGTTTCGGCTAATAATTTATGGATTGTTTTGAAACTAAGAGATGGAGAATACCATTTTTTAGATCGCAGGGTGGGATTGAAAAATTTTTTGCTAACCTACGACCCTTCAGAGTGCAATATTTGGTCTCAATGTTTACACAATAACATCCCTTGCTGGTTTCATTTTGTCACAGATAGCACCACCCTGACACAAGGGAAAATAGCCATTAGCGAGAGAGAGCTCTCTCAAGAACATCAAGAGGGAAATGACTCGCTCATCGCCTATTGGCTAAGAGAGCCTGGCAAGAGATGGAGCTTGGATCAACTCAAAGGTACATTTTGTGGGTTTAACGCCTCGCTTAAAGCAAAAGACCTCATGACCCTTGAAGGAGAGATAGGATTATATCCTGAAAAAGGGCTGGGCCTTTTTTTTGACCCATTAAAATCCTATGCTCTGTCAGGATCTTACACTTTAGACGGAGAATTTACTCTCAACGAGGAGGCTCTTTCAAAAGTTACTTTTTCAGGTATCTTTTCAGGGTGCGACATTTCGATAGGGGAGGTGAAATTATCGACATTTTCTACAGAACTTTTTTATCAACCCGGCTCTTTTCATTTTTCAAATCTCATTGTGAAAGATTGGGCGGGACAGTTGACTATTGACAGAGGGGAGCTCTATCTATTAGACAACGATTGGAAAATCGAGGTGGATCAACTGCACGTTGATAAAGTACGTCTATCGAGACTTAGGAGCCCCTGGACCCAATTCACAACGCGCGATAAACCCTTTCTCCGATCTTTCTTTATACGCTCACTAGTTCTAGACCAGCTTTGTGGAACTTGGGGAGACTTAGAGAGTTTTGTGGGGATAGGAAAGTTAGTTTTTGGCAATCTTCCTAAAAAAACTCTGCTCTCCAACTTACTCTTTTTGCCCACGGAAATTACAGCCCGAATCGGCTTGGATTTATCAGCCCTTTTCCCCTCATGGGGGACCGTGGTTTATGACATTCGGGAAGGGAAAATCAATTTTATCGATTTTGAAGAGATGTACAGCGATGGGAAGCACTCGCAGTTTTATCTAGTTAAAGAGACCCCGGCTTTTGTTGATTTTAAAGGCAATGTCAATATGCAAGTGAGGATGAAACAGTACAATATCTTGATGAAATTAGCAGAGCTTTTCACGGTAACTGTCGAAGGGACTCTCTTGCATCCAACTTATACTTTTAGCAATAAATTTGAAGAAAATGACATCGTTACTCGTTAACTTAATCTATCCACCCATTTGTCTGCACTGTCAGACACCTACTCAGCACCTTTTCTGCGAAGGGTGCTCTGCTTTTTTCGAGTTGATTGATCCCGCTACCCGATGTCCTTATTGCTTTGCAGACAACGACAAAGCACGCCCCTGTTCTACTTGCATCAAGCAAAAGCGTTGGGAGCTGCAAATGGCCTCAGCGCTCAATGCAGTAGGCCCGGTCGCCACTTTGGTGGAAAAGCTAAAATATGGAAAATTACCGTATCTTGCCAAAACAGCGGCTGCTTTTATGACCCTTCAACTCGCGAATTTGGACTGGCCTGAGATCGACACGATTGTCCCTGTGCCTCCTCGCCTTTGGTTTCAAAGGCCCAATCATGCTACGCTTGTTGCAAAATCCCTATCTCATTATATTAGAAAACCCTGGGATTCATTAATAGGTCGTTGGCCCGGAGATTTGCCTCAAGCATACCTTGACTCCCAAGAGCGCGAAAAACTCTCGGAGAGCTCTTTTTATCTCAAAAAGCGCACTCGTATCAAAGATAAAGTGCTTCTAGTTGTGGATGATCTCATTGGTACGGGCACAACTCTTAGAAAGATCTCAACGACTCTTGGAGGCGGGTTTCCCAGAAAAGTTTATGCCCTTACTTTGGCGTCTCACTAATTCAGAAAGTGTAGCCTAAGACCTTGATTGCTACCTAAACCTCGCAATGCAATTAAGCAATATAACGGCAAGTTTAGGTAGCAATCAAGGTCTAAGATGCAGGAGCGCTCTCTTCAGGGGAATCGGAATCGACACAAACATAACCGATAATGCGCACTCCCTCATCCACACAGATCGATTTAGCGCAAATATCTCCTTTTATGAAAGCATCTCCTCTAAGCTCTAACTTTTCCTGGACAGTCACATTCCCATCGAGTTCCCCTTCAATAATCGCTTCTCGTAAATTGAGATTAGCTTTTACTTTGCCTTTAGGACCGATAACGACCTTCCCTTCTGACAGAAGGTTGCCTTCAAAGGTTCCATCAATGCGTAGCAGCCGTTCAAAACTAAGTTCTCCTCTAAAAGAGACTCCCTCTCCCAAAGTGGTTTCAGGATTCTCTTCTTTTGCCATCGCCTG
>JBAPRV010000060.1:0-1773 GCA_049281295.1 Chlamydiales bacterium
CATGTTATTTCTGTTGGCAACTCAAAAACTAATTTTTTGAATCCCGCTCATGGCAATAACATTGGTCTTTTACAAAGCTACTTGTCGAAATTTTATTTGAAAGAAAAAAATGTAACTTTCTGTAGAATTGCCAATACGTGTAATGAACAGTCGACTCATTTTAGTACTTGTGTTGGTGAGATTGAACATTTTATTGATCTCATAGATTACAGCACAACTCTATATATACCTCCTGAAATCCCAAAACGTCTTGATCACAATTACTTGCAACTTTTAGGTAACAATGGGTTCTGAGTTTATTTTTTTTAAAAACAAATGGATTCTAATAACTTTTTTTGTTGTGTTAATACAGCAGATTTTAGTGGCGAGTGGAACATTTTTTTTAGGTAATATTACAAAGCAGTATTCTATCGAAGGATTTAATGTAAGTACCGCATTAATGCTCTTTTTTTGTGTATCTCTTCCCGGCACAGTTTTTCATTATTTGGTAAGTTGGTCTACAGTTCATGCATGCAAACAGTCACAATATAACTACTTAACTTCTTACACTCATTCTAGTTACAATTACCCTGAACATTGGCGGAATCAGGACTTTAAGCAGCAAAAACATGACATCATGTGTCGAGGGGGGCAAGAATCGATACAAACGTTCACTTACTTTTTAGCAGATTTTACTTCCACATGCTTAAATGTACTCTTGAATACAATATCAATTATTATAGTTACGAATTTAACCCTTGGTTCAATCATTATTTTTTCCGGTTTTCTTGGAATGTCAATCGTTCATCTCCGGGGTCCTAAAATAACAAAAGCCAGCAGAAATGAGATGCTTGCTGATAATCTCTTGAACTCACATCTAAGTATCAGCTGGGATAACATTATCCTAGGTAATCAACTTTTTTTTGATCGCTGGAAAGAGCGCTTCGAAACGCTCTTTTCCGAAACAGAAAAAGCATCTTTGATCACTGTCAAAAAAAATGATAAAACGATTGCTTTGGCCGGAATGATAACAAACGGGTTGGTCCTTGGTGGTGCATTGTCTCTAGCTTGGCTAAATCGAAATTCACCCGGATTTGTCCTTGCTATTTTAGTCATGTTGCCAAGGTGCCTTCAAGTTGTTATGCATATTCAAGTGATTCAAACCTATTTCGCCCAATGGAAAAGGCTTAGGGAAAAATTGAAAGTCACTTTAGAAAGCGTGACAAAGCCCCAACGTCTTGATTTATCAAAGTTAATCAATCACGATGACATTCGCATTGTTTTCAAGGATAAATGCTATTCATCCCGTGAAATTGAAAAGCAATTAGAGAATATGATCACAGGTCGTTTTACTGTCTTAGGGGAGAACGGAGTTGGAAAATCCACTTTGCTGTTGATGTTAAAACATAAATTTAATCAATCAGCCATCTATTGTCCGGCACAACACCATCTAATGTTACCTGAAAATCAAACGCATCTTTCTACCGGAGAAACAGCATTAGCGATATTTCATGATATTCAATCTTCGGATCGAAGAGTCCTCTTACTAGATGAATGGGATGCAAATTTGTCTAAAGAAAATCGTGCCATTCTAAACCAAAAAATTGAGTACTTAAGTCGAGACCGTATTATTATTGAAGTTCGACACTCCATAACTCCCGAAAAACTTCAGAATGGATGTTCTACTTGAACCAACAGTAATGATCACAACTCAATGTTTTGGTGGTTGTCAGCATTGCCCATTTTCTAATCCCAAATTAAAAAAGCTATTCTTAAATGTGAAGACTATCAAGC
>JBAPRV010000061.1:0-6678 GCA_049281295.1 Chlamydiales bacterium
AGCGTACTCGATATTTACGTGAAGCTGAAGAGCTTTTATTTGAACAGATGCCATTTATTTCGATTTGTAACATTCATGCCTTGTTTGTTCACAACCCAAAATTGAAGGGATATGTGTTTGATTGTAGCGGATGTGTGGATTATAAAGGAGCCTATTTTGAGAATTAAATGTGAAAGACTTAGGTGATTGTGCTCAATTTTCTTTTCGAGACTCCTCATCTTTCAGCTAATACGAGCCCCGCACTTGCCTTTGATCTTGTAATAACGACCCTATTTCAAACATATATAAATTATTTTAATATTTACAAAAACACCAAATATATTAAAAATGTATCAAATAAAATATTTTTTATGCCACTTTCAGAAAAAGAATTAATTCTTGAAAACACGCTCACAAAAATTCTTCATAGATTCCCCACTCTGTTTGATGACCGCCTTCTCAACGGTTTGTACAAGCTCAAAGGCAATAGCTCTGATCAATTCATATCCAGCCGTTCCTACTCTCACATGCGACGCATACTCATCGTCCAATTTTTCCTTCAAAAGAAAATGGAGGCAGTTTTCGGGCAGGGGACTTATGAAAAATTACTTTTTTTAAAAATCTTTTCCGAGTCATCCCACCGTCTTTGCACAGCAGTAGCAGTACCCTTTCGCAAAGAGCAAGACAGTTTTGGCTCTCCGAATATTTTCAAAGCCTTTTGCTCAATCCTTCCGGGGATTCGAAAGATTTCACATTCATATTACAGTTGGACGCATCCGGAATTGCCCTATCTTTTTTGCTATCTTGAGGTTCAAAAACTTTGGGGAAAGGATCTTTCTTTAAGAGAAATTCGAAACTTAGAAAAACCTTTAAAAGAGGGGTTAGCTCACTCGAACATTCCTTTGACCCCCGGCGTATTTTATCCCTACAACGAAGAAGAATCATATCGACAGCTATTACTATTACAAAAAGAGATGAACCAGTTAGACGATCTGCCAAATGTCTCAATCTACTTTCGGGAGCAGACACCCTCCTTTCTGGAATTTTTAGTACATCTTGTACGCGTTGAATCGGAAGAACATCTTGAAAGCGCTGCCCAGCGTCTACCCACCTCCGTCTATTATTTCCCCCATCTGCACCGTGAAGCCACACCCTATCAGTGGGAGATTTTTTCTTTAAGAATCCCTTCTCCCCGCTTTTACGAAAACGGAGCCATTAACCTTCTCTATGCGCGGCGGCTCATCGTAAAATATGTCCAGCAGCTTGTAGGGCCATTTCGCGACTACAACGGGGGGCTATTCGAAAAACAGCAAGAGCACTTCGAATCACTTAAAATGAACTTAGCAGAAACCATTCCCAATTTTTACCACTTCGCCGAAAAGATGTTTTATTCCCTAAAGCCCATAGAAGCACGCCTATCGCTTTCCTTTGATGAAGCCCGGAGGCTTTTCCAGACCGTTTCAAAGTCAATCAGCGGAAGCTATAACATCCTAAGCGAAGAGGGCATCTTGGTCGTAAAAACAGCTAACCTGGTGACTTTACTCCCTTTGATCAAAAAAATAAAAGAGTGGGGGGAGGGGAATATTGCTTATGCCCAATTCTCATGCTCGGATTTTCACTATCTCTCTGTCTTAGACAGAAAAAACATCTACCTATCTCAACTAGAATCTCTTCTCAAATATCCTCTACAATCGCATCGAAAGCACTCTACTTTGCGGTTAACCTTTCAGGAAGAGGAGCCCCTTTCTTTAAATCCCCACTATGCCTTCGGAGACATGCGCTGTCGAGTATTGAGCAAGCTTTTGTTCGAAGGAATTACACGCATAGACGCCCATGGAGCGCCCCAACTGGCCGCAGCCGAAAAGATGCACCTTTCCCAAGATGGACTCACCTACCTATTCAAACTGCGTCCCCATCACTGGTCAAATGGAGAAAAAGTGACCGCTTTTCACTTTGTAAATAGTTGGCGCTCAGTTTTGAAAAATATTCACTTTTCAAGTAGTGCAGAATTTCTTTTTATGATTAAAAACGCTCAAAAATACAAAGAGGGTGTTTGCTCTATTGAAGAAGTGGGGTTTCAAGCCTATGAAAACGAAACATTAGAAATTCAACTCGAATGGGCTGATCCATTTTTTCTGCATAAGTTGGCGCAACCCATGCTTTTTCCAATGCTGAGCACAAGCAAAGAACCTCAATGGTTTAATGGTCCTTATCTCATAGAAAAGCAAACCCCTCAAGGTATGTTGCTTGAAAGCAATCCTTATTACTGGGATTGCCATCATATTCATTTAAAACGCATACAAATTGAATGGTTTTCTGACGTCAAGCAATCCTACACTCTGTTTCAAAATAGGAAGAAAGATTGGACAGGCAACCCTTTTGGCAGGCTCTCTTCTGAAATGGTTTTTCAGTTGCAGGAGAAAAGAGAACTGCAAACGAAGCCCGTAGCACGAGCCCTTTGGATTTACATAAACACCTCCTATCCATTCCTAGCCTCTCCTAAAATACGGCAGGCTTTAAGCTTGGCGATAAGTCGTTCTTTAATTGTTAAACATATTTATCCCGGCAACTCTCCTCTCTATCAACCCTTACCCTCTTCCCTTTCCCTTAGCCCCAACCTATTTTCTGATAACAACCTTACACAAGCGAAAAAACTATTTGAGGAGGGGCTTAAAGAAATAAAATTTGCTAAAGAGGTCTTCCCGCCATTGACCCTAAGTTATCACCTCACCACAGGCCGCAAACCGCTTGCCGAATACCTAAAAGAGAGATGGGAAAGAGCATTTGGCATCCAAATATATTTAAAAGGAACTGAGTGGGATATTTCACGCAGTGATTTAGAGAAGGGAGAATTTCAAATAGGAATGAGTAGTGTATCAGCTCTTTATCCAGATCCAAGCGAGCTTCTGGAAAGATTTTCATCAATAAAAGCAACGAATTTCTCTCAGTGGAACTATTTGCCCTATCAAGAAAAGCTCAACCTTGCAAAAAAACTACCGGATCAACGCACACGATATTTATGCGAAGCTGAAGAGCTATTATTCGAGCAGATGCCTTTTATTCCGATTTGTAACTTTAATGTACTTTATGCACACAACCCCAAATTAAAAGGGTATGTGTTTGACCACAATGGATGTGTAGATTTTAAATGGGCTTATTTGGAGAATTAAACATGAAAACTTTATTTAAAAGAAATTGTGCAATTTTGTTCTTTTTCTCATTAATTTTTGTAAGTTGTAATAATCAACATGAGAAAAGCACTCAAACACTGCGTTTAAATTTTCAGGAAGGGGACATGCCAAGCCTCCATCCCCATCTTCTTGAAGGAGAGATGAAAGGGAGAGTGCTTGGGAAAGCGTTATTCGAAGGGTTGACTCGGATAAATTCTGAAGGAGAGGCTGAGTTTGCCGGAGCAGAGTCTGTTGAAATCTCTCCATCTAAAACCCAATATACTTTCAAATTACGCGATCATAAATGGTCGGATGGCAGTGCTGTAACAGCGTTTGAATACGAAAAAGCCTGGAAGCAAGCCATTTCTCCTACCTCCGACTGCACGAGAGCAGATCTCTTTTACGTAATTAAAGGAGCTGAAGAAGCAAAAAATGGAGCACTTCCCTTAAGTGAAGTAGGGATACATGCATTAGACAAAAAAACATTATCTGTTGAACTTACCTTTCCTGCTCCCTACTTTATCAAACTCATAGCATCGCCGATATTTGCTCCTATCATAAGAGATAAGACAGAACCTACTCGATTCAATGGTCCCTTTAAGGTAGGAAAATGGACTAGAGATACACTCCTTGTTTTAAAGGCGAATCCCTTTTTCTGGGACCATGACAAGGTCTCTCTTAGTGAGATTGAGATTCAGATGATAGGGGATCCGCTTACATCTTTTCTAATGTATGAGAAACAAGAAGTCGACTGGACCGGCAACCCTATTTCCAGGCTCTCTTCTGAAATGATCTTTCAACTGCAAGAGAAAGGAGAATTACAAAACAGATCTGTAGCTCGCGCCCTTTGGATTTATATCAACACATCTCATCCCTATCTTGCTTCTTCCAAGATACGTCAAGCTTTAAGTTTATCAATAGACCGTTCTCTAATTTCCGAGCACATTTATCCAGGTAACCCACCACTCTATCAGCCTTTACCCTATTCCCTCTCACTTTATCCAAACTTATTTTCCGATAACAATCTTACACAAGCAAAAAAGCTATTTGAAGAAGGGCTCAAAGAGATCAAATTTGATAAAGAAACCTTCCCGCCATTGACTTTAATTTATCACTTCACAGCCGGTCGCAAGCCACTCGCTGAATATCTAAAAGAGACATGGGAAAAAACATTTGGCATCCAAGTCCATTTAAAAGGAACTGAAGGATCTGTTTTCTGTAGAAATTTAGAAAAAGGGACATTCCAAATGGGAATGCGTGGAGAATCAGCTCTTTACCCGGATCCAAGCGAACTTTTGGAGCGATTTGCGTCGATAACAACAGCAAATTTCTCTCAATGGGAGCATCCCATGTATCAAGAAAAGCTCAACCTTGCTAGGAACCTGCCTGACCGGCGCACACAGTATTTACGTGAAGCAGAAGAATTTTTATTCGAACAGATGCCTATTATCCCGGTTTGCAATTTTAATGCACTTTACGCTCACAATCCTAAGCTGAAGGGTTATGTATTCGATCACAATGGGTGTGTGGACTTTAGATGGGCCTATTTCGAGAATTAAATATGAAAACATTATCTAAAAAAATTTGGACAATTTTGCTCATTCTGCCATTAATTTTTGTAAGTTGTAACAATCAACATGAGAAAAGCACTCAAACACTACGTTTAAATTTTCACGAAGGAGATGTACCATCCTTACATCCACATTTTCTAGAAGGACATATTCGAGGGAGAGCGCTTGGGAAAGCATTATTCGAGGGGTTGACTCGCATTAATTCGGAAGGAGAAGCTGAATGTGCCGGAGCTGAGTCTGTTGAAATCTCTCCTTCTAAAACTCAATACACTTTCCTATTACGCGATCATAAATGGTCGGATGGCAGTAAAGTAACTGCATTTCAATATGAAAAAGCATGGAAACAAGCCATTGCTCCCTCTTCTGATTGCGTGTGGGCAGATCTCTTTTATTCAATTAAAGGGGCTGAAGATGCAAAAAGAGGGATCCTGCCCTTAAGCGAGGTAGGAATACAAGCATTAGACGAAAAAACATTATCTATTGAACTTGCTTTCCCTGCACCCTATTTTCTCAAACTCATAGCATCGTCGTTATTTGCTCCTGTAACAAGAGATGAAACAGAACCTACTCGATTCAATGGTCCCTTTAAGGTGGGAAAATGGACGAGAGGCTCTCTCCTTGTCTTAAAGGCAAATCCCTTTTTTTGGGATCATGAGAAGGTATCACTTAGGGAGATTGAGATTCAGATGGTAGAGGATCCGCACACCTCTTTTCTAATGTATGAAAAACAAGCAATCGACTGGACCGGCAATCCTTTTTGCAGACTCTCTTCTGAAATGGCCTTTCAGCTGCAAGAGAAAGGGGAATTAAAAAATAAATCTGCAGCTCGTGCTCTTTGGATATATATAAACACATCACTTCCCCATCTTGCTTCTTCCAAGATACGTCAAGCTTTAAGCTTATCAATAGACCGTTCTCTTATTTCTGAGCATATTTATCCAGGTAACCCTCCTCTCTATCAGCCTTTACCCTTTTCCCTCTCTCTTTATCCTAACCTGTTTTCTGATGACAATCTTCTCGAGGCAAAAAAGCTATTTGAAGAAGGACTTAAAGAAATAAAACTTGATAGAAGAGCATTCCCTCCATTGACTTTAAGTTATCACTTCACAGCCGGTCGAAAGCCACTTGCTGAATATCTAAAAGAAACATGGGAAAAAGCATTTGGTATCCAGATTCTTTTAAAAGGAGCTGAATGGAATGTTTTCCGCACCGATGTAGAGAAAGGAGACTTCCAAATGGGAATGTATGGGATATCAGCTCTTTACCCGGATCCAAGCGAGCTTTTGGAACGATTTGGATCAATAAAAATTGCGAATTTCTCTCAATGGGAGCATCCCATGTATCAAGAAAAGCTCAACCTTGCTAAGAATCTGCCTGACCAGCGCACACAGTATTTACGTGAAGCAGAAGAGCTTTTATTTGAACAGACGCCCGTTATACCAATTTGTAACTTTAATGCCCTTTACGCTCACAATCCTAAGCTGAAAGGTTTTGTATTCGATCACAATGGATGTGTGGACTTTAGATGGGCCTATTTTGAGGATTAAATGTGAAAAATTGAGCGATCGTACTCATTTTATCATCTAGGCCGTAAAACCCGGCCATTCATGGGCGGGATATAAGGCCTAAATTGCCTTGACCCAACTAACAAGTAGTTGGGCTTCCTCTCGATACTTGTATTTTGCCCCCTTCGCTCACCCCTTTCACGGCATTTTTTGCGTAAGGTGAGTTGATAAGCAAATGAACATGATCATCCTCGCCGTCACATTGCACAAGCTCGCTTTGAAAGCGTTGACACACATGGGAAAAAATCGATTCCAAATCAGTAATGATACCATTTATCAAAAATAAAGTTTAGTTTATGATCTTTTGTCTTCAACAATAAGGAAGGCAAAATGAATACACCCGAAGACATTCAACTCCAAAATTCAGATGTAGATTTTTTTCAGCTTGCAAGA
>JBAPRV010000062.1:0-1788 GCA_049281295.1 Chlamydiales bacterium
TTGACTTTTTCATAGGCCAAATGATATTTTCAACGCATGATTTTTACCAAGACATTTAAATTTCGCCTGCGTCCAAACCGCAAACAAGAAAGCCTCTGCTCTCAATTTGCAGGTGCAGCCCGCTGGATTTTCAATAGAGGATTGGATCAGAGAAATAAGCTGTGGGAAGACGAAAAACGCTCTATTTCCCATTACGATCAAAACAATGAACTCGTCTTGCTAAAAAATGAAGAGAACACAATTTGGTTAAAAGACCTCAGTTCGATTTTGAATTAGCAGATACTCAACAATTTAGAATCATATTTGGATAGGTTTAAAGAAGGTTTTTTCGGTTGTTGACAATAGGCAATGAGGCCTGCAAATAGATTGACAACGAAATTGATAGGACTCCTGTGTCGTGAGTGTTCAATTTGGGAAATATTTTTCATTTGGTCTATGATTGTCTCGATAATGCCTCGCTTTCTCAGCAAAAGCTTGTCCATAAGAGGTATCAGCTTATTTTTCATATTGGAACGAATTCCAGTGATTAACTGCACTCCATGTTTTCGCAGGCGATTAGCAAGATCTGCTGAAATATACCCTCGGTCACCAAAAAGCAAACCCATAATTTTTGACTCCACAAGTTTTGGAACAGGCTTCCTGTCATCCGTATTGCCAGGTGTAAGAACAAAGCTTAAAAGCTCTCCCTTGTCGTTGACAATCAAATGCAGTTTAAATCCAAAAAACCAACCTACTGAGGTTTTCCCTCTCTTGGCGATCCCCTTAAAAACTCTATTTCTTGACGCTCTTTTTGAATGACGTACAGCAAGAGACGTGCTGTCTACAAAAGAGATACCAGTTGCTCTTCCCATCTGAGTTGTCAGATAACAATAAAGTGGGAAAAGAAGGGATTTTTTTAACTCAACAAACCGTTGATAACTTGGTAATTTTGAAAACTCCTGTTTCAGGTGATTACAGACATAGCCGGTATAGAAAGTTTTAAAATTTCTAAAACCACTCATATGAAATAGGATAACAATTGTCATTACCTCACTTGGATGAAGCATGGGCTGTCGTCTAGGAGGGTTACGATTTTTTCGAAACAATAGTCTTTCCCCCCATTTCTTCTCGAAATCCAACCAGAAATCATCTATATTACAGAACAATTTGACCAAGTCTATATTCATGTGAGCCTCTTTCTTTTGTTTTTGTCATTTTATCAACAACAAATCTAAAGATTTAGAGGCTCTTTTTCAATTATTTTATCGCCCTAACATTTTTGCTCTCAAAGAATTCAAAATCGAACTGAGGTTAAAAGATATCCATTCGCAAGTGCTCCAACAAGCATTGCACGATTTAAAGGAAGCTTTCGATCATTTTTTTCGCAGGGTGAAGAATAAAGAAACCCCCGGCTATCCCCAATTTCGCTGTAAGGGCAAAAATGATTCCTTCCGCTATCCCCGGGGAGTGAAAGTAGAAAAAGAGTATGCCTGGCTACCAAAGATAGGTTGGGTGAGAATGCGCAAATCCCGTGAAATTGAAGGTAAAATCAAACAGACGACAGTGATTAAAGAAGGAAAATACTGGTATGGCTGTTTTGCTTGTGAGATTGAAAAAGAGAATGCTCTCCTACAAACAGGAGATACTATAGGAATCGATGTTGGACTGGAGCACTTTGCCTGCATAGCTACAGAAACAGGAATAGAAGAAATCAAAAACCCCCGTTTTTTTAAAAACAGGCTGGCAAAGATCAGATATTTAGGAAGACAACTTTCGAAGAAAGAAAAAAGAAGCAAGAACCGTTTAAAG
>JBAPRV010000063.1:0-25327 GCA_049281295.1 Chlamydiales bacterium
AGCAGGCTGTTCACTTCTACCAGAGGCAGGAGCTTCTGCTGGTCTAGTAGCAGGCTGTTCACTTCTACCAGAGGCAGGAGCTTCTGCTGGTCTAGTAGCAGGCTGTTCACTTCCACCAGAGGCAGGAGCTTCTGCACGGCTAAAACAACCCATGCTCATGAATAAACCAAGAAGAAAGAGAAGCGCTCCTCCACCTATAACAGAGGCAGTTACGGTTGTTCCTCCAAGAAAAGTAGCGCCTATTGCCATAGCAGTAGCGGCCACAGTTGCAAGAGCAACCCCTGCCACCATCATGATTGTTCCGACGATGCACGTTGAATTTGTTGCATTTTGATTAGCGGGAATTGGAGCTACTGGTCTTCCTCCCATATCTCCACTTTGTGGTACCTGCTGAGAAGGAGGTGTAGTTGTGTTAGTTATTGGGTTCGCGGCAGCTGTCATGTTTTTTCTCCTATTTTTATTTTGTTTTGCGCCTAGTTTTGATTCCCAGGCCTTCAGATGAAGATTAGGGAATAGTTAAGGAACTATAAAAAAAGAAAAAACATTTGTCTACGAAAATAAATTTTTTAACAAATGTTGACTATTTCAAATGACAAAATCTCTGAGGATAAGCGAATTGAAGAGTAAACTCAGGTTTCTATTCAACGTAGTCGATGTTTTGGAAAGGGTATTTTGAGGCTGTTAGGTTAAAAGTGCTGGATCAAAGTACTCTGTTTGAAAGATACTACCCTTGGCTGTGAGAACATGTGCAGTGAACATTGCTAGACAAATAGCGCCTATAGACGCAAGAGTAGTCTCGGCCACTATCACGACCTTTCTAAACTTAGATGTTGAATTGCATGAACCTTGGTTAATGGAAACTGGAGTGACTGTTCTGCCTGACATGTTTCCTTTTTGCACACATAGAGAAAAGGATTGAGGTTGAGTTAGATTGGTTGATGGGTTGGCTACTGCTGCTGACATGGGTTTTTCTCCTTATATTTTTTTCTTTTAATTTTTATCCCCGGCCTTTTATACAAAGAATTAGGAAATTATAGAAAGAGATAAAATAATTATCTAGTAATATGTTTTTTACTAATTAATATTTAAAAATTTAAATATATCTGACGATAAAAAAAAGTATCCGTTCAGTAGGGGTGGCGGGCACTTAAAATTTTGATTGTTAAGTGTAGATTATTCTCAAAAATCCGAGTGAATAGCAAAAAGTGGCTATTTGGGAGGATTTTTGTGAGAAAGAACGGATACAAAAAAATTAGATAGAGCTCAGGTTAAGACAACAAGTTGCTATTCAACCCATTCGATGTTTTGGAAAGGGTATTTTGAGGCAATTAGTATGACATCGACTAGCCACCAAATTCCAAATCCACCCAGAGTTATTAGTTTTAGAAGGCCTAGACCAACATGACCCATGATAAAACGATCTACTCCAAGGGATCCGAAGAAAAGAGACATTAATAAAGTAAGTATCCAATTTATTTGTCTTGGCTCAGACATGATTTTATCCTAATTCAATATTGTATGTCTTTATTTTAATTGAAATGAAAAATAAATTAAAAAACAAATATTTAAATAATTAGTTTATAAAAAATAAATCTTTAAGTTTTAAAAATTTCCGAGAGAAATAGGCTCATTGCGAGCCAAGCTCGTTTAGCGGTTTTTTCATCATACTGAAGACCTATTTCTGGAAGATTCGCATTAGGGTTTGTAAAGGCATGCATAGCTTCTCCATATACAATCACTTGCCAATCAACTCCTCGCTCGCTCATCTCTCGTTGAAATAGAAGCAAATCCTCTTCTTGAGCCATGGGATCTTTATAACCATGCAACACAAGCACAGAACTTTTAATCTGCTCAGCCGGAGGTAGTGGCTTCATTTTTAACTTATAAGGATTGCCGAAAACTGCATGAAAACTTACAGCTCCTAGAAGGGGATACCCCCCTCTTGCAAACTCCAGCACACAGCTACCTCCGAAACAAAAGCCTATGGCTGCTATCTTATGAGGATCTACTAAATGATGTTGGCGGATCCGATCAAACGCTGCTTTCATACGATCGCGGATCTGCCGCCTATCTTCTATAAGAGGCGTGATCAGCTTTTTAGCTTCGATTTGGTCTGAAGCAGTTTTTCCCATTCCAAAAAGATCGACCGCAAATCCAACATAACCAAGCTCTACTAGCGCCTCAGCTTGAGCTTGAGCAAAGCGGTTGAGTCCCATCCATGTAGGGGCTACTAATACAGCCGGACGCTTTTCTTTCCAATCGTTGTCGTAGCTCGCATACCCATTAAAAGTCAGAGAGCCTAAGGAGTACTCAATCTTTTCACTGTTTTGCATGATTCGCTTCAGTTGCCAGAGTCCTTTTGACCAACCATTTGTTCAAAATCAATAAAAAAATCAACGCAATCCCCCATTGAAATATAAGCGTTCCTGCATTGTTAAGGAGAAACGGGTTCCACCAGTCTTTTCCATGTTGGCGGATGCTCTGATAAAAGAACCACCCGATCAACAGGATGCCTTGAGTGGGGATGAGAACCGAAATAAGAAAATTGTAAACTTTTCCAATTTTAAAATCATGGGGTGAAATATTGACACACTGTTTGCGAAATCGATTCGCTCCATAGCGGATAACCGCAAAAGCAATGAATAACCCATTAATAATAAGTCCGTTACTCCAAACCCAGTCCTGATTGTCAAAATAGGCCATGTTTATTGCAGAAGGGGATCCCAGAAGAAGAGCTAATAAGCCAGTCAAAAAGATGCTAGTATTTCGCGCGAGTCCAAGTTCTCGAAAAACTTGTGCAGTCAATTGAACCATAGAAATCATTGAACTGAGAGCCGCAAATGAAAAAGCGAGAAAGAAAATGGTAGCAAACGTAGCACGCACCCCTTCGCCCCCGGGCAGTGCTTGAAAGAGTTTGGTGAGATAAATAAAGGTTAGCCCTATGTTGGTGCTCCCTTCTCCGGTAGCAAGCGACTGTATGCCCCATTCACTTTCCAAAGAAAAGGCAGTTGAGAAAACAATAATGCCCATTATCAGCGACACAGCGTTGTTTGAAAAAGCGGTGATACAACCATTTTTAGTGACGCTCTCTTTGCGGTGTATATAGCCGGCATAGACCAGCATCAAACCCCATCCTGCCCCGGTATCCCAAGCATTTTGACTTAAGGCTTCAATCCAAGTTTGGTAGTTGAATAAATCGGTCGTGTTCGGGATGAATAGATAGGCAATTCCCTCCCAAGCTCCCGGAAGGGTAATGGCGCGCAAAAACACAATGAAAATAACAACCAATAAGGTAGGAATTAATATTTTATTGGCTCTTTCAATCCCTTTTGAGATGCCTTGATAGATGATATAGCAACCGACTACAATAGCGGCGATATGAAAAAAAAGCGGTTGAAGGCTTTGGGTATATCCTTCCCAAAGAGAGTGTGTATCAGTGGTTTTTGTAAGCTGTCCTGTGATGCCAAAGAAAAAATAACTAAATCCCCACCCCACAACTACGGAGTAGTAAAATAGGATACCGGTCGTGACAACAGCTATAAATCCTCCCATCCAGCCAAAAGATTTTCCGGCTGTTTTTATGAGGGTGCCTATAGGCCCTTTATGGGTTAATTTTCCCAGGGCAATCTCAGAAAAAATCAAGGGGATGGACCAAATAAAGAGGAAGATTACCCAAGGGATAATAAAAGAGCCTCCTCCATTTTGAGCCACGACTCGTGAGAATCGCCAAATATTGCCAGCTCCAATAGCAATTCCCATCATAGATAGGACAAAGCCTAGTCTTGAGCTGAAGTATTCTTTTTTAGGGGGGGACATTTAGAAAAAAAAGGTAAATGAAATTATTTCTAAGCAGAAAATCGTTAATTTTTTTTTCATTTTCTTCAGAATAAGGAACCCTCTCATTTAAATCTACCTAAATGTTGACTTTTGCCCCTAAGACCAGTTATAAATGTCTTTCTTTACTCGGCAGCAATTAATTTTTTAAGTTATGCAGAAAAATCCTATTTTTGTAGCTCCCTCCATTTTAGCAGGAGATTTTGGGCGCCTTGCCGATGAGGCAAAGCGTGTCGAAGATGCGGGCGCAGACTCTATCCATGTCGATATTATGGATGGTCATTTTGTTCCGAATTTAACCTTGGGTCCGAAAGCTTTAGCCGCTATCAACCGAGCTACTAATCTTTTTTTGGATGTTCATATCATGATTTATAATCCCTTCGATTATATAGAACAGCTGGTTGAATCGGGGGCGGATCGAATTACCTTTCACTTTGAAGCTACCGAGGAGGTAGAAGAAGTTTTACAATACATTAGACGATGCGGCATTCAGGCAGGGCTTGCATTTTGTCCTGAAACTTCCGCAGAGTTTGTCCCTAAATTTTTAACAATGTGTGATCTGGTACTGTTAATGACCGTTTCGCCCGGTTTTGGAGGACAATCTTTTAAGTCAGAAGTTTTGGAAAAAATTCGGTTTGTTCGCCATGTTTGCGATAAAAACAATATTCGGGCTGGAGGGAAAGTGCCTCAACAAGGAGAAACCCTTCCTCCGTTTTTGATCGAAGTGGATGGGGGAATTGATGATAAGAGCGCCCCTTTATGCGTAGAGGCGGGTGCCAATGTTTTGGTAGCAGGGACTTATCTTTTTAAGGAGGTGGAGCTTGCAGAAGGAATACGGAAATTGCGTGCAACAGGGGGATAAGAAGTCGATGGTAGCCACTCAACAAATTACACCGGGAATGATTCTTTCAGTAGAAGGGGTTCTCTATCGCGTCGAATCGGCAGTTAAAGTAACTGTGGTTAAAGGGCAGCCTTTCATCAAGACCAAACTGCGAGAATTGATAACGGATAAAGCGATTGAAAAAAATTTCAAGGTAGGACAAGAGGTCAAGGATGTTACTTTGAAAGAAAAGCGGCTGGAATATCTCTACCTGGAAGAAAATAATTATCTTTTCTTAGATATCGACGTTTTAGACAAAGTGTTGGTATCCCCAGAAATCATTGGGGATAAAGTGAAGTTTCTAAAGGTGGGAACAGAAGTAGAAGCCTCTTTTTATGGGGATATGATTTTTTCAGTCGAGCTGCCTCCTTTTTTGGAATTAATGGTTACAAAAGTGGAATCGGCGCACGGAAAGGAAGGGTTAGCTAACTCGACAAAACAAGGGATTTTAGAGACAGGGGCAGTTATTGAAGTGCCTCCCTTTATAGAGGCGGGGGATGTCATTAAAGTCGATACTCGAAGTCGAGAATATATTCAACGTGTTTAAAAGGAATTAGCTGTGGATCTTAAACAAATTGAAAAATTGATGATGGCAATGCATGGTTCTCGTATTAAACGAGTGGCCATTAAGCAGGAAGGGTTTGAAATAGAGGTAGAAAGAGAGTGTGCCGCTCCGGTTTATAGAGAACCCCCTCTGCCCGCACCGCCTGTTCAAGCCTCTCAGCCAGAAGGGAGGGCAAATGAACCTTTACCTCCTCCTAAAGAGGAAGTGGGGAAGCATGAAGTCTCCTCCCCCATGGTGGGTACTTTCTATTCCGCCTCCTCTCCCGAGGACCCTCCCTATGTAAAAGTGGGTGATCGGGTAGATGAAGATAGCGTGATATGCATTATCGAAGCGATGAAGGTCATGAATGAGGTGAAAGCAGGGGTTAAAGGTATGGTTGCAGAGTGCCTGGTTAAAAATGGAGACCCGGTTGAGTTTGGGACGAAAATTTTTAGGATCAAAACGGAATGAAAAAGGTACTCGTAGCAAACCGAGGTGAGATTGCGGTTCGTGTAATACGCGCTTGTCACGATCTAGGGCTGCAAACCGTAGCGGTTTACTCTCAAGCAGATTCTGAAGCCCTTCATGTATTGTTTGCCGACGAAGCAGTCTGTATTGGAGAGCCCCCCGTTTCTAGCTCTTATCTTAAAGTGGCCAATATTTTATCGGCTTGTGAAATTACCGGCGCCGATGCGATTCACCCCGGCTATGGTTTTTTAAGCGAAAATGCCAACTTTGCATCTATTTGTGAAAGCTGCGGCTTGAACTTCATTGGCCCTTCTCCAAAATCGATCTCTCTTTTAGGAGATAAAGCAAGAGCAAAAGCTTTGGCTAAAGGTGTGAAATGTCCTGTTATCCCGGGCTCTGATGGGGTCGTGCAAAATAGTGAAGAAGCCTTAAAAATAGCTAAAAAAATCGGATTCCCCATCTTTATTAAGGCAAGTGGAGGAGGAGGGGGCAAAGGGATTCGGATCGCCCATAATAAAGAAGAGTTTAGCCGTATGTTTGCTGCGGCTCGAGCAGAGGCTGAAGTGAGTTTCAACAATCCCGATGTCTATCTTGAGAAGATGATCGTCAAGCCCCGTCATATTGAGGTGCAAATATTAGGGGATAAATATGGCCGCTATATCCATCTTGGCGAGCGTGATTGTACAATGCAGCGTCGACGGCAGAAACTGATCGAAGAAGCGCCAAGTCCCGTCCTTACTCCAGGGTTGCGCCAAAAAATGGGGCAAGCTGCGATTCAAATAGCTAAGACAGCCAAATATTTTTCAGCAGGGACTGTTGAGTTTCTATTAGATAAGGATTTCCATTATTATTTCATGGAAATGAATACTCGGATTCAGGTGGAACATACCGTGACCGAAGAGTTGACAGGGATCGATCTGGTTCACGAGCAAATTCGGATTGCCATGGGCCATGAGCTTGCTTGGAAGCAAAAAGAGGTACATTTCAGCGGGCATGTCATACAATGTCGAATCAATGCTGAAAATCCGGCCAATCAGTTTGCCCCCTCGCCCGGCGTTTTAGAGTACTATATTCCTCCGGGAGGGCCTCATGTGAGAGTGGATAGCGCTTGCTATGCCGGCTATCGGATTCCTCCTTATTATGATTCGATGATAGCTAAGTTGATCGTAAAGGGGAAAGATCGTAAAGAGGCTATCGCTATTGCCAACCGAGCATTGAATGAATTTCATATTGGCGGTGTTCACTCTACTATCCCTTTTCATAAGTACATTCTCAATCTTAAGGATTTCCTAAATTCGCACTATGACATTAAGTACGTGGATGATTTAATGGAATCGGGGTGTCAATTTGTCCCTTAAGATCTTGTTTTCGATCCAAGGCTAGACAATATTTTTCTTTATCTGCTAGGGTGAAAATATGTTTGCTCTGGAAGATGTGAAAACAAAAAAGCGCCTGGATGCATTAGATGCCTATTTCAAAGCCGCCAATTTTCTTTCTGTTGGGCAGATCTACCTAAAAACAAACACACTGCTGAAAGAACCCTTAAAGGCTGAGCACATTAAATCAAGGCTTCTTGGCCATTTCGGAACATCACCGGGGCTAAACCTTATCTATCTTCATTTAAACCGGCTCATTCAAGATACCCAAGCCAAATTTCTCTATGTGACCGGCCCGGGTCATGGCGGACCAGCTCTTAGAGCGAATGTTTTTTTAGAGGGAACCATGACTGAAGTGTATCCCGATATCCCCATGAATACAATGGGCATTGAAAAGCTCATGAAAGACTTCTCTTGGCCTGGAGGGCTTCCGAGCCATGTCAGTCCCCAGACGCCCGGTTCTATCCATGAGGGAGGTGAGTTAGGGTATTCCTTAGTCCATGCCTTTGGAGCGGTTTTCGATAATCCCGATCTGATAGTGGCCTGCGTGGTAGGCGATGGCGAAATGGAAACAGGGCCGCTTGCTGCAAGCTGGCATGGTAACAAATTTATCAATCCGAAGCGCGATGGAGCGGTTTTACCTATTTTGCATCTCAATGGCTACAAAATTTCCGGACCCACTGTTTTCGGAAGAATGGAGGATGAGACAATCCAAAAGTTCCTGGAAGGATGCAGTTATGAAGTTCGCTTTGTAGAGGGAGACGAGCCTGAAAAGGTGCATCAACAGATGTGGCAGGCATTAGACTGGGCCTATCAGGCAATTCGGGAAATACAGAAAAAATCCTCTTCAAAACCTTCCCTCTGGCCGATGATCGTTTTAAGGACCCCTAAAGGGTGGACTGGTCCTAAAGTCGTCGATGGGCTAAAAATTGAAGGGACATTTCGTTCGCACCAGGTGCCTATTAGCGACGTGGTTGAGAACAAAGAGCATCTTGCTATTTTAGAACAGTGGATGCGAAGCTATCAACCCGAAAAGCTATTTAATGAACAGGGATGCCCCAATGAACAAATCCTATCTTGCATTCCTCCTAAAGAGCTCAGAATGGGAGCGAGCCCTCATGCAAATGGTGGATTGCTGCTAAAAGAACTAAAAACACCCGATCCTAAGGACTATAAAATCAAAGTCAGTAGGCCGGGGGCTGAAATTGGCGAAGCTACAAGGGAGCTGGGTAAGTTTGTACGAGATATTTTTAAGCTTAATGAAAAAGAGCAGAATTTTCGTCTTTTTTGCCCCGATGAGACCAACTCGAACCGTTTCAATCATGTCTTTGATGTCACCAATAGGATGTATTTAGGAGAGGTGCTAGATAGCGATGATTCTCTCTCTTCCGACGGGCGGGTGATGGAGGTGTTAAGCGAGCACCTTTGCCAAGGGTGGCTTGAAGGGTATTTATTGACAGGTCGACATGGTATTTTCCCATGCTACGAGGCTTTTGCACTGATTGTGGATTCGATGCTCCATCAACATGGCAAGTGGTTAAAAACGTGCCACGAGATTAGTTGGAGAAAGCCGATAGCCTCTTTGAATTACTTGCTAACATCACACGCATGGCGTCAGGATCACAATGGGTATAGTCATCAGGGTCCGGGATTTATCGAATCTGTTTTGCAGAAAAAAAGCTCAGTGGCAAGGATCTATCTCCCTCCCGATGCCAATTCGTTGCTCTGTGTAGGAGATCACTGTTTACGGAGCAAAGACTATATTAACCTCATTGTTGCAGGCAAGCAGCCCATGCCCCAATGGCTCACTTTCGAGCAGGCAAAAGAACATTGTGCAAGAGGGGCTTCCATATGGGAGTGGGCTGGACAGAAGAGTGAGAGTCCCGAAGTGGTTGTGGCCTCTTGCGGCGATACCCCAACGCTTGAAATCATGGCTGCCGTTTCCATTTTGCGAAAAAAATTTCCAGACTTGGCCATCAGGGTGGTTAATGTGGTCGATTTATTTTGCTTAGCTCCAAAAGCGGTGCATCCTCATGGTTTGGATGATGGAACATTCAATGAAATCTTCACAGAAGACAAGCCGGTTATTTTTGCTTTTCACGGCCATCCTCGAGTGATTCACGACCTGGCTTATAGAAGAGCCAACGCCACTCGATTTCACATCAAAGGATACATCGAAGAGGGCACTACTACCACTCCATTTGACATGGTCGTTTGCAATAGGATGAGCCGTTTTCATATCGCTTGCGAGGTGATCGATCGAGTCGCTCGTCTCAAATCCATTGGAGGGGACTTTATCGATGAGTCCCATCGAAAACTTGCTTATCACAAAAAATATATCTACGAAAACGGCAAAGATATCCCCGAGGTTACCGATTGGAAGTGGGACCTTTAATACTATGTCTCAATACAGGCTCTTCGTCTCTCAAGTGCACCCTTTATATACAGTCTGATCTTACTATTTTTCTCTCCGGAGCGATTGAAGAGATTGGAGAAAAGAAAGGACTTTTCTGGGTAAAAGACGGAAAAGGGGAGAAGCAAACCGAAGAGAGAGACTCTTTTGCTACTTATTTAGATGCAGTTCAGAAACTGTTTCACTTTTTAGATCCTTTTAAAACTCAGTTAACAGCTATAGGACATCGCGTGGTTCATGGAGGGTCTGTTTATTTACAACCTACACTGCTTGACGATAAGGTGCTCTCAATTTTAGAAGAGCTTGTGCCTCTAGCCCCTTTGCATTTGCCTCAGGAGCTGGAGGTCATTAAAGAGAGCAGGCGGCTGTTTCCTGGTGTTGATCAAGTTCTCTGTTTTGATACCAGCTTTTTTCGAGCGATGCCTGAGAGTGCAAGACGTTTTGCCTTACCGAAAAGTTTTTGGGAGGAAAAAGTGGAGCGTTATGGATTTCATGGCCTTTCCTATGAATATATCACCTCGAAGCTGGAGCCCATGCCCTCTAAAGCCATCATTGCCCATTTGGGAAATGGCGCCTCTTTAGCAGCTATCCGAGAGGGGAAGCCGATAGATACAAGCATGGGTTTTTCTCCGGCAGGGGGAGTGATTATGGGAAGCCGATTAGGGGATATCGACCCCGGTGTTTTAATTTACCTTTTGAGAGAGAAAAAGATGGATGCTGACAAGCTGGAAGAGCTAGTTTATAAAAAATCGGGGCTTCTTGCTCTTTCTGATCTCACAGGGGATATGCAGACTCTTTTACAGGAAAAAAAAGAGTTTGCCATTGAGATGTTTTGTCAAAGTGTTGCCAAAGTGATAGGAAGCTACGTTGTCGTCTTAGAAGGGCTAGATCAGCTTATTTTTACCGGAGGCATTGGAGAGCGGGCAGACGAGATCAGGAAAAGAATTTGCGAAAAACTTAAGCCACTGGGAGCTCAATTAGATGTCCAAAAAAACAAAGAGCATGCTGTGAACATTTCATTGAGCCAGTCCGCTTTTACCATAAAAGTAATAGCTACCGATGAAAATTACAAAATAGCTAGCCATGTAGTTAGGAGTTTACACCATGTCCGATCCAAGTAAAGGGCTGACTTCGTCAGAAGCTGAGAAAATTCTTCAAGAAGTCGGCGAAAACCAGATCGAAGAGAAAAAAAAGAGTCTATTTTTACATTTATTATCGTTTTTTTGGGGACCTATCCCCTGGATGATAGAAGTCGCTGCTGTTTTGTCATTAGTCTTACAAAGATGGCCCGACTTTGCCGTGATTGCCGCTCTTCTTCTAATCAACGGTGCGATCGGTTTTTTTCAGGAGTATAAAGCCAACAATGCCATTGAGGCGCTCAAACAAAAACTGGCCTTGCAAGCTCGAGTGCTTCGAGATGGTAAATGGCAAGATATAGAGGCAATAAAGCTAGTTCCCGGAGATGTGGTCTTTGTAAAACTTGGAAATATTATCCCGGCAGACATAAAACTCATTTCAGGACAATACCTTTCGGTGGATCAATCCTCCTTGACGGGAGAATCCCTTCCGGTAGAAAAAAAAATAGGAGATCCGGCCTATTCAGGCACTATTGTCAAAATGGGGGAGATGCAAGGGGTGGTTACCGAAACCGGTTTTAACACCTTTTTTGGAAAAACAGCCAAATTGGTCACCACTGCCAAAACTATTTCACATTTCCAAAAAGCGGTTTTGTCCATTGGCCATGCATTAATTTATTTAACCTGCTCCATTGTTGCCTTTCTTTTTCTATCCGATCTATTTCTTACAGATATCTCTAAAACCTATGGACAGCTTCTTATATTCTTGCTTGTTCTAGTGATTGCCGGAATTCCTGTAGCTCTTCCGGCTGTTCTTTCCATGACAATGGCTATAGGGGCCAGAAAGATGGCAAAACTCAATGCCATTGTTTCCAAATTGATTTCCATCGAAGAGCTGGCAAGTATCGATGTCTTATGCAGCGACAAAACAGGGACCCTTACTCAAAATAAACTCACCCTCGGGGAGGTTGACCCTTTTTCGTGTGCCAAAGAGGAGCTTCTAATGCTAGCTGCTTTAGCTTGTGAAAAAGAGGGGGAAGATGCAATTGATTTGGCTATTTTAGCCTCTCTGCCCAAAGAACAGCTCCAAGGATTTACTATCAAGCAGTTTATTGCCTTTGATCCTGTGAAGAAAAGGGCAGAAGCTGTTGTAGCGAGTGAAAAAGAGGGGACTTTTCGAGTCTGCAAAGGAGCCGCACAAGTGATTTTATCGCTTTGCTCTCTGTCCGAGGAAGATATAAAGCAAGTCAATGAAGCTATTAACACCTTGGCCTCAAAAGGGTATCGAACGTTGGGGGTAGCTAAAGGAGATGAAGAGGGAAAAAAATGGCAATTAACGGGATTGATTCCTCTTTTTGATCCCCCTCGAGAGGATACTTTAGAGACGATTGAAGCGCTTAACAAGATGCAAATCGATATAAAGATGGTCACGGGAGATCATATAGCCATTGCAAAAGAGATGGCAAAAAAACTGCATTTAGGCCCCCAAATTATTTCGGTGGGAGAGCTTCAAAAAATCTCTTCAGAAAAACAAAGAGAGGCTAAAATTGAGCAGATGAACGGCTTTGCCGAAGTATTTCCCGAGC
Source organism: Chlamydiales bacterium (assembly GCA_049281295.1). Lineage (GTDB taxonomy): Bacteria > Chlamydiota > Chlamydiia > Chlamydiales > JAAKFR01 > JBAPRV01. The sequence continues at coordinate 12,178 of JBAPRV010000063.1, forward strand.
ACAAGTTTGAAATCGTCAAAGAGCTTCAAAAAGCAGGGCATATTGTAGGGATGACGGGAGATGGGGTCAATGATGCCCCCGCCCTGAAGCAAGCAGATGTAGGGATAGCTGTGAGTGGAGCGACAGATGCTGCAAGGGCAAGCTCCGATTTAATTTTAACAACCGCCGGATTGAATGTGATTCAAAAAGCGGTTGAAGAGGCAAGATGCATTTTTGGGCGTATGAAAAGTTATGCTATGTATCGTATCTCAGAGACATGCAGGCTTTTATTTTTTCTATTTTTAGCACAGCTATTTTTCCGCACCCATCCCTTAAGCGCCATTATGATCATTTTAATCGCTCTTCTCAATGATATCCCCATTATGACTATTGCCTACGATAACATGCGAGTAGAAGCAAATCCGGTGAAATGGCCGATGAAAGAGGTGTTTAGTGTAGCGATTGGCTTGGCGATTGTAGGAGTGGTCTCTACCTTTGGGCTCTATTGGATTGGAGAAAGGGTTTGGAATTTGGATACTAGCCGTCTCTATACACTCTCATTTTTCGCAATTTTGTGCGGAGGGAACCTAACCATTTATCTAACACGTAATAGGGGTTGGCTGTTTTCAAAGCCGTTTCCAGATATACGTTTTGTGTTAGCGACTCTATTCACTCAGGTTGTGGGAACCTTTATTTCTGCTTATGGACTTGGAACCAAAGACTTTGTCGGCGTAGGCTGGAAGTACATAGGTTTGAGCTGGGTTTACATAGCTATTTGGTTTGGAATTTGTCTGTTTGCAAAAATCGGTATCTACTCACTGCTAAATTGGGAGCTTGCCCACTACCCTCATTTTCTTCGCAGCACATCTAAACATCTTGGTTTTCAGTAAAAAACGAATAATTTTGTGCAAAAAATTATACTGTCCTGATAGCATTGCTCTGAATTTTAATGAATCTTTAAATTAGAGGAGATGTTTATTGTGTCTGGAATAGTTGGAACATGTTCGCAGGTAAATGAAACACATGTTGAAGTACGTGCCAAAAAGAAAAGCCGACCTGAGGTAGATTTGATAAAAGCAGTTGGAGAGCAAGCAATAGCAAATCAAGCTGATGCAAAAATGGTTTCGGACCCACATAGGTTTGGGAATTACATGTGTGCAGAAATGAGATTTGATCAAGATCTGAAAAATCTCGCAAAAAAATGGGTAGAATTTGAAAGAGAGAAGAGTCGATTAGTAGAGGAGGAGACAAGGTTAAGCGAAGAGGCAGGGACAATGGGGATAGCCGGGCCCATTTTACAACACCGGGTAGAAGCAATGGTACAGAAGCGTTTGATGTTAGAAGGAGAGATAGCATATTATCAACAACAGATCGAATCTTTATCACAAGAAAACAAGCAATTAAGGAAACGGTTGACCGGCGATCATTCAGAAGTGCTCGGGAAAGATATAGGGAATAACGAATCGAAATCCAGCTAGAACGATTATTAAGGATATAATAGTAAGGGGAGCTCCTACTTTGAACATATCTTTGGTTTTAATATATCCCGTGGAATAGGCAAGTGCATTTGGAGGGGTCGATATGGGAAAAGCGAAGGCAAATGAGCAAGCTAACGCGACGGTAATCGAAAGCAATACAAAATCATAGGAACTAAAACTGACAGCAATAGGCAGCAAAACATTAGCTGTGGCGGTGTTGCTCATAAAGGATGAGAGAAGAATGGCAAATAGGCAAAAAATAGCTGTTAGAATCATAATATGATAGTTAAGAAAAGAGGGCTTTAGTAGTTGTGTCATGAGCCCGCTTGTCTCCACCCCCTGGCCTAAGGCTAACCCTCCCCACATCAAGATAAGAATATTCCAGCGAATGTTGCGCAGTCCCCTCACATCAATCAGTTGGAAGGCAGAAAAAAGGCCTACTCCAATAAGTGAAACCACAGAATCGGGTATCTTATGCATAGGGCCTGTCAGCCAGAGAGCGATGATCAATGCAGCAATCAAAAGCGAGGCTATCCCTTTAGGGGTCAAAGGCTTTTTTTTTGGCAGATGAAATGAGAGGTATTTTTTCCTAGGGGGAAAAAACCACAAGAGAAACAGGGCTGCAAGAATTAAAATGATTACCATTAATGGGAGGGCCATGATCATCCAGCGAGGAAAACCCAAGTAGATTCCATATTCTGACAAGATACCCAGGACAATAGCATTAGGAGGTGTTCCTATAGGGGTTCCTATCCCCCCAATGTTTGCTCCAAAGGCGACGGCTAAAATTAAACCTCGCTTAAAAGGATCCTCTTTTTCGACGCTAGCAAGAATTGGCTTGATTAAGGTAAGCACTAAAACAGTTGTAGCAGTATTTGAAATCCACATTGAGAAAAAAGCGCTAATAATCATAACGCTTACGAGGATGGTCGAAGGGCGGGGAGGAAGCTTGGCAAGCAACTTATGAATTAAGAGAGAGTCGATATGGTGTCTCTGAATGACTTCAGCTAAAACGAATCCTCCCAGAAAAAGGAAAATGACAGGGGAGGCAAAGGAGGAGAAAAAATACTTATAGGATTGCTGTCCTGAGGAAAAGATGAGAAGGATGACAATAATAATCGATGTGGCAAATAGGGGAAAGATTTCAAAAGCCCAAAAACCGGCAGCAATGATAAAAATCGCAACCGTTCTTTTTCCAAGTGGAGTTAAATATTCTGGCAAAAGCCAGTAAGAGAAAAATGCAACAGCGATGATCAATAGAAATACTATAGCTTGCTTTTTCCAGGTCTGTTTTGCTACATTTTCGATGACCATGCCCCTAAAAATTTTTTATTTAATCTGTTCGATCTGTCTGCTATCCCCCTTTTTTCTAGGGGGGGCTGTGTTTGAAAACAATGATTTCGAATTATGGCTGCAAGAAGGGGTTCAAAAAGAGATAAACGAGAAGTGGAGTTGTCGTTTAAACTCTGAATTTCGCTTTGCAAGAGGAGCCTCCTTTCTCTATTTGACATATGCCGAATTCCTTTTTGTTTATCAACCGTCTGACTGGCTAGAGTTAGTTGGAGGGTATAGGCAGTTAGGTGTTTTTTCCCCTCTCACAAAAAAGCTGGAACCTGTAGAGAACCCTCTTATTGATCTTATTTTTTATTTTTCTTCCAAGGAATGGAAATGGTCAAATAGAAACAGGGTTCAATATATAATCCCCTCCGGAGTTGTCAAAAATTTTTGGGTCTATCGAAATCGCCTACGTTTAACTTCTCCATGGAAACTCACTCAGATTAAACTCATCCCATTTGTCGATGATGAAGTTTTTTTCCGTGAAAGAGTTGGATTTTCCGAAAACAGGTTTGCTATTGGCGGCACTGTTCAACCCCCCGATTCATATCATGTGAGGACATTTTATATGCTTCGTCATATCAAACTTCTTGATCGATGGACCCATCAAAATATTTTAGGCCTATATTTTTCTTTCAGTTTTTAACTTTCTGAAAGCATCGAGGGCCATTGAGCGGGCCTGTTGGTGATCCACGATAGGAGGGGGATAAGGGAGATGAGGGTCGAAATCTAATGGTCTTTGGAGCATTGATTTAGGTACTTTTGATAATTCAGGGACCCACCGTTTGGTATAGGTTCCTTCAGGATCAAATTTTTCTCCCTGAACGGTTGGGTTAAAAATACGAAAGAAAGGGGCGCTGTCAAATCCAGAACCCGCCGCCCATTGCCAGCTTGCAGCATTATTGGCAAGATCTGCATCTACAAGGGTGTTCCAAAACCAACTCTCCCCCTTTGTCCAATGAATGAAAAGATCTTTGATCAAAAAAGAGGCCACGATCATTCTTGCACGATTATGTATCCAACCAACTTCCCACAATTGCCTCATAGCCGCATCTACAATGGGATAACCGGTTTCTCCTGTTTGCCATTTTTTCAAAAGAGCTGAGGATCGTTTCCATGGAAAATTGCCAAATTCTTCTTTCCAAGGTTTTTCCGGAAGTTTTGGGTAGTGAAAAAGTTGATAGGAAGAAAATTCTCGCCATCCCAGTTCTGAAAGAAATTTTTTGTAACCCTTTACCTCATGATAGATTTGCCTGGGACTTATCTCTCCAAAATGTAAATGGGGCGAGAGTTTCGAGGTTTTGTCGAAATCAATTCTGTCACGTTTTTGTGCATAGTGAGGCAGGGATTTTTTTATAAAATGTTTCAATTTTTGATGCGCTCCGCTTTCCCCTATTTGCCATAGTTTGTGTAATTGCCCTTCGGAAGAGGGCGGGCCTTTTAATGGAATAGGGAAAAGTTTGATCCTTTTAGGTTCGGGCAGGGGAGGGGGGATGGAAGCTGCTTTTTCTAAACATCTTTTCCAAAAAGGAGAAAATATTTTGAAAAAACCATCTTGCTGATTCAAAACCTCCCACGGCTCAAAAAGAAGCGAGCCTTTGAAGTGGTTTACATTTGGAAGCAATCTTTCAAGTTTTTTATCTCTTTTAATTGCAAAAGGTTCGTAGCATCTATTCCAAAAGAGGGCAATCACGCCGTATTTTTTTACTATCTCGGGAAGGATTTCCAAAGGATTACCTTGAAGAAAAAAGAGCCTGGCTCCTTTTTTTCTGAGGCTCGCATCTAAAGAGGCAAGTGAATTGCAGAGCCATTCACGACTAGCCTCTCCCATTTTCCATTTTTCGACGGTGCAATCATCTAAAATGTATAGAGGGATAATAGGCAGTCCAGTTTGGCAGGCATGGGTTAAAGCGGGATTGTCTTTTAAACGCAGGTCTTGTCTAAACCAAACAAGGACAGGAGTTGTTTTAATACTCTTCTCCTCTTCCTAATTCGAAAGTAGGGACCTTTCCTACTTTTTGATAATGCTTTTCAATAGACTCTGCTACTAAATCAGGGTCATCGGTGAGAGTGAACAATTCAAGATCTTTTTCGTTTAAAAATCTCTCTTTGAGAGGGGAAGCTTTCATCCAGTCTATCATACCTTTCCAAAAAGCAGTTCCCAATAAAAAGATGGGGAATGGCTTTATCTTGTTAGCTTGAATTAACTGAAGAGCTTCAAAAAGCTCATCTAGGGTACCGTATCCTCCAGGCAAGAAAACAAAAGCTTGCGCATAGCGAATAAACATGACCTTTCGCACAAAAAAGTAACGAAAGTGAAGTTTATATTTTGGATCGATATATTTATTGCTCTCCTCTTCAAAGGGGAGAGTAATGTTGATTCCACAAGAAGGGCCTTTAGCAAGCTGAGCCCCTTTGTTGGCCGCTTCCATAATACCGGGCCCTCCGCCTGTTATGATACCAAACCCTTTTTCAGCAATTTTATAGGCTACCTGTGTGGCTAGCTGATAATAAGTCGCCTCGGAAGAGATACGCGCCGAGCCAAAAATAGACACCGAAGGGCCTAGATCGGTCATCGTTTCAAAGCCATCTACGAATTCAGAGAGTATGCGAAAAATTCGCCAAGAATCAAAATGAGGTTTTCCCATATCCTATTGGTTGATATTGAACAAAACGGTATAATTTTAAAATGAATTTTTCTACTTTTAACAGCCTTGTCCGTTTTGAACAAACCCTTTTTGGACTGCCTTTAATGATGGCAGGGGCTCTTTTGCCTTTTGCGGATGCTCATTTTTTAACCAGCTTATCACGAGGAGAGTGGATTCATTGGATGTGGGTTTTTCCCGCTTTTATTTGTGCGCGCATCTCTGGAATGTCGTTTAATCAATTGATCGACCGTCATATTGATGCCCAAAATCCTCGTACTAAAAACCGATCTCTCCCTTCTGGAAGAGCGAGCCCTACCCAGGCCGCACTCATCGCATGGGGAGCTTTGCTCTTTTTCCTTCTGATTTGTTGGCAGATAAACTTCCTTTGCTTTCTTGTATCCCTTTCGGCTGCTTTTCTGTTGGCTACCTATTCCTACATGAAACGTCTTCATCTCTCTTGTCATTTTGTCTTGGGGTTGATTCATTTTTTAGGACCTGTAATGGCCTCGATAGCTATCTCTGGAAAAGTTTCGGCCCCCTCTTTTTATTTGGGAGTAGCCGCTTTTTTATTGATTGTCGGCAATGATATTGCTTATGCACTTCAAGACTATGAATTTGATCGAGCAAGCCTCCTTCATAGTGCGCCCTCCCGACTTGGAATTGAAAAAAGTTTATGGCTAGCAAAAGGGCTTCATTTTTTTTGCCCTCTGTTGTTGTTGATTGTGGGTTGGACGGCGCATCTCCCTCTGATTTACTATGGGATTATCCCCGTTGTTTTAGCCGTGTTGATTCTATTTCATCGTTCTTTTTCGAAAGAGAGAAAAAAAATTGAACCGATTTTCTTTCTATGTAATGCTACGATCTCTTTTACCGTTTTTTTATTTGTATTTATTAGTGTCATATGGGTCGTTATGTCTTAGGTGTCTCCGGTGCTTCGGGTTTTATTTTAGCCTATCGAGCAATTCGCATTTTCGGGGAATTAGGACATGACATTGAATTGGTCATCACCCCCTCTGCCCTCTATACGGCTGCAATTGAGCTGGGAGAAGAGTTTAAAACGATAAAAAGGTTTGTTGCTCAATTTTCCCCCTTGGTTCGAGAGAAGATACAGATTCATTCTGTGAATGATCTCGGCGCAGCGATTGCAAGCGGGTCCTATCTAACAGATGGAATGTTGATTATTCCGTGCAGCATGTCCACAGTGGGTGCTTTGAGCGTAGGTTTGACTGATAATACCTTGCGCCGAGCAGCCGATGTAACTCTAAAAGAGGGGCGTCCACTGGTAATTGTGCCCAGGGAGACTCCATTGAGTGAAATTCATTTAGAGAATCTGCTTAGGTTAAGCCGAAGAGGTGTCACAATCATTCCCCCCGTCCCGGCTTGGTATACGCTCCCTCAAACTCTTGAAGATATAGAAAATTTTATTGTAGGAAAGGCATTAGACGCTTTTAAAATCGAACACCATCTCTATCAACGATGGAAAACGCCTGCTTCGTCCAAGAAAGAGATTTACGTCGAATAGACTCTATTTTTCACATAGCCTAATTTTAAATTTAATATAGAGCTGAGAATTGTGTGTTACGGCTTAGGGGGCTTTTGCTCAACCTGTGAATTTTGCCGTCCATTGATCACTTCATGAAGGTTTTCAATGGCGATAAATGCTTGCGGGTCTTCTCGATGCACAATCTCTTTAAGCTCGGAGAGCTGTAATCGTTCGATGACGATGTATAGAATTTCTCTAGCATCCCCGCTATACCCCCCCCGTCCATACATGACTGTCAACCCTACTCCCAATTCTTCCATTAAAACGTGAGCGAGGTGTTCAGTGTCGCTAGAAATAATCATAACCGATTTTGTGTCCTCAAAGCCTACAATCACCATATCCATGACTTTGGTGGCTACGAAATAGGTCATCAATGACAGCAAAGCAGAGTGCCAATTTTGATAGACCACGCCAGCTAAGGCAAAAATAAAAATATTCACGAAAAGAATCACCTGCCCAATCGTAAACCCTTTTTTTCGATTGATGATGATTCCCAAGATTTCAGTCCCGTCGGTTGATCCTCCATGACGAATAATAAGGCCGATCCCGCATCCAATGATGAACCCGCCCAAGACGATCACTTCAAGAGGGTCTCCATGAAATTCAAAAGGCTGTATGGAAAACCATATGGGGACCCAATAAAACAGAAGTAGTGAAAGCGCAAATAGGCAGACGGCTGTGAACATTTGAATGACAAAATGCCTTCCAATCTGCTTATAGGCTAAAATCACAAAGGGGAGATTGAGGATAACTAAAAAGAAGGGAAGAAGCTGGGTTCCAAAAATATGAGCCGCCATCATGGAAATACCGACAATCCCCCCGTCGATTAGTTGATTGGGAATAAGAACCACCTCAATTCCAAGTGCTGCTAGAAAAGCACCCAGGACGAGCCAAAAAATAGTTTTTAGGTAATAGAGTCCAAACCGGAAATGGGTATGAGAAGAAGATACCATAGGCTAGAAAAAAATGAATTCGCGAGAGACGGGACTTGAACCCGCAACTTCCGCCTTGACAGGGCGGTGCTCTAACCAATTGAACTACTCCCGCAGATCTACCTGGGCGTAACAGGGTTCGAACCTATGACCCCCTGTGTGTAAAACAGGTGCTCTACCGCTGAGCTATACGCCCGATGTCGAGTTCACTCATCTTACACTAAAACTATAAAAACAGGCTGCTCTCTTTTATTCAGCTTATTTTTTTATAATCTTTGTGTAAGGAGAGTTATGCTCTACAAAAATGAGCACAAAAATGCCAAAATTATAAATTTTTGACAAGGCATTTAATAATCGCAAAAGAATTTTTGAAAATCGCTTTTGCGTATATGTATCTCATCTTTTATAGTAAGCTCTTCTACATGAAGAGGAACGACAGTGATATACCCTTGCTTTAAGAGCTCTACATCCGAATCTTCCTCTTCCACAAGCTCTTCGGCTCGATTTCCCAGCCAATAGATCAAACCCTCTTCGACTTTTAAGTGTAGCTGCGGATTTTCAGCCCACCGTCCTTTCCCTTGTCTTGCTAGACGAAATCCTTTTACTTTATCTTTTACGTTATGGGGAAAATTCACATTAAGCAGGCATCCTTTAGGGAGAGGGTATTTCATCAAATAGTGAAGGAGAGGGGCGATATATTTTATAGCCAGAGTGTAGTTAGGAGATTTAATATTTTCGCAAGAGAAAGCAATGCCGGGTATACCGTTTAAGACTCCCTCTATAACGGCTCCAATAGTTCCCGAGTAGAGTACATTTCGGCCAGCATTAGAGCCTGCATTGATTCCTGAAAAAATAAAATCCGGTTTGTGATTCAGAATGACCTGCATGCCCATTTTAACACAGTCGGCAGGCGTTCCGTCTACTGACCAGGCGGGTGTTTTTTCAGGCCATTTAATATTTTGGACAAGCAAAGGGCGATCAGAAGTTATGCTAAGACCGGTCCCGGATCGTTCTGTAAGAGGGGCGATAATAGAAAGGTCACCGATGTCCACCTCATGGAGGCTAGTCCAGAGGTGTTTAATTCCGGGAGCATAGATCCCGTCATCGTTAGTTATAAGTATTTTAGGTCGTTTAGAAGACATAATCACCTGCAATTTCTCGTTTATCGTGTCCATCGAGTACATGGAAAACACGGATTTTATTAAGTAGAGTGGGGGAAAGCTGACTCATTGGCATATAAACAATTTTTTTGCCGAAACGAGAGGCAAATTGTTTCATTTTAGCCTGCGGAGGTTTTGCTGCGACATAGATAACAGTCGATTGAACAGCATAATCGATAGCAGCCATAAGCAACACCTCAGCTTTTGAGCTGCACTCTTTATAGTCTTGGTCCTGCCATATGTCGTAGAGGCGTCTGGGAGGTGTTGAGAGCATAAATCCTCCATAGTGGCAACGGCTGATACCCGGGCCCACAACATTTTGCGTCATCGTGGTGGCAAAAAAAGCCATGTCCGACTCTTGGTTATGTTCCCCGAGCCATGTGCTTGACCAACTATATTTCTCCTCAGCTCCATCTAGTATCACCACAACGGAGCCGGCCGCTTCAGGAGGGGGACCTTTCATTTTAACATAGAGTTTGTTTTCAGCAAGATGACGGATGGTTTCACGGATATCTATCCCGTCGGCTAAGCGAGTTGTAAAAGGGGCGCTTTGAGCGCCTCCTTCGATGAGAAGATTCATGGTTTTCTTTTTCAAAAAGCCGCCGAAATTTTCAATAATCACATCTTCGGGAGGGTAGGAGCAGATACCGAAAGCAGAGGGAGGATGAAAGTAAAAAGAGCGGCGATGGCGGGGATGCCTTTGAAATCCCTTTCTCCGTTTCTGTTTAAGCTGAAACTTAAGTTTTTTAGAATGCGGCCATATATCTTCCACCGAGAGATTGAGCTCATGCAAATTGTCTATATTTCTATGATAGGGGTAATCAGTCGCTAAATACCAAACTTCATAAGCATAGTTGGGATCGACGCACCCTTTTGCAGCCGTTACTATTTTGAACAGATCGGGCATTAATCTTTTATGCAGCAGGGCATAGTTTCGTACAAATTTCATCATATTACGAAGATGATAGCCACAAAAAGCATTTCCCGTTTCTCCTTGGTAAGCGAGAGCGGCGCTTTTATAAAGTTGCAAGAGCAGTTTTTGCCGATCGAGGAGGTCTTGATTTCCTGAATTCTCCCTCCAACTTTCATAAGCTTGGCTAAGCCATCCATACTCTATCATTACCTCTCTCAACGAGTCTTCCGTTAAAGCACAAAGATAGGCCTCCTCCTCCTTTTTTGCAGCAAAGAGATTGGGGAAGTGAGATCGATCGACATATTCCAACACCGTATGAAGGTGATAAAATCCTCCAACATAGAGAACTCTGTCATAACTCAGAGAGAGTTCTTTGAGACGGCGGGCCATATATAACTCCCGTCTCTCATCGATTTGCTGTTTATTTTTGCCCTTGATGGTTTGCAAATAGGCTGCATAGTATTTCTTCAGGCCGATGTGTACAATGGAATAAGGATCAGGAAGCAAATCTCCGGATGGGGGATAGTCTCGAACATCGAGGTCGATGCAGTATGCAACTTTTTGATTATCAAGCGCTAAACGAAGGGCTTCAAAAGCTCCATCGCAAGGTTCGCAAAGGTAATAGAGAGGATCGGCTACCACGACGGTGATGTCGGGGAGACGGGAAGCGGCATGTAAGAATTGCTCTTCGTGGCTCTGGGGAAGCTCGACAGCGACACAATCGGGCTGGACAGCTTCAAAAGCTCTTTTTACATGCATGGCGCACTCCATTGTATAATGAAGGACGGGAAGAGCATAGATGTTATTTTTTTGAAAGGTCATGATGCGTGAATAGCTGCTTGCTCACCCAGGGTCATAACAATAGCTTGGCGTACAATTGATTCCCGACCCGCTTTTCCACCAAGGCTTTCAAGTCGTTTAGCTGCATAACGAGCTATATTGATCCCGTCTCGAACGGAATAGTTTTCTTGGTTCATATGAGCTCTTTGCAAGAAATCTGTTACATAGTTGAGAATATCCTCTTCGACAAAAGGGAGATTTTCCTTAAGAATATGTTTTTCTTCCTCCGCTTCAGGGAAATCAAGGTAGATTTGGGGCTGTAATCGACTATGAATGTATTCAGGAACTTCAAAGGTAGAGGCATCATCATTCATGGTTACACAAACTCGGAAGTCGGGATGAGCGGGGATTTTAAGGCCGGTTACAATAGAGTCGATAGAACGGCGTGCATCGAGAAGAGGGGCCAGGGAAGCCCACGATTTTTCGCTCATGCGATTCCCTTCATCTAAAATACAGATCCCTCCGCGGATCATCGCTGTCACAAGAGAAGAGGCGGCATAGCGAATGCCCCCCTTTTTGTCGATAACAGGGGTGATCAATAGATCTTCAGGATGTGTATCCATATTGCATTGAAATATATAGACATCTTTTTGCAGCTTTCGCGCTGTGGCATAAGCAAGCGTTGTTTTACCTACCCCGGGCTTGCCGATTAGACGGGGATTAAGAGGGAGGTCGTGATCATTAATCACAAACCAGGCAGCTAAGAGCTGATCCACAACATCTTGTTGACCTACCCAATGAAATCGAAAAGAATCTGGATAGGTTAAAGTGAGCTCAATTCCCTCAATAGTGATTCGATTTTCTAGCTTTTCGTTACTCATAACGACTCCTTCATTGCTTTCTTAGATCCGTAGATAAGCCCTGCTCTGGAGACGTTTGCCCGCACATGGGGAAAGAGTGTTTCCAGCTCAGTGAGCACCCCGTCTACTTTTTTTCGCATAGAGTGTTGTCCCACAGGACATTGACAGCTTACACGATTAAAACCATAGCATTTTGCAAATTGCCGAATGTCTGTTTCGGAGACATAAATAAGAGGGCGGATAACGGTGACGCCAAAATCAACCATAGGCAGTTTGGGAAGATTACCTGCAAATTCCCCTTTATGCAACAGATTCATCAAAAGGGTTTGGGCATTATCATCGCGATGGTGCCCAAAGGCTACCGTTTGAACTCCCACCCCTTTGGCAGCCTCAAAAATGAGCCGCCGCCTTTCACGAGAACAGGGATAACACTGAAGAGTTTCTCTTGTTTGAGTGGAGCGCTCTTTTATCAAAGTGACATTCAGTTCATGACAAATAGGCTCTAAAAAATTTTCATGCAACCCTGCTCCGCAAGTAAATTCTCCGCCCACATGGATTGCATAAAGATCTGGGTTGGGAAAGCCACGCCCCAAAATAGCTTTAAGCAAAAAAAGCAAAGTAAGGCTGTCTTTTCCACCACTTAGAGCCACAGCGAGCTTAGAAACATTTTCGAGCATATTAAACTCAAAAAGAGCCTTTCGAGTTGCACTTTCCAGTCGTTTCCCGCCCTTACTCCATGGAGGTTTGGCTATAGGTAGAGTGATTGAGGTCATAGGGCTAGGGATTATACTTTTCTCCATCTTGATCTTCCAGTTTTTTCTCCTTGACGCCCTTTAAATAAGTTAGATAGAATCGCTGATTTATTACCTTCTCTTCGCCATATCAGGCGGCGTATAAAATATTTGAGGGAAAATGACAAAAAAGGTTGGTAGAAACGATCCTTGCCCCTGTGGTTCAGGAAAAAAATATAAGCAGTGCTGCCTGCTCAAAGAGAAAGAGGGGGGAGCCAAGTTTGCTCCTTCGGGAAAGCGGAAATTTAAAGCGACTCACATAAAGACAAGCGATAAAAGCATGTCTGTTTTTAATCGATCCGCAACCCAACCCCAACCCACGGCATCTCCGGATGCGTTGCAGAGATTAAAATTTCGAATGGCCAAAGAAGATTTCCGCAAAAAAGGGGAAGAGGTGAAGTTGCCTTTTGAGATTTCTCCTTCAAAAGAAAAGCCTCAACAGGCTGAAAAGCAGGAGCTCAAGCCGGATGAACCTTTTAAGCCGACGGAGACCGATTTTAGAAAAAGTGAAGGAAGTTAATTGTACAGAAAAGAGGGAATAACTATAGTGGGGTACCTTTTTGCTGGAGTAGCTCAATTGGCAGAGCATCCGATTTGTAATCGGACGGTTGAGGGTTCAAGTCCTTTCTCCAGCAGAGCAGTTTTTGGGGGGTGTCGCATAGTGGCCAATTGCATCGGACTGTAAATCCGACAGCTTCGGCTTACGCTGGTTCGAATCCAGCCGCCCCCAA
>JBAPRV010000064.1:0-30430 GCA_049281295.1 Chlamydiales bacterium
TGTGTCAACGCTTTCAAAGCGAGCTTGTGAAAATGGAAATTGCCAAGTTTTTGCATGCAAAAAAAAGGCAATTTAGGCCTTATATCCCGCCCATGAATGGCCGGGTTTTACGGCCTAGATGGATAAAGAATTTACACGGGCTCTATATACTTTTCCTTTGTTAGAAAGTCGATTATTTGATCTACCGCTTCTTTCACCGAAAGGTGCGTCGTATCAATTTCCAATTCCGGATGGATGGGTGGTTGATAAGGATCATTAATGCCGGTAAAGTTTTTGATGATTCCATCTCTAGCCTTGCTATAAAGACCTTTAATATCTCGTTTTTCGCAAGTCTCTAACGGGGTTGATAAGTAAATTTCAATATAACCGCCCACTGTTTCTATGGAGTGGCGGTTTGCTAACCTGTCCTGCTCATAAGGGGCAATCAATGCGCAAAGGGCAATCCCTTTGTGCTTTGTTATTTCGCTCGCCACAAATCCAACTCTTCTGACATTGGTGGATCGATCTTTTGCCGAGAACCCGAGCTCAGAGCTTAAATTCCTACGAATGATATCGCCATCTAAAAGAGTGACAGGCCTATATTGCACTTCACGTAATCGCTCGTTCAATGCGTTTATAAGGGTGGATTTTCCCGATCCGGACAATCCCGTAAAAAAGAGGGTAAAACCTTGTTCAGAGCGGGAGGGATTGATCTTTTGTAGCTCGCTGATCACTTCCGGGTATGAGAACCACTCGGGGATTTCTAAGTTTGATTGAAGACAACGACGCAACTCCGTTCCGGAAATTTTTAATTCTGTCATCCCCGGCTGCACCTCTGTGACAGGGAGATAGTCATTTTGTTCTTTTACAAAAACCACTTCGGGCAATGAAACCACTTCAATTCCTATTTCTTTGGCATGCAATTTTACAAGATTTTGAGCTTCATAGGGGTCGTAAAAAGGCTTTCCATTGCTCCCCACCCCCGGCCCTGCATGATCTCTTCCTATAATAAAATGGGTGCAGCCATAGTTTTTTCTAATGATGGCATGCCAAAGAGCTTCCCGAGGACCCGCCATACGCATTGCCAGCGGAAGCAGAGCTAATGTAGTTTGATTTTCCGGAAAGTATTTGAGTATTTTCCGATAGCAACGTACACGGGTATAGGGGTCAATATCCCCCTCTTTTGTTTCTCCCACCACCGGATGAATAAGAAGATGGGCTCCTGTCATTGCTGTAGCGATTTTTGTGAGAGCAACATGAGCCCTGTGGAGAGGATTTCTCGTTTGAAACGCAACTACTTTTTTGATCCCTTTTTCTCGAAAATAGGCTTTCAGTTCACTCGGTGTCTTTCTAAGGTCAGCAAATTCATAATAAATCATGGGGTTTAAAGCAGAAACCTCTCCGCCAATGTAGGTGTCATGCGTTTTTTCCAGGAGATAGCTTACACCGGGATGTGCATGATCGGTGGTGCCATAAACATGCAGCGCCTCTTTGCTTTTATCGGGAGTCCACATGTCGGATACATGGATGATCGCAAGGGGAACGCCCTGCTCATTTTGTAGTTGCACTTTATCCCCCGGCTTTATCCGGCAAGCCGCTTCTCTATCTACATCTAGCGTGATGGGGATAGGCCATAGTGTTCCATCGGCTAAACACATCTTGGACACAACGGTCTCATAATTTTTTCTGTCCAAAAAACCCTTTAAAGGGGAAAAACCTCCCTCTAGTATTAATTCAAGATCGCAAAGCTGTCTTTTTGTCAGAGTCAAAGAGATAGCTTGCAATGGAATAAAACAGGCAATCAAGGCGACTGCTATTAATGCTTTCAGCTTCATGGTGGTCTCTCTATAATATTAATTTAAAAAATGCATTATCCCTGCTCTAAGAAATTTGTGAAAGAAATTTTTATTCACTCTTCACGGTTCTTTGCAGGAATTCTTAAAAAAAATTAAAAGGAAAACTCATTATTTTTTTGCAGGGAATCAATCTGCCTGATAATGTCTTCGTTTATGAAGATTTTGAAAACATTGTGTCTACTTCTGGGCATTTCAATTTCTCTTGTTGCGACTGAACCGGGCGACATCTTAGACTATTGGTTTGGTGACTTAGAACACCGTGCACAAGAGCCGAAACAAAATTCTAAAAAATGGTTTGGGGGTGGAAAAGGAGTAGATAATGAGATCCGAGCCCTTTTTTACTCAACGTATCGTGATGCTGTATTTGGTCGGCTTAATTCATGGAAAGCGACTCCTCGCGGAAGGCTTGCTTTAATTATTGTTCTTGATCAGTTTCCTCGTAACTTGTACCGCGAGAGCGCCGAAGCTTTTCTCGCCGACTCGTTAGCACTTTCACTTGCCTTGGAAGGGATCAAAAAGGGAGACGATCACTATTTACTGCCTATTGAGCAGGCTTTTTTTTGTATGCCTTTGCAGCATGCCGAAGACTCGCAAATCCAGGAGCTCTCCGTGCAAAAATTTTCCAAAATCGCTGAAGAGACTGACTCCCCATCCTATTTATACTATGCGATGCGACACAAAGAAATTATCGATCGATTCGGGCACTTTCCTCATCGCAACAAACGGCTCAATCGCCCTACAACTGCTGAGGAGGAAGCATTTTTAAAGGAAAAAGATTCTTCTTTTTGACAATTAAAAGTTCTTCTATCTAAATAAAAAGACCTATGATTAAAGAAGCTTATCAATTCCTAGAGCATCTCCGTTCGGTAAAACAGGCCTCCCTGCACACCATCCGTAACTATGCAATTGATATTAATGAACTAAAGCGTTTTATTGAAAAAAGCATTCTTAAATCCCCTCCTGAAAAATTATCCGAAAAAATTGCTTATAACAGCGATTATGAAGATCGCAATAGTGCCAATGATCACCAACTGAATTTGGATTTGATCGATCGTAAATTGCTCAGCCATTTTATAGCCCATTTAGCCGAAAACAATATCAATAAGCGAACGATCGTACGAAGACTCTCTTCATTGCGAAGTTTTTTTAAGTTCTGTCTCAAGAAGAATCTAATCTCTTTCAATCCTACAGAAGAGTTGGAAAGACCAAAATTAGGGAAGCGCATTCCCCTGTCACTTTCCTATGAACAGATTCAAAGGCTTTTTGATCAACCCGATACGACAACCTATTTGGGTTTCAGAGATCGTTGCATTATGGAACTTTTTTATAGTTCCGGCTTGCGGGTAAGTGAGCTTGTTGGATTAAATCGAAATGATTTCGATTATGACATGCTTACTCTAAAGCTGCGCGGAAAAGGAAAAAAGGAACGAATGGTCCCCATCACCCAGAATGCAGCCACATGGATTGTAAAGTATTGTGATCACCCTGAGCGTCATAAAGATATCGATGGCCATCTGGCAGAGATGGATCCCGAAGCTATTTTCTTAAATCGAAATGGAACCCGCCTATCTCCCCGCTCGGTCGATCGTAAATTCGATAAATATTTACAAGAAAGCGGCTTAGATAATAAGATTACTCCCCATACTATTCGCCACAGCATCGCCACTCACTGGCTTGAAAATGGGATGGATCTCAAGACAATTCAACTGTTATTGGGTCATACCTCTCTGGCCACAACCACTTTATACACTCATGTCTCGACCAAGCTAAAGAAGGAGGTTTATGACAAGGCTCATCCGAGAGCTTAACCCTCTTTAAGGTAGACATCTTCCCTATCTTTCTATAATATAATTGTTTGTTATGAATGTTAACGACCCCGCAGTCACTCGTTTTCCCCACCCTGTAAAACGTGAAAAAGTAGAGATTTCAGCCGAAATCAAAAAAGCCAAAATCGAAGAAAAAATCGGTGAAATTCTAGAAATTCTGGGTCTTGATTTGGATCATCCTTCTCTCACTAAAATACCTTCTCAGATTGCAAAGTCCTATATCGATGAATTTTTTAGTGGATTAGACCCGAGAAATTTTCCAAAAATATCTTTTTATGAGGAGAAGTCGCAACAGCTAATAGCCGTAAAAAATATTTCATTTGTCAGCTTTTGTGAGCATCATCTAGTCCCTATTCAGGGAGTTGCGCATGTGGCCTACTACCCTCAGAAAAAAATCATCGGTCTATCCAATATCAATCAAATTGTGCGCTATTTTGCAAAGCGACCGCAGTTGCAAGAACGGCTGACAGCACAAATCGCAGATAGCCTAGCCTCTCTTTTGGAAACTGAAGATGTGGGAGTCATTATCTCGGCTAAACACTTTTGCATGCATGCGCGTAATGCTGAGGATAATAAAAGTGAAATACAAACAAGTGTCCTTCGAGGTAAGCTTCTAAAAGAGCGGCATGTTTTTTTATAGAAGAGTCGATTAAATTTAAACTTTAGAACTTATTCTAAGCGGGGTTTAGCTATGAAGAGGGATTCTCTTTTTTAGCTCGTCGCTTGCGAGGCTTAGGCATCTCTTCTTTCTCTTCTTCATCCTTCTCTCCCAAGGAAGGGGGAGCTAGTTCGGCTTCTAAGCCAAGTCGTGTAGAGAGCTTACGCAATGAATCGAACTTCTCGGTGAGAGCTTCAAGCTGCGATTCCGCCTCGGAACGAGCTGTTCCCCGTAAATGAGCCAAAAATTCCTCTTCCGTGTCAAATTTTTCAGAAAAGGTAATCGATGTGGCTGATGTAATGTCGGGAAGATATAAAAAGCGGCGAACTGATTGAGGCACTTGAGTGAAAATGTCACTCGTAACAGGGGTTTCCACTTCAACTTTCGTCACCTGTTTTGGAGGCCGCCCTCGCTTGGGCCGGGGGTTTAAAGCCTCATTAGAATAGTAAATTTTCGCTTTACTGAAGAGGTCTTGGCGTGCTTTCTCTAATTCTTTAGAAACTTTCGGTTCGAAAAGGTTCTCCTTAAGCCCTTCGATCGTGGAACGGATAAGATCAAGATCTTCTTCAAACACAAATTGAAAATTACTGTTTCGCAACCACTCGATAATTCGTACCCTGGATCTCTCCTGATAATATTGCTGCCATTTTTCCAGCTCCGCCTCATGATCATAGACAAATTCAAGAAACTGCTCGCGCGCATCTTTTGACTGAATAATATCTAGCAGCTTCTCTTTTGTGTCGATATCATAAACCTTCTCGTTAACAAACCCTTCCATAATCTTTTTCGTCTCATAAAAAGTGAGCTTAGGAAGGAGAGCGTAACGATTCGGATTCGATGAAAGCTCCTCCTGAAATGCCTTGAGATCCTCTTCATTTTTGTTAAGATCCATAAATAGAATAAATCCTTCAACTCGATCGAGATAAAAATCACGCTCGTCATCCGATTTGGCAAATGCGTCCATTAATCTATGAAGGCGAAGGATTAAAGGGTTTTGAGCTTGAGGAAGATTAGTCATAATATCCATATTATCAAAGGTTTGATCTAAGGTCAAAGCTATTCAAAAAACTTTACACTCCCCTGGAGGGTAACCTGCTCCCAATTGGGGGTAAAACATACTTTTAATTTTTCTCCAGATCTTACAGTAACTGCCACTTCCGGGGGCATAGCATAGAGCTTAGCTGTAGCTAGCGCCGCAGCAACAGCCCCTGTCCCGCAAGCCGATGTTTCTCTTTCTACCCCTCGCTCATAGGTTCTTATAGTAATCGATTTGTCTCCACTGAGCGATACAAATGTCACATTCGTTCTTGCCGGGGCAAAAAGAGGGTGGTGGCAGAGTTGTTTCCCTAGAGTGTTGATCTCAACGGTTTCGATCTTTTCAGTGAAGTGAATCGCGTGAGGCACTCCAACAACAAGTTGATGCAGTAGATAGCTTTTTTGTCCGATATTCACCTCAAGGTTCCATCGCATGGCTTGGGGAGAGGGCATTTGTACATATACCTTCTCTTCGTTAGCCCAGGCAAATTGAATCCCACCTAGAGTTTCAACTCTCCATTTTTTTTTAGGTTCCCCAATTTTTTCAAGAAATTTAACACAACAGCAAAGCCCATTTCCACACATTTCAGCCTCGCTTCCATCTCGGTTAAAGATGCGCATGCGGAAATCGCCTATTGAGCTGTTTTCAAGCAAAATCAACCCGTCTATATCATGGTCAAGGTTAATTTCAGGCTTTGGAAAAGTTTTTTCCCGGTTGTCGATTAAAATAAAGGTGTTGCCTGCTCCTGAACATTTACAACAAGAGAGAGTCATTTGATCTCTTTAAATGAAGAGACTTTTTTATCAAGTAGTCCAAACTCTAAAGCCTCGTCGACGGTCATCCACCGATCCCGATCCAAGGCATCTTCAACTGTCTTACGATCTTTTTTCGTAACTGCCATATAGAGCTCTACTAAAAGATTTTTAGTTCTAATGATCTCTTTAGCATGTATGTCCAAATCGGTTGCTTGGCCTGTCACTAAAGCACCAATTGAAGGCTGATGGATCATAATACGGGCATGAGGAGTGGCATATCGCTTTCCCGAGGTGGCACATAAACTTAATACCGAACCCATCGAAGCGGCCAAACCAGTTATGAGAGTGGTAATGGGAGAAGTGATCATCTTCACTTGATCCCAGATTGCAAAACCTGCGTCTACAGATCCCCCCGGACTATTTATAATAAAAAGAATAGGGGCGCCAGGTTCTTTTAGTTCAAGATACCAAAGTTTGCGAATCGCATCGCGAGCGGTCGCATTATCGACCGCATCAGAGAAGAAAATCCGCCTGGATTCCAAGATAGTATTATCTATTTTGTCATCAAGCGATCTAAAGAATTCTGGTTCTTCCTGCATTTTTCCCATCGGAGCAAGTTTAGCAAGAGAGATAATTCATCTCCACCTAAATTTTGATCTCTCTTCGATCAGGTAATTAAAAGTTGAGGATAGAGAGGAAAGGTGTTGAGCAGAGCATGCACTCTTTGTTTCGCTGCCTCGAGAATCTCTTGTTTTGTCTCGGCTTTCGAAAGAGATTTCGGTTGGGTGTTTTGCAAAATTTGAACAATGATATCGGCAATTTCTTCCATTTCTTTTTCTCCCATCCCTAAGGTTGTCACAGAAGGCGTTCCCAAACGAATTCCTGAGGTGTACCAAGCTCCATTGGGATCTCGCGAAGAGATCGTATTTCTATTGGCTGTAACTCCCCCTTTGCCAAGAGCAATCTCCGCTACCCTTCCTGTCATATTTAATGATGTAAGATCTATAAGAATAAGATGATTGTCTGTCCCGCCCGTCACGAGATCTAAGCCCCGCTTTTTGAGCCCCTCCGCCAAAGCCCTTGCATTTTTCACGATTTGCTCCGCATAGATGGCAAAATCAGGAGAGCTCGCCTCTTTTAAAGCGATGGCCTTTGCTGCCATCACATGAGGAAGAGGGCCTCCCAATACAAGAGGACATCCCTTATCTACTGCTGTAGCAAACTCTTGATCGCAAAGAACGATTCCCCCTCTCGGTCCTCGAAGGGTTTTATGAGTGGTTGTGGTTAAAACCTGCGCATACCCAACGGGATTCTCTTCCCCCTTAAAGACCTTTCCTGCCACAAGGCCTGCAAAATGTGCCATGTCTACCATCAAAACAGCCCCTGTTTCATCTGCAATCTCTCGCATTTTTGCAAAATTGATCCTTCTGGGATAAGCCGAATAACCCGCCAAAAGCACCAACGGTTTTTCTTTTTTGGCCAAAGTTAAAATCTGTTTGTAATCTAATTGCCCCGTTTTAGGATCTACATCATAAGGAATGGCGCGCATCATTTTTGCCGATACATTTTGACGAAACCCATGCGTTAAATGCCCACCCGACCCTAGAGAAAGCCCCATAAATTTTTGATTGCAAAGCAATTGCCTTAACTCTTCAAATTCCTGCTCGCTTAACTCATCGAGGTTTTTCTTCCCAAGCGCCTGTAAGTGCGGATTTTGCACACGTGCGGTGAGTATGGCCCAAAAAGCCACCAAGTTTGCATCTGCTCCCGAATGGGGCTGCACATACGCATGGTCAACACCAAAAAGCTTTTTTGCTAGCTCAACCGCTTCTGCTTCTATGGTGTCGACATTTTCACAACCGGCATAAAAACGGTGATGGGGATACCCTTCGCTATATTTATCCGTTAATAGATTCCCCATAGCCAATTGAACCGAAAGCGAAGAAAAATTCTCTGAAGCGATCAATTTCAAGTGAGTGCGTTGATCTTCTATTTCTTTTAGGATCGCCTCCGCAATAGAAGGCGCTTTTTGGCTGAGGTGGTCGAGGGCGGCCAAATAGGCGATCACCTCCGATTGCCTTTGAGAGGAAGGAGTCTTCGTAAAGTAATGGTCGAGCAGTGAGCGATTCATTTAGGGCATAAGGTTAAGTAGTGGGCCGCAAAAAGTCAAACAAAAGGGAGAGCCTTTACAAGTATCCGTTCAGTGGGGGTCCCGCGGATTAAAATCAGATTCTTAAGCGCATCTTTTTCACAAAAATCCTCCCCAATAGCCACTTTTTGCTATTCGCTCGGATTTTGGAGAAAAATCTACGCCTAACAATCAAGATTTTAAGAGCTCGCTACCCCCACTGAACGGATACCTTTACGAGGAATTGGCGACAAAATTTTTGTTGAAAAAAATCTATTAGATTTGTGAAATTTTTACTAGAACTCACCACAAACTCCACCCTTGCCTTTTTTGCAGAAATAAAGTAAGATTTTCGATTCGGATTTTAATTTTAAGGTTTCATTATGCACGAGTCTTTTCAAACTGTCTTGAAAATTCAAGAATTTGATATCAAGATGATTCGCTTGCTCCGAGTCAAAAAAGATCATCAAAAAGAACTCTCGAAAATTCAAACTCTAAAATCCGATATTCACCAGCAGGTCAAAGACAAAGAAGAACAGATCACGGAAGTCAAAAAAGAGATCCGTAGCGGTGAAACAAAGATTAAGGAGATTCAGGAAAAAGTGACGAAGCTGGAGGGTCAACAGGCTGCCGTAAAAAAAATGGACGAATTCAATGCTCTTACTCAGGAGATGACGGCTGCAGGGCGGGAACGCACTGCCACTGAGCATCGCCTAAGCGATCTTATGGATCAATTGACTCAAGAAGAAGATTTGCTGGTAACCTTAAAGGAAAATCTTGAATCGACAGAGAAAAACAGTGAGTTGATTGAAAAGGAAATTCACGAAAGTATAGAAAAAATTAATATAGAAGGGCGTGAGCTTCTAGAGCAGCGGAATCAATTCAAAGAGCAGGTCGACCCGGATCTTTTCGCCATCTACGAGCGCCTATTGAAGAATAAAAAAGATCGGGTGATTGTCCCGATTGAGAATCGGACCTGCAGCGGCTGTCATATTGTCCTTACGCCGCAGCATGAGAACTTAGTGCGAAAGGATGATCGATTAGTATTTTGCGAGCACTGTTCTCGAATTCTTTATTGGCAAGAGGGTGAAGCTCCGAAAGGAGAGGCGGCCGCTGCACCGCGACGTCGGCGTCGGCGTACGACCGCTAATATGGCATAGTCGAGGGGGAGAGGCAATCGCTTCCTTTAAAAGTTTAAAGGAAGAGGAAAGTCTGGACATCTCAGGAGAGGATACCAGCGAAAGGCTGGGGGCTGAAAGGCTACGGAAAGTGCAACAGAAAACATACCGTTACCATTAGGTAAACAGGCTGAAAATCTCGGCTTTAGGAGTCGAGCGCACTTGAGGAGACTCAAGGTGGTGTAAACCCTATCCGATGCAAGGCAGAGGGGAAAATGGTTCTCCGCCTGCTCTCTTTATAGAAGGAGGGTATTCCCTTCTAAAGGCCGCTTGAGAGCTTCGGCGACGAAGTTCCTAGAAGAATGATTGCATCCCTCTTTAGAGGGAAACAGAATCCGGCTTACCCTCTCCCCCTCTTTTTTCGTATCCCATTTTTAAAACAAATTTTTTCCTTGTCTCTAGAAATAAAATACCTAAACAATTAAAATGCCCTCTTAATGAGATCCCTGCATAACTTAGGAAATGCAGAGGTCTCTTAATTTGAAATCGAGGTTTATATGTTTGCTTCCATTGTTAATATAGTTCGTCCTAAAGAAAAATCTTTTCTCTTTGATCTATTTTGTATCGGCGCGGGCTCTTTGTTCATAGCTCTTCTAGCTCAAATTTCTATCCCCCTTTGGTTTACTCCTATCCCCCTCTCCTTGCAAACTTTAGCTGTATCGCTGATCGCAGCAACATTGGGGAGCAAGCGCGGCGCATTGGCTATTTTAACCTATCTTGCGGAAGGGGCAGTTGGCCTGCCAGTTTTTGCAGGAGGGGTCGGAGGGATCGCTAAATTGTTCGGCACCAACGGAGGTTATCTGTTCGGATTTGTTTTGGCCGCTTATATTATTGGCCTTTTATTAGAAAAAGGGTGGAAAGAGAAGTACCTCCTAACCTTGGCTGCTCTTTACCTCGGCAGTTTCGCGACCCTTTCTCTGGGTGCTTTTTGGCTCAGTTTCTATACTGGTGGGGTAAAATCGGCTCTCGCCCTGGGTGTTTATCCCTTTCTGATAGGAGATACCATCAAATCTATACTTGGGGCAGGATTGATACTATCCGGCCGGAGATTAACTAGATGGATATCCTAGTTTATCTGGATGCAGGAGTTGCACCCCGTTCTTTTCGCCATACTTTAAAAGCGCTAAAAGAAGAACTGGGTCATCTTTTTCGAATCCAAAAAGTGGATCACCAATTTTTTCTGAAGAGTCCTTGGGAGGAAAAAACCGCTTTAATTGTAATGCCCGGCGGGCGGGATGTTCCCTACCATGCGCACTTGCGAGGAGAGGCAAATAGACGTATCCAAGCCTTTGTCAAAGAAGGAGGTTGTTATTTTGGAATCTGCGCAGGAGCCTACTATGGAGCCTCGGAGGTGGAGTTTGAAAAGGGAGAAGAATTAGAGGTGTGCGAATCTCGCGAGCTTGCTTTTTTCCCCGGGAAGGCGATAGGCCCTGTTTTTGAGAAGGGAGTGTTTCGCTACGATAGTGAATCGGGCTCAAGGAATGCCAATATCCAATGGGAGGGAGGGGTTTGCTCTCTTTATTTCAATGGCGGATGCTACTTTAAAAAAGCTGAAACATATAGCAATGTAAAGGTGATTGGGTATTACCTCGATCTTCCTCAAGCACCGGCAGCTGTGGTTGAGTGCAAGGTGGGAAAAGGGAAAGCGATTCTCTCCGGCGTCCATCCCGAGTATGCTTTATCCCACCATCAGGAGCCTGCAAGAAAAATTTTCTGGAGTCACTTGCTCTCTTCAATCTGCTCGTCTACATAACAGACAAAATCGGGGAAATGACGTGCTGCCCAATGACGTAAATTCCCAAGACGTCTCTTGACATCTTCTTTTTGCTTCTCTTTTTGAAGAATGGAGTCATCTTTATAGAATTGCCCAATATCGACAAAAACAGCCTGACTTCCATCTATACAAAAGGCAACATTTTGTACAAACGAACGATCTCTATCACAAATTCCTTTTTGGCAACGAGCTTGAACCAAACCAACCAGTTGAGCAATCTTGTCTCTAACTTCCTCTTCTTTTTGAAGCTTCAAAAAAACATCCTTAACCGTAATTGCCCTCTTTTGTAAAACAAACTCATGGTCATCGATTTCGATCGTATGATGCCTTTCTAATTTATCGATCAGGGTGACGGTTTGTTCTAAAGCAGGAAAGCGGTTCAAATGAATAAATATAAGCCCGGTCTCCTCTGCCATTTCATTAAAAGCGAGTTGACAGCTTGAAAAAAGATTTTTAACTCGACTTTTACGCCTTTGTATTTTCTCGTTGCTAAGAGTTCTTATTTTTTTGGGCATAGGGATTTTATTCAACCAGGAAAAGGGACGAAGATGCTTCTGTTTCAATAACTTTATTACATATTCCCCATCTTCGCTGCCGAATACATAAAACTGACACCCTTTCCCCAAATAGGTAAAAGGCTGATCTAAAATCTTTTTTAATGTCTGTTTTTTCTCTGGAGTGAGCGGCTCGCTTGCAATATGAGCCTCAATCGGAAGGGAGGAAGAGATTTGGTAGAGGCTAAATCCATCTGTAGCCCTATTATAAGTGTAAATCCCTCCCCAGGCTATCAAAGCAATAAGAATAAAAAGAAAAATCTTTTTCAGAAAATTCATGATATATTTTTTTGATAATGACATGTAACATTTCAATTACTATGCCGAGGAAGAACAAAATAATCACGATCTTTCATCTCTGCTGCGCTTTTTCCTATCTCTCTTGGCTCTTGTTTCAACCCTATGCTAGAGAAGTGGTTGTTCAAAACTCCAAGCTCTCTCTCTTTGAAAGGGTATTGGGGCATCCATCGTGTTTTCAAAAGCTTTCTCTCTTTGAACAGCAGAGTTTAGTTGAGGGTTATAAAGCGTTGCAAAGTGGTAAAAAGCCCAGCTATAAGCCCCTCTCTTTTCTTTTTACCACCCCCCCTTTTGCCCTTGCTTGGCTCTTTTTTTCTATTTTTATCCCTCTCCTTCTTCTCTTCCGGGTTGAAGGGGCTCATCAATCGGTCTGGTTGCTCCCTCTTTTTGTGGTAGCTTACGCCTATTTTAGCTATAAAACTCCGACTCCGGAAAAACCGCCGTTCTTCCCCTCCAAAGATTATGTCATTACAAATTATCTCGATAATGATCCGGGAGGAATTTTTCAGCGCCATTCAAGGTTGTTAGAAGGGTGGCACCGCTACTTGATTGCCGAGTGGGCTCACGAGGATCCCAGCCGCGACTCCACCCTTTTTGAGGAGCAACTCGATCGAGGGCTGTTTGCTTTCAATGTGGAGAGGTTGAAGCAGCTCTCATCAGGGGAAAAAGATGAAGTGATGCTCGCAGGATTTATTGCTACACCCTCTCTTTTCCGATTTTTACTTTATTTAACCTGGAATCTCATTTTCGCATGGACTATCAGTCGAAAAAAGAAACGTATACCATCCGAAGCAGCATCAGCCCCCAACTGATCGGCCGAACCCTGAAGAAGGGAGGCTTTATCGCTGCGGCAGGCGCATTTCTTATCATATTGGGAGGGACGTTTTTGCCGATCAATCAGCTTAAAATATGGGGAATTCCTATCTTTTTGGTCGGGATGGTCCTTATCGCTATCGGATTTCTTCCCTTTAAAAAACTTTATCGAGTTCAGTGTAAGCCTCATGAGCTCTCCTATGATGGTGAGAGTTTTATTTTTCTGGAGCGGGGAAAGCCTCTTTTTAAAATCCCCGAGGCGAGTATTCAAAAAATAGCCTATTTGGAGAAAAATAATCTCTATGGGCTCGCTATCTGGCTAAAGCACCCTATTGTGGAGAAAGTGCGCGTTTTGCAGCCCCATTTCGATATTGAAGCTTTTACTCGCGACTCAGCAACTCGTTTTGAAGGGTGTGATCTTTTTCTCCCCTATTTCACCCAACGAAGCTGGCAAAATATGGAGTCTGTTTATCAAGAGGGATTGAGATAGCAATCAAGGATGAAAATATATAGTCGAATCAATTTGAAATGAGACAGATTGAATCGACTATAGCACAAACACCCAGAGCTATAGATTCGCCTGAATCAGATCGTGCAGTTTGATGATGCCGATCACTTCATCTTTATCCAGGACCGGTAAAACCATGACAGGATGTTTCTGATCCGACTCCATCAGCTTCATGGCCTCCCAGGCCGGGGTATCTGCCTCAATTGCTTTTGGAGTAGAGGTCATTAAATTCTGCATTTTCTCTTTTAAAACCTGCTCCCCTTTTGCCTGCAAGGCACGCCTTAAGTCGCCATCGGTAAAAATCCCTTTCAGCTGTTTGTTCTCATCTATGACAATCAGACATCCACACCGTTTGTTGGTAAAATCGAGGAGCACCTCTTCTAAACGATCCCCCAGAAAGCAGATCGGTGTAATGTGCCTGTCTAACATGAGATCTCGCACTTTCATCGCGGCTCTTCTTCCAATCCGCCCTCCCGGATGATTTTTAGCATACTCGTCAAGCCCAAATCCTTTGGCCTTCATCAAGGCAATAGCGAGCACATCCCCGAAGAGAAGTTGGATTTCGCTTGAGGTGGTGGGAGCTAAATCAAAAGGGCAAAGTTCCCTCTCGCACGGCAGCTCTACAAAAAAATTTACCCCTTTTGCCAGACGAGAAGAGGCGTTAGAAGTAACCGCACACGCACGTGCCTGCTTGCTCCGGATAAAGGGAAGCAGTTGCAACAGCTCATCGCTCTCTCCGCTTTTGCTAAAAATCAAAATTAAATCCTCTTTGGAAATCATCCCTAAATCACCATGAATCGCATCTATGGGAGAGAGAAAAAAAGCCTTCGTACCCGTCGACATAATCGTCGCAGCTACTTTCTGAGCGATGTAGCCGCTTTTGCCGACACCTGTAAAAAAAAGAACTCCTTTACTGGCGTATATTTCATTAAACACCGTTTCACAGTGCTCAATATTCAGTTGATTGAAGAAATAATCTAAATGTTGTTTTTGTTTTAAAAACAGATTTTTTAAGCCCATGTATTCTTCATGTATTGAAAAAATCTAGTGGTAGTCTACTGAGAATTATGTTAATTTACGATGTTTTTAATTCGGGGGCATAATGGGGAAAAAATATCCAATCACGGTTGCTTATGGAGATGGCATAGGACCGGAAATTATGGAAGCCACTTTGCACGTTTTAAAAGAGGCCGGGGCTGACTTAGAGATTGAAAAAGTGGAAATCGGCGAAAAAGTCTATCTGGAGGGCCACCCTACAGGGATTGAAACCTCAACTTGGGAGTCTCTGAAAAGAACCAAAGTATTTTTGAAAGCGCCTATTACAACTCCTCAAGGAGGAGGTTTTAAAAGTTTAAATGTCACTGTGCGCACAACCCTCGGTCTTTATGCGAATGTGCGCCCTTGTGTCTCCTATCACCCTTTCATTGAGACGAAACACCCCAGTATGGATGTGACTATTGTTCGGGAAAACGAAGAAGATCTTTATGTGGGGATCGAATATCAGCTCACACCCGACGTGTGTTCAGCCTCTAAACTCATCAGTCGCTCGGGTTCGGAGCGAATCATTCGTTATGCTTTTGAATACGCTAAAAATTTTGGACGGAAAAAAGTAACCGCTTTCACCAAAGACAATATTTTGAAATACAGCGACGGACTTTTTCACAAAGTGTTTGAAGAAATCGCTGAAGAGTATCCTGAGATAGAGCATGACCATTGGATTGTCGATATCGGAACAGCAAAATTGGCCGATACTCCTGAGGATTTCGATGTTTTGGTCCTCCCCAATCTCTATGGAGATATTCTCTCCGACGTAGGGGCTCAAATCGCCGGGTCGGTGGGACTGGCCGGTACGGCTAACATCGGAGAAAAAGGGGCCATGTTCGAAGCAATTCACGGCTCGGCTCCCCGTCGTGCAGGGCAAAATGTTGCTAACCCTTCAGGACTGATCCTGGCCTCGGTCCTAATGTTGCTTCACATCCATCAACCGGAAGCCGCGACACGGATACACAATGCATGGCTGACCACGATAGAAGAAGGAATACATACCTACGACATCTTCAAAGAGGGAAAGAGCAAACAATGTGTAGGGACAAAAGAGTTTGGACAGGCTATTGCTAAAAGGCTAGGCCAAAAGCCTAATACCTTGAAAGAAGTTGATTATAAAACAAAGGCTGAAGAGTCTTGGGGCCACCATGGAACCAAAGTGGTGAGCAGCAAACGGCAACTCGTCGGAGTCGATATCTATATTTACTCTCATGAATCGGTCGAGCAGATACAGCAAAAGCTCGTCTCTTTCAATACCTCTTCTCTAAAACTTTCTCAAATTTTTAATCGCGGCGTTAAGGTATGGCCGGAAACCCACCTCGAAACCTTATGCGTCGATCAATGGCGATGTCGTTTTTTAAGCGAGGGAGAGGTTAAATCACAACGAATTGCCTCCCTTCTCCATCAATTGGCCGATGGTGGATTTGATGTGATCCAAGCGATCCACCTATATACCTTTGATGATAAAGCAGGCTATTCAACCTAAGGAAGTTAATGATATGGTAAAAGTCTCAACAAGTGAATTCAAAGTAGGGCTGAAAATAGAAGTGGATAACCAGCCCTACAATATTGTAAGCAACCAACACGTTAAACCGGGAAAAGGGCAAGCTTTCTATCGAGTCAAGCTCAAAAACCTTCTTAATGGCCGGGTCATCGAAAGAAACTTTAAGTCGGGCGAAACGGTTGAAACCGCCGATGTGAATGAAACTCAAATGCGCCTTCTCTATGTCAATACATCGGGGGCTACCTTTATGGATGAGGAAACTTTTGAGCAGGTGTTGATTGAAAATAATGTGATTGAGGAGATCAAGCAGTGGCTTGTTGAAGACCAGCTCTATAGTCTTCTTTTCTATCAAGGGAACCCAACAGCCGTCGAACCCCCTACTTTTATGGAAATGGAAATCGTTGAAACAGCCCCGGGAGTCAGAGGAGACACCGCCTCAGGTCGAGTGCTCAAGCCGGCTGTCACTCATACAGGAGCAAAAATTCAAGTCCCCATCTTTGTAGAGCAAGGAGAGTGGGTGAAAGTAGACACCCGAAACGGGGAATACGTCGCTCGTGTCACCAAATAATCAATTAAAGTTTGCTGTTATTTTCGATAATGACGGCGTATTGGTCGACACCTCTGAGCTTCACTGGCAGTCGTGGCAACGATTGATGGAGGAAGAGCGCTCGCTGAAGATGAGCCGCACTCAGTTCACTAAAACCTTTGGTAAGCGAAATGATCTTATCCTAAAGGAGCTCGTTCCTCATATCGAAGAGGAAATCAGTAAAAAATGGGCAAAGCGCAAAGAAGAAATTTTTCGCGAGCTGGCTCGAGGAAAACTCACTCTTATGAAAGGGATGGAACCTTTTCTTGAAACACTTAAAGCTCAGGGCATCCCTCGTATTATAGCTTCTTCCACTCCTCCTGAAAATTTACATATGTTTCTTACTTCTACAATCTTAGGAAACTACTTCTCTCACTATGTCTCAGCTGAAGAGGTGCTTCACGGGAAACCTGCTCCGGACGTTTTTATAGCAGCCGCTAACCAACTCGGTTTTGATCCCAAAAATTGCATAGTCATCGAAGACTCCCCTGCGGGCCTTCAAGCGGGTAGAGCAGCAGGGTGTTTTGTTATTGCCCTTGAGACGTCCCACCCTAG
The DNA here is from genome assembly GCA_049281295.1 of Chlamydiales bacterium. Classification (GTDB taxonomy): domain Bacteria; phylum Chlamydiota; class Chlamydiia; order Chlamydiales; family JAAKFR01; genus JBAPRV01. The sequence goes on from JBAPRV010000064.1 coordinate 17,052, forward strand.
AGAAGATCTTTTTTCTTACGACCTCGTTTATCCTTCTGGCGATGAACTTAGTTTACAAGAAATTTTGGATCGCTTTAAGGTGTGGAAAAAAACTGTATGCGAGAACATTGGGGATCGCGGCTTGGCTTCATCCTAGCTGCATTAGGTTCGGCGATAGGGCTGGGAACTCTCTGGAAATTTCCCTATATCACCGGTGAAAACGGAGGAGGGCTCTTTGTTTTATGCTACCTTCTTTTTACATTTTTCCTGGGAGTACCGCTCTTTATCGGGGAATTACTCCTAGGCAGGCGGACACAAAGAGGAGCTGTGGGCGTCTTCGCTGAACTCTCAGGCGAGGGGAGCGGCTGGCAAACCGTTGGCTGGCTAGGCGTCGCCTCCTCTCTTTTCATTCTTGCTTACTACAGTGTAGTCGCCGGATGGGGGCTTAATTACCTTATGCTCTCCCTCAATCAGTTTTATGAAGTACAGCCGATCGATCAGATTTCAGGTGTGTTTGAAACGCTGTATCAATCGGGAGATATCTCTCTTTTTTGGGCGATTATTTTTCTTCTCATGACCTTTGGGGTTGTTTTTCACGGCATCCGAAAAGGGGTTGAGTTATGGAGCCGCATTCTAACGACCGCTCTCCTGATTTTATTGGTAGCCATGGGCATTTATGCTTGCACACTTGAAGGGTTTGGCCAGGCTGTTCAGTTTTTGTTTCGGGTCGATTTCAAAGCTTTGAAGTTTACCGGTATTTTAGAAGCGTTGGGTCTCTCTTTATTTACCTTAAGCTTGGCCCAAGGCATTATTTTGACGTATGGGAGCTATTTGCGCCCCTCCGATGATTTACCAAAGATGTCGCTTATTGTGGGATCGGCTGTCATTATCGTCTCAATAATGACCGCTTTAGTTCTCTTTCCTGTAATTTTTACGTTTAATCTTCCTCTCCAAGCGGGTACAGGCCTGGTTTTCGAAACCCTTCCCCTTCTTTTCGCCTCCCTTCCGGGTTCAATGATTTTATCAACCTTCTTTTTTGCCCTTTTTGTGTTTACCGCCCTCACCTCTGCCATCGCTTTGTTAGAGGTATTGGTTGCCAATTTGATAGATCTTTACCACTTTAGCCGCAAAAAAGCGGTGATCTTTTCCACATTAGCTGCCTTTATTGTGGGAATCCCATGCGCTTTAGCCGGCTCCCAGGATTTATTCAAAGCGTGGCTCCCCATGTATGGGGTCAACTTCTTTGGAAGTCTTGATGCGATTGTTTCCAACTGGATATTGCCTGCGGGCGGCTTTTTAGTGGCATTCTATCTTGGGTGGCACCTTAAAAAAGACCTCGTTAAAGAGGCTTTTTACCAAGGAACAGCAATGAAGGGCCTCTTTTCCGTTTGGTTTTTTGTCATCCGTTGGGTGGCTCCTGTTGCAATAGCGCTTATCTTTTTAGAACAAGGCTTGAAATATTGATTCAAAAAGATTATATCTTACAGCATGGAAACAAATCTTCTCTGTCCTGTCAGACCCGCCCAAAAGCAAAAGAAAACCAAGCATGCTAAATGGGTTAAAATGTTAAAAGAGATGCCCGATATTCGTCCCGATAAAATTAAAGCAGCTCTTGAGCACAAAGAGCCCCCTGACATCAATGCTATAATAGCTCAAAAACTCCTATGAGCCTTTTATTAGATGCGCTTCATTGCCAAAACAAGGAAGGCCGTCCACCCATTTGGTTGATGCGCCAAGCAGGCCGCTACTTACCTGAATATCAGGCTATTAAAAAAAAAAGAAAACTATTCGACCTATTTCACGACCTCGAAGCCATTGTTCAAATCACAAAGCTGCCCATTGATATCTTACAAGTCGATGCAGCTATCTTATTCAGCGATATCTTAACCGTGTTAGAAGGGCTCTCATTGAGATATGACTTTCAGGAGAAGGTAGGACCCGTTATTTATGATTCTCCCTCAAAGATAGTTCCTAGAGAAGCTCGAGAGGTTTATTCCCACATTTTTCAATCTATCCGTCTATTGAAACAAGAGCTTTCCGTCCCGCTCATCGGTTTTGCGGGGGCCCCCTTTACCGTTGCAGCCTATCTGATAGAAGGAGGGAGCAGTAAAGACTATAAACGAACAAAACAGTGGCTCTACCGCCGCCCCGAATCTTTTCAATCTATTTTAGATCAAGTCACTCAAGCAACTATAGATTATATCGATTGCCAAATTGAGGCGGGAGTGGATGCGATTCAACTCTTTGATTCCTGGGCCAATCGGCTCGGCATTTGGGAATTTAGGCAGTTTTGCCTAAAGCCCATGGAAAAAATCACCTCCGCAGTCAAAAAAAGAGGGATTCCGTTGATTCTTTTTTGTCTTGGCTCTTCTCTTTTTGCCCCCGATTTAGCCTCTCTCAATCCATCAGCCATAAGCATTGACTGGAGTGGAGACCTTCCCTCTCTTCGTCACCAAATTCCCTCCCATATCGCGCTGCAAGGAAACCTCGATCCCATGGTTCTTTATGGATCTCGAGAACGAATCCGCCTTGCCGTTGACCGCCTCTTGCAACCTCTGCAAGATGAGCCCGGATATATTTTTAATCTTGGGCACGGTATGCTGCCCGATATAGATGTCGATCAGGTTAAATTTCTTGTCGATTATGTTCACAGCCTTTAATGCACAACCGGCCCCTCGCTATACAAGCTATCCTACAGCACCCGTATGGGGAAAAATGGATGCAGCTACGTATGAGGAAAAATTAGCAAATGCCGCTAACCCTCTTGCTCTTTATTTCCATATCCCCTTTTGCAAAACGATGTGTCTGTTTTGCGGCTGCTCTGTCATATTAAATCGAAAAGAAGAAAATGAAAGACGCTATGTAGCCTATCTTGAAAAAGAAATCGAGTTGATTCGTTCCCATTTAACAAGCAAAAGAGTCATCACCCAACTTCATTTTGGTGGAGGGACACCGACGAAGCTCTCCATGGCGCTTTTGGCCAGGTTATTCGAAAAGATCGAAGCCACCTTTACGCTTGATTTTTCCAAAGAGATCGCGATTGAAATCGACCCTCGCACCGTCGCTCAAGATAATGGAGAGAAATTGAAATTCTTGAAACAACTGGGATTCAATCGAGTGAGTTTTGGAGTCCAGGATACCAACGAAAAAGTGCAAGATGCGATAAGACGAAGACAGAGTTTAGAGATGACCGAAAAAACCTTTGCACTAGCCCGCGAGTTGGGCTTCAAGGGAATCAATATCGATTTGATCTATGGCCTTCCTTTTCAAACTCCCGAGACTTTTAGAGAGACGGCCATCCACATCCTGAACATGCGGCCTGACCGCATTGCTTTTTTTTCCTACGCAAAAGTGCCTTGGCTCAAACCTCATCAAAAGGCGATGAAAGAAGAGACACTGCCCTCCACCGCGCAAAAATTTCAAATCTATGCCGAAACAAGAGAGACCTTCATTAAAAATGGATATGTAGCGATTGGAATGGATCATTTCGCTTTAGAAAAGGACTCCTTAGCTCTCTCTTTTCAAAATCAAACCCTGCAACGAAACTTTCAAGGGTACACCGTCCGCCTAGCAGAAGAGATGATTGGAATGGGAATAACCTCTATCGGTTTTGTCTCGGGGAGCTACTTCCAAAATATCAAGAAGCTCGCACCTTATTATGAAGCATTAGACCAAAACCGGCTTCCTGTTTCCCTTGGAAAGGTGCTCACCGAAGAAGATCATTTACGAAAATGGGTGATTCACACCTTGATGTGCCGCTTTGAGCTCGACAAACAAGAGTTTGCAGATCTCTATCACGATTCATTCGACTCCCATTTCAAGGGAGTGCAAAGCGGGCTCGATCGTCTTGAAGCAGATGGCCTGATCATCAATAGCTGCAATAAAATAAAAGTCACTCCATTAGGCGAGCTGCAGGTGCGTCTTGTTGCCAAGACCTTTGATGCTTATTTGGAAGAGGATTCTTCAACCCCCAAATATTCGCTCTCAATATGAAAGAGGTCGTTATCCTAGGAGCCGGCCTCTCCGGTCTCGCTGCCGGGTGGTATTTAAATAAAAAATGGGGCTCTCAAATAAATATCACCCTTCTTGAAAAGAGCGACCGCGTGGGAGGGTGGATTCGCACGATTCATCAAAATGGCTTTCTCTTTGAGCAAGGTCCTCATGGCTTCCGCCCTACCGGCAAGGGGCGCGCAACTCTCGACTTAGTTCAAGACCTTGGCCTTAAAAGCAAACTCATAGCCGCAAATCCCTCGGCAAAAAAAAGATATCTGATGCTAGATGGTTCTCTCCATCGATTTTCTTTAAAGCTCCTTTTAAAGCATGGCTTTTTACAGGGCTGCTTTCGAGATTGGAAAACCCCTCCCTCATCGGAGGAAGATGAAACGATTGCCCATTTTTTTGAACGCCGTTTCAATGCTTCTTTCACTGAAACCTTTGTAGATTCCATCGTCAAAGGAATCTATGGAGGAGATATGACCAAGCTCTCCTGCCGCAGCTGTTTTCCTGCTTTTTGGAAATGGGAAAAACAAAAAGGGTCTCTCATCCGAGGCTTTCTAGCCGCTCCCAAAGAGAAGAGTGTCCCACTTTATTCCTTCCAAGAGGGAATGGAGCTGCTTCCAAAAACCCTGGCCGCCCAGCTTCCTGCCACCATCCTTCTCTCCACCCCCGTTAAAATGATCGAAAAAAGGGAGAAGAACTTTATGGTTCATCTCGATCACGAAACGATAAAAGCCGATTATCTCGTCTCTGCTCTTCCTTCCTTTGCTCTTGCTCAAATATTTAGCCCCCTTAAACCTCTTTTGGATATTCCTTTTGTAACCCTTTCGATCGTGCACTTAGGTTGGCATGCCAATGTATTAAAAAAGCAAGGATTTGGTTTTTTAGTCCCCTCAAAGGAAAAGCAGGCTCTTTTGGGGATGATTTGGGACTCATCTGTTTTCCCATCTCAAAATCGAGGCAAGCAAACACGCCTGACCCTTATGATTTCTGGGAGCTACTCCCATCACGATCTTGTTACCATGGCCCGTCAATACATCGATTCTCATCTTCAAATTTCTAAGCCCCCGGATGAGGTCCTGACAACAGTGGCAAACAATGCTATTGCTCAATATCCTATTAACCATCATCTTCATCTTCAAAAGCTTAAAGAAGCCCTCCCTGAAGGAATGACTCTTCTCGGCAATAGTTTTTATGGAGTAGGTGTGAACGACTGCATTGCCTCTAGTCAAGCTATATATAATCGATTAAATTTGAAAATGGTTTAATCTGCTATTCGTGGTCACGTCCGTAAATATTTAGATTACTTCCCACCCCTTCAAGCAACTCATCCCATTCTTTGTCCCACACTTCTTCGATATTTTTAAGATGGTCCGGATGTTCCATAGCATTTTGCAAAATTGCCTCGACGAATACGTTGAAGCGAGGATCTGATTCCATATTAGATAAAAATACCATCCTCTCTCACCTCAACGATAAGGTCAATCGCCTTACTTCTTCCATGCTTAAATATTTTTTTTCTATACGTCTTCATAGCACCTCTTTTCTTTCGTAAGAAAATGGCAGAATCTAGGAGACTCCATTGTGTTTCCGAACGCCGAAAAGGACGACCAGAAACCCAACTAAAGCTAGAGAACCCGCTATAAGAGAAACAGCCTCAAATGCTCTCACAGAGGAGCCTGTCATTTTAAGTGTGGTGTAAAAAATAGCTGTCATAAGAGCAATTCCTATGGTTGAAGCTAATTGCCGCACCTCCACGGTGACCCCTGAAGCAGCTCCTAGCTGATTATTTGGGACCTGGGAGAGAGCCAATGCCATAGTAGGGGACATAATCAAAGGTACACCGCTTCCAAAAGAAAAAAGACCGGGAAGCAAAATAGGAATAGACTTTTCATGAGCGGTAAAAAGAAGCCAATAAAGAGCAAAGGTCAATAGCCCAAAACCGATTAAAAGAGGGATACGCGGTCCTAATCTATCGCCTAAAAAACCTCCCAGGGGCGCCATCACACAAACCGGAAAAGCGGCAATGAAAATAATCAATCCTGTTTGAGAGGGAGAGTAGCCTAGCTGCTCTTGAAAATAGATCGCCCAAATCACCGTCACGGTGATCACCATTTGAACAAAGAAAATACAAATATTGGAAAGGGAGAAGTATCGATTTTGAAAGAAACTCATATTAATTAAGGGATGTTTAACATGAGTTGAAATCCATAGAAAAAAAATAAAAAAAAGGGGGCTTAATAGCAAAAAGAGCCACACCAAATAGGAATCCCATCCCCAATTATTCCCTTCCATCAACCCCACTACAAGGCAAACGATCGCAATAACCATGGTGGCCGCCCCTTCAAAATGAAAGGGCTCTCTTTTTCGTTTATCTTTTTCCAAAATGACCAAAGCCATCGATGTCCCAAACAAAACGAGAGGAAGATTGACGAAAAAAATACTTCTCCAGTTAAGATATTGGGTTAAAAATCCTCCTACGGCAGGCCCTGTCACCAAAAAGATGGAGCTGATGGCCGTATTGATCCCAAGAGCTCTAGCCCTCTCGCCTCGAGGGAAATGGGTCATGAGAAGAGCCCCCGTTGTGGGAACGGTCATGGCCCCTCCTATCCCTTGAATCACACGTCCGAGCACTAAGGTTCCTCTGGAAAAGCTAAAGGCAGCAATAAGCGAGCCGAAGCCAAATAAAGAAAATCCCCAAATAAACAGATTTCGCCTCCCGAAAATATCACTCAGCCTTCCTCCTATGAGGAGAAGAGCGGTAAGGCTTAGAAGATAGGCATTCACAACCCATATGATAGAGGTATTGGAAAAATTAAACTGATCTTGAATGGTTGGTAGGGCAACCGGCATAATGGTGCTGTCTAGAAAAACGAGCGATGTTCCACTTGTCGTGACTAGTAAATACCACCATTTTTTTCTTTTTTGTTCGTTCATTGGTTCCATCGCTGGACAATTGGAAATCTTCTACCTACTGTGAACGCTTTCTTGGTGACACGCAAAACAGGAGGTGCTTGCTGCCGCTTATACTCATTTATATGAATTCTTCGCACGAGATCTTTTGCCAAAGGAAGAGAAAATGAGCTCATTTGAGCGATCTTTTGCGGAGAGTGATGCTCCTCCACGTATTCTTTAAGAACGGTATCGATAATAAAATACTCTGGCAGCGTGTCAGAATCTTTTTGGTTTTTAGCAAGCTCTGCCGAGGGGGCTTTGGTCAATGTGGATTGCGGGATGATCTCTTGCTTGCGATTGATCCACCGCGCTAGGGCATACACTTGCTGTTTGGTCACATCCCCCAAAACGCCTAATCCTCCACACATATCCCCATAGAGAGTGGAATAACCCATTGCCATCTCGCTTTTGTTCCCCGTTCCTAAAGTAAGGTAGCCAAATTTATTAGAAAAAGCCATCAGGATCATTCCCCGAATTCGAGCTTGTAAATTCTCTTCGGTATGATCTTGTTCGGTTTCTTTAAAATAGGGAGCAAGTGTCTCTAAATAGAGCTGAAACAGGGCATCGATGGATATCTTTTCCAAACGAATCTTTAAATTTTTTGCAACCTTCTCCGCATCCTCACAGCTTTGAGCTGAGGTGTAGCGGGAAGGAAGTGAAAGTGCTAAAATATTTTCTCTGCCTAGAGCCTCTACAGCAATACAGGCAACTACAGCGGAATCGATCCCTCCGGAGAGCCCAAAACAGGCCTTTGAGAATCCAAGTTTGTGAAAATAGTCTCTCACACCTAAAACGAGAGCTTGAAATAGATCTTCTACTGGCTGGATGGCTACAGTAGAAGGGGGATAGGTTTTATCCAGATCGACTATTAGCAAATCTTCCTCAAAACCTTTCCCGTATTGGAGAAGCTGTTGATGGCGATCTACATATAAGCTATATCCATCAAAAATCAAGCTGTCGTTGCCCCCGACTTGGTTGCAATACAAAACGGGACAATTTAAATAGCTTGCAACGGCTTGACAGACGTGTAATCGAGTTTCATGCCGTTTTTCCTGAAAAGGGGAAGCTGAGAGGTTCACCAGAAAATCAGGCTTTTCTCCTTTTAATTCTAAAACCGGGTCCATCTGATAGGTCGCATACTCTACAGCCCCTGAGTGTTGCCATATATCTTCGCAAATGGTAACAGCCACCCGCTTTCCACACAGATTCCACACATGAACTTCATGAGCTGCATCAAAATACCTTCTTTCGGAAAAAACATCATAATCAGGTAATAATGTTTTATCCTGAAAGCCAATAATCTTGCCGTTTTCAATCAGAGCTGCTGTATTGAATAGCCCTTTTTCTCCTCTATTGGAGTTGACTCGTACACTGCCCACAATGGCTGCAATTTCATAGCAAGCCTCCCTTACTTTATCCAGCTCCTGCTCCATGGCTTCGATAAAGGCCGGAAGCAACAGAAGATCTTGAGGAGGATACCCGCATAAAGCCATCTCCGAAAAAATTACAAGCTCTGCTCTTTGCTTGCGCGCCCGATCAATCATCTCGATAATCTTTTCTCGATTATAGGCAAGCGCTCCGATGATAGGATTCATTTGAGCCAGAGCAATGATCACAATTAACTTCCAAAATCGTCTAAAACAATATTTTCTCTAGGGACTCCATAGTCATCAAGTAATTTAAGCACACTACTGTTATGAAGAGGGGGGCCGCAAACAAAATACAAACACTCTTCAGGCTCCTCCGTAGATTTGAGCTGGCCTAATTCAAATGCTTTGAAAAGATAGTTTGTCTTAAGAGGATCCTCTTTTGGCCATCCCCCTTCTATATCTTCAGAAAGTGGTTCAGATAAGACGAGGTGATAGCTGAAATTTTCATGTTTTTTATCGAGCTCTTCATACTCTTCTTGATAGATATTCTCTTTGAGAGAACGAGCTCCATACCAAAAATCTACTTTTCGTTTCGTTTTTTCTGTTAAAAAAAGCTGCATCACATGGCTGCGTCCAAACGAAGAGCCTGCACCTCCTATCAAAAAAATCAACGGCCGTTCATCATAAATCATAAACGACTCCCCATAGGGTCCCGAGAGCCTCACTTTATCGTTGGGCTTGAGACCAAAGGTATAACTCGAACAAATACCCCAGGGAATCTTTTCGATAAGCTGTCCTTTGATAAACGGAGGCGTTGCGATGCGAATATTGAACTTTATAACCCTGCCCTCTGCAGGATAAGAGGCCATAGAATAGGCACGAATTACCTCGTTCGCAGATAAATGACTAAAATCAATCACTCGACCAAAAAGCCCAAATTTTTCCCAATCCTCATGATATTTTGGATCCATGGTCTGTTTCCATTCATCTGTCTTTGTTTTGAAAGGAGGAACGTGAAACTGAAGATAGCCCCCTGCCTTGTAAGGGACCTCTTCACCTGCGGGCAACTCAACAATGAGCTCTTTAATAAAAGTCGCTACATTTTTATTACTAATAACCCTTCCTGTCCACTCCTTAACTTCTAGATAACGCTCCTCAATGTGCACATGCAGATCCGTTTTCACCTTAAACTGACAAGAAAGACGCCAACCCTCTTCGATTTTTTTTCTGTTAAAAGTGGCCTTGTCAGTTTCCAACGCGTCTCCCGCTCCTTCTGTAATCTGCAAGCTACACTGTTTACAAGTCGCCTTCCCCCCACACGGCGAAGGGACGGGAATCCCTTCGTGAGTTAAAGCAGAGAGAAGGGTTTGCCCTCCCTCAACTGTCTTTGTAAGTGATTCTTCTTCATTGATATAAATCTTACAAGGAGCTGTACGAACCAGCTTTTTCCGAGTGAGTAAGATAAGTGCAGTAAGAGCTAAACCTATGACAATAAAAGCCACAACTGCGACAACAACGAGCGCAATCCCCTGAATAAATTGTGCAATCATACCTTCTTCCCCCTATTCTTTATTTTAACTTTTCTGCTACACCTTATCAATATGAAACCTCGAGAAAATTGGGGAAGCCGCATCGGCTTCCTGATGGCGACCGTCGGTTCTGCCATAGGACTCGGCAGTTTATGGAAATTTCCCTATGCGACAGGGGATAATGGAGGGGGCGCTTTTGTGCTGGCCTACCTTATTTTCACCTTTTGCATTGGGCTGCCTGTATTTATGGGCGAACTTGTCATCGGACGCAGCTCTCAAAGATCGCCTGTCAACGCTTTTGGCGAACTTTCAGAGCTTCAGAAAAACTGGCGTATTGTCGGGTGGTCCTGCGTACTAGTAACTCTTTTAGTTCTTTCATTTTACATTGTAGTTTCCGGATGGGCTCTCAACTATGTCTTCATGTCAATTTTAAATTTCACTCAAGGGAAAACTACGGAAGAGATCGGCCAAGTGTTCGATATCCTATACTCAGCGGCCGATATCAATATTTTATACAGCCTGCTCTTTTTAGCGTTGACCACAGCCATTGTCTACCGCGGCATTCGAAAAGGTATTGAATTTTGGTCTAAAATCCTTACCCCGGCTCTCTTAATCATTTTGATTCTCTTATTTATCTATGGGTTAACTCTAGAGGGGTTTGGAGAGGCTTTTAGGTTCGTCTTTTATCCCAAGCTATCTGAACTCTCACCCTCTGGACTTCTTCAAGCTCTTGGTTTAGCGTGCTTTACCCTTAGCGTTGGAATGGGAATCATCATTACTTATGGGAGTTATATGAGACGAGATGAAGACATTCCTAAATCGGCCGCCACCGTGGTTATTATGGATATTGCGGTCTCTCTTTTGGCATCGCTTATGATTTTTCCCATTATTTTTACATTTGGCTTTTCCCCTCAGGAGGGTCCAGGCCTTTTATTTAAAACCCTGCCTGTTATATTTGCGAAACTACCGGCCACAATTCTTCTATCCACTGTTTTTTTCAGTTTGGTCGTCTTTGCTGCTTTAACCTCAACGATTTCCGTTATGGAGGTATTAGTATCCACCACTACTGACACTTTCCAATGGTCTCGCCAAAAAGGAGCCTTGATTGTTAGTGTGGCTGTATTTATACTAAGCATTCCCAGCGCACTCTCTGGTTCAGATACTCTGTTTAAAAACTGGGCAGTGATGTATGGAAAAAATTTTTTTGACTCACTTGATTATTTTGCTTTTACATGGCTTCTGCCTCTGAATGCGATTATGATTGCTATTTTTGCGGGCTGGGTGATGGAAAAAGCCGTACAATCGAAAGGGCTTCTGGAAGGATCAAAATGGATATTCGTGTTTCGACCCTGGCTCTTTTTATTACGTTGGGTGGTTCCTGTTGCGGTTGTCCTGATTATGCTTGAGCAAGGGGGAATCATCGACATAGATGTCATAGCATTAAAGGTACAAGGATTATGGAAAGAGAAACACTAAAAATTCATAGCGAAAACATCTTGCCTATCATCAAAAAATGGCTTTACTCAGAGAAAGACATTTTTGTGCGCGAGCTCGTTTCAAATGCATGTGACGCGATCAGAAAATTAAAATATTTGTTAGATAACAAAGAGGCTTCACTCCCCTCCTCGGTCGATTGGCGCATAGATATACGCATTGACGAAAAGAGCCGCACCCTTACTTTCTCGGACAACGGAATTGGGATGGATGCCGATGAAGTGAGAAAATATATTGCCCAGATCGCTTTTTCCGGCGCTGAGGAGTTTCTAAAAAAGTATCAAACCGAAAATGAAGAAGATCAAATTATCGGGCACTTCGGCCTTGGTTTTTACTCCAGCTATATGGTTGCTAAAACTGTTGATATTCAAACGCTATCCTATAAAAGTGGAAGCGAAGCCGTTCATTGGAGTTGTGACGGCTCTTCGAGCTATACCCTTACCAAGGGAGATCGCACCGAAATTGGGACCGACATTGTTTTAAAACTTTCTGAAGGGGAAGAAGAATATTTAGATCCTGCTCGAATGCGTCAAATTCTCACCCACTATTGCAGTTTTCTCCCCTACCCTATCTACCTTAACAACAGTTGCATCAATCAAAATCCCCCTCTTTGGATAAAACAGGCCTCTGAATGCACCGAAAAAGATTACCTCGATTTTTATCGTCAACTATTTCCCTTTCAGCCTGACCCTCTTTTTTGGATTCATCTAAACGTTGATTACCCTTTCCATCTTAAAGGGATTCTCTACTTTCCTAAGATTAATCAAGAGAGCGATCTTAAAAAAGACACTATTAAACTTTTTTGCAATCGAGTTTTTGTATCGGACAACTGCAAAGATTTGCTTCCGGATTATCTCACGATATTACGTGGAGCTATCGACAGCCCGGATATTCCCTTAAATATTTCCAGAAGTTATCTTCAAATGGATCGCACCGTTCGGCAGCTTGGGGCACACATCTCTAAAAAAATTTCCGATCGTTTGTCAGCCCTTTATCGAAGCGATCGCGACACCTTTCTATCCTATTGGGAAGATATAGAAATCATACTCAAATTTGGAGTCCTTCAGGATGAAAAATTCTATGAGCGGATTAAAGAGTTTCTTGTTTGGAAAAACAGCTTAAATGAATGGACTACACTCGAAGAGTATCTAGAAAGAGGCGGCCAGGAAACTGTCTACTATGTTTCTGAGGAGAAGTCTCACCACCATTTTCTCGATCTCTACCGAGAAAAAGGGATCGAGGTTCTTTTAATTCGATCAACGATGATCGATCAAGCAATGCTGCCTTTTTTAGAGCGAAAAACCAAAGCGAAATTTAAACGGATTGATTCGAGCCTTGATACCAGCTTACTCGATCCCTCGAAAGAAAAGACTGTGCTGGATACAGAGGGTCGAACCGAAGCTGCAAAATTGGCTGAATTTTTCCGTAAAAAACTTGGTATTAGCAATTTAGAAGTAGAAGCAAAAAGTTTAGCGAGCGAATCTTTCCCTGCCTTTTTAATGATTAAGGAAGAAGAGAGGCGGCTGCGTGACACGCTTCAATTCCACAATCGGGGAGAGGGCGTACAAAAGCAATCAACCCTGGTGAAACCAACGTTAGTGGTCAATACTAACAGCAAGTTGATCCAGGCGATTCATCAAGTTGAAGATAAAGATCCGGCTCTTGCCAAAGAGATGGCACAAGAAGTATACGATCTGGTTCTTCTCTCCCAGCGGGAGATGGAACCAGAAGCACTCTCTGAATTTATTTCTCGCAGTACCAGTGTGTTGGAAAAGCTTGCCCTCAAGCTAATCATATGATGATTCGCACTCAATTGCCGAAGCAAGAATGAGGTTTTTTTCTGTGCAAACTATTTCTTAAACAGAAAAAGTGTTAGTTCCAAATCTTCGCATACAGATCCGAAACTGCTTTACCAGCACTCCCATATAGATTCGAAGCCGCTTGACCAACATTTGAAGCTACTTCACCATATAGATTCGAAGCCACTTGACCAACATTTGAAGCTACTTCACCAGCACTCTCATAGGTTTTCAAAAGCACATCAGTAGCTTGGCCA
>JBAPRV010000065.1:0-2224 GCA_049281295.1 Chlamydiales bacterium
CGAGGCCTCTTTCTCTTTAAGGGCAAAAGTTTCAGAAATGATTGAGGCCATCATATCATTAATCGATGGTCTATTATCACCTCTTTTTAGGTCCCCCTCAGATCAAGGAGAGCGTGATACCAAATTCCAAAAAATCACGATGACGCTTGTGAGTTTGTTCAGCATGTTCACCACCACGCTTATCCCTCTGCTTGGTTTAACTGTTGCCGGACCGATTATTGCTGCCGTTTTCCTTTTAATTGGAGTTCTAAGCTTTACCTATCCCAAAATAGCTCCGATACCTTCTAAGTTGCCTTGTAGAGCTAGAAATTGGACTAAAGAGTGCCGTCTAAAGAGGGTGGACAATTTTTCTTACGCAAGAAGCAGAGAAAATGTGCTGAATGAAATTGCTAATACTTTGATCAAAAATAAAGAAGGGCAGCTGAAAAAGCACCCTCTATTAAAAGGGGAATCCAGGGTGGGTAAGACACAAACGGCAAAAGCGTTTGTGGAGGCTATTGAGAGAGGGAATTATGAAGAATTGAAAGGCATGAAAGTTTTTTATTTGAATGCAGCAGATTTATGTAAAGGAAGCAATGTCCACGAAGGGAAAGGATCTTTAGAAAATCTAAGTGATGCGATAGCTGATTTTAAAGAAAATATTATTTTAGTTATCGATGAAATTCAAACCCCTTTTTTAAGTGAGAATTATGCGTCAGTTGGCCAAAAGCTAAAGAGCATGTTAGATTATGATGGAGACTTTCCTTATGTCATTGGGATCGCAACATCAGGAGATCTTTTTCAAAACTTCGGCAATGATGTAGCTTTTGTAAACCGCTTCCACCCTATCACTATCGAAAGTACAGGTTCTGAGGAAACCCAGGTAATTTTAGCGCAGGGCATTTTTGCTGAAGGAAAATCCGTGTTGTTTGAAGAAGGGGCTCTAAAAAAGATTTATCAAAAAACGGCGGAAAAACCACAGCCCTACTTTTCCAATCTTGTTTTAAGAAAATGTATTGAACTGACCTCAAAAACGCAGAAATCCCCTTTACTGAAGAGAGTACAGGAGTTGAAAAATAGAAAACAATTTTTGGCCTCTCAAGGAGTACTTTCTCTTGAAATTGAGGATGATGTCCATTCAGAAATAGAAGAGCTTGATAATCAAATTAGAAAGCTTGAGCAGCAGTTGACGCAAGAGACAAAGGTTTTTGAGCACCTGTTTCAGAAGAAAGAAGAGATTTCGAATGCAAAAACTGTGATATATCGCACCGTAAGCAAAGTTGCAGATATCCAAGCTTCTGTTTTATCCAGTAGCGATAAAGTTCAACTTAACACTTTTATGTTGATGAGCCGCTTCTTAGTGCCTGCTCTGGATACTTATGTTCGTAGTCAGGCTAAGAAACTGAACGTGAAGGTTGTGATTGATGAATCTATCATCGAAGAGGCGCTCAATTCAGTTTAACGGCAGTTGTCGAAATTCATTTAAAAGAGTCGCTGTTTTTTTCCTATAAGACTCTTCAAGTTTGCTTTTAACTCGTGCATAAACGGGATCTATCGCTTGGGCCGTTTCCCTATAATGATCTTCCGCGCGTCTCCTATCATATCCAGATATTGCTAAGTCTAAAGTATTTGAGAACCTATGTCGCGGGTATTCATCTGCGCGCCTAATGATGGCTCTGTCCTCATTATTTTGCGCTCGGTAGAGCGATGACTTTGCAGGAGCAATAGCTCGGTCATAGAGGTTTTGGAGAGTTGAAAGGTGCTTGTTGTAGACCTCGTCTACTTTAGCTTGTGTTCGAGCTAATGTAGCTGCTCTTTCATAGGTCCTTTGAGGAGCATCGCCCATGAGTTGGTAGCCAATCACCGTATCGAAGTCCTTATACCTATTATTAATGTCTGAAAGTGTCTGCCGATGAGAGCGCATGTTCTTTATTTCCTCCCGGCGTACATCGGGAGAATCGAGGTCAATCTGCTTAAAATAGTGAATAGTTGCAGTTCCGGAGCCAAGTAAAAGAGTTCCAGCCAGAACAAGGCCCAAAGTCGCTAACTCACTCATTGCCAAGGTAGATACAGCTATGGCAATCGTTGAAGCTAACCCCAAAGCGACACCGCCAACCGCTAAATAACGTCTCTTTTGAGTTGGGGTAAAATTATATTCATATTTGTCATACCCAAAGCTATCTTTTTCAATAAACTCCCCAACTTTTGGATTTGATGAGAAGATCTCCCCAATATTATTAAAATC
>JBAPRV010000066.1:0-13222 GCA_049281295.1 Chlamydiales bacterium
GCAAGACGAGTTCATTGTTTTGATCGTAATGGGAAATAGAGCGTTTTTCGTCTTCCCACAGTTTATTTCTCTGATCCAATCCTCTATTGAAAATCCAGCGGGCTGCACCTGCAAATTGAGAGCAGAGACTCTCTTGTTTGCGGTTTGGACGCAGGCGAAATTTAAATGTCTTGGTAAAAATCATGCGTTGAAAAATATCATTTGGCCTATGGAAAAGTCAACGGAATATCGAAGAGGACGAACATGTGTTTTCATGATGTATGTTCATTTGGTCTTTGTTACAAAATTCTGTGGTCTCCAAGTTATTTTGTCGCCTCATGTGGTGGGGCATCAATTGATGTGATTAGGCAATATATTGAGAATCAGCAAACTCCAACTTAAAATGGAAATTGTCAAGTTTTTGCACGCAAAAACAAGGCAATTTAGGCCTTATATCCCGCCCATGAATGGCTGGGTTTTACGGCTTAGATGATAAACACGGATCAAGTTTTTCAACAATTGTTTTTGCAGTGAATGCATCAAACCCTTTATATCTCATAAAATGCGGCGTAAACACATCCTTATCGCTCTCTGCATTTTCATTATCATTGCAATCGGTGTTGCTCTCTTAGTCTATTTCTACACTTTAAGAAAAAATAGTGACGTGCTCACTCTTTATGGAAATGTCGATGTACGAGAAGTAGATATTGGGTTTCGGGTTGCGGGTCAAGTCGAAAGTATGTTTTTTGAAGAGGGAGACCTTGTAAAAAAAGGGGATTTTCTCGCTAAGCTCGACCCTACTCCTTATATGAGTCAACAGGCCCAAGCAAAAGAAAATGAAGAAGTGGGATTGGTCAATTATCAAAATGCCCAAAAGCTTTTAGATAGAAGGCAGGAGTTAATTGGCATTGGCGGTGTTTCTAAAGAGGATCTTGAAAACGCGCAAGCGAGCCGCGATGCCCTTTATGCCAGTTGGAAAGCTTTGCAGGCAGCGCACTCGGTTGCGACAGATAATCTTCATTATACTGAAGCTTTTGCCCCCACAGAGGGGGTTGTTTTAACCCGAATACGCGAACCCGGAACGGTTGTCAATCCGGCCGATCCGATTTATACACTTTCTATCACTTCGCCTGTTTGGATTAGGGCCTATGTCGATGAACCTAATTTAGGCAATATATGCTATGGCATGGAAGCCACAGTCTATACCGACACTTCTGAAATCGGTCCGTTTAAGGGTCAAATCGGCTTTATTTCGCCTATCGCTGAATTTACACCAAAAACGGTAGAAACGACCAAGTTGCGCACAGATCTTGTCTATAGGCTCCGTATTTATGTGGATAATCCTGATTGCAACTTGAAACAAGGCATGCCTGTCACCGTAAAAATCCCTTTGAAGCAAGCAGAACAACAAGAAAGAGACCCATCTTATATTGATGACTGAGACTCTCATTGAAATTGAGCATCTTAAAAAATCTTTTGGCCCCAAACTGCCTCTTGTTCTCGAAGATATTCAAGCTAAAATCGTAAAAGGAGAAATTGTGGGCCTTGTAGGACATGACGGGGCGGGCAAAACAACCTTAATCCGTCTAATAGCCTCTTTGCTTGTCCCTACAGAAGGACATATTGCAATTGTTGGAAAAGATAGCGTCAAAGAGAGCGAATTTGTTCATACTCATTGCGGATATATGCCTCAAAAATTCGGCCTCTACGAAGATCTCACAGTGATGCAAAACCTCAATCTCTATGCGGATCTTAGGGGAATCACTCTAGAAAAGCAAACAACCTTCGATCAGTTGTTAAAATTTACCAATCTCTCTGCTTTTACCACCCGTTTAGCAAAAAATCTTTCTGGAGGAATGAAGCAGAAGTTAGGACTTGCTTGTGCATTAATCAAAAAGCCGCTTCTTTTGCTTCTCGACGAGCCAACCGTGGGTGTCGATCCCATATCTAGACGTGAGCTTTGGAAAATGGTGACCTCTTTGCTGGAAGAAAAAATCTCAGTTCTTTGGAGCACAGCCTATTTGGATGAAGCTGAGCGGTGCGACTCGGTTCTTTTGCTCAATGAAGGAAAAATGCTGTTTTATGGAAAACCCAAAGAGCTGGTTGAAAAGATGACAGGTCGAGTTTTTGCTATAACCACCTCGCCCGAAAAGCGGCGCGATCTTCTCTCGGAATTTTTGGAAAAGGATGAGGTTGTAGATGGTACGTTGCAAGGAAAAGATCTGCGTATTGTGACAAAAGCTAAGGTTCTGTGGAAAGAGGGCACTCCAATTCCCCCAAGATTTGAAGATGCCTTCATTGATATCTTAGGAGGGACTCCTAAAGGAAAATCCAAACTTGCCCAAGCTTACCCTCCAAAAAAAATGGGATCAGATTACGCTGTTCTGGCCGAAAATCTTACCAAAAAATTTGGCTCATTTATCGCTGTTGATAGGATCTCTTTAAAGGTAAAAAGGGGGACAATTTTTGGGCTGCTTGGCCCTAACGGGGCTGGGAAAACAACGACTTTTCGTATGATGTGCGGTCTTATTAGGCCTAGCAGCGGCAAGGCTATTGTAGCAGGGTTAGATCAACAAGCAGCCCCAAGCGCAGCTAGAGCTAAGATGGGGTATATGGCGCAAAAATTTTCTCTTTATGGACACTTGAGTGTTCTACAGAATCTTAAATTTTTCTCGGGAATTTATAATTTATCAAACGCTGAACAGAAAGTCGCAATAGAAAATATGGTGGATGTTTTTTACCTAAAGCCCTATCTCAACACCTCTGCCGATCTTCTCCCTTTTGGATTGAAAAGACGGCTTGCTCTTGCTTGTTCTACGATGCACGCCCCTGAAGTTTTATTTCTCGATGAGCCGACCTCCGGGGTAGATCCTCTGATGCGCCGTGAGTTTTGGAATCATATCAACGGCCTGGTTGAGCATGGGGTGACTGTCATGGTGACAACACATTTTATGGATGAAGCCGATTATTGTGACCAGATTGCCCTGATGTATAATGGAAAAATCATTCATATGGATACTCCGGATGCTATGAAAGATTCGGTGAGATCGCCTCAAAACCCCAATCCTACCTTGGAGGATGCCTTTATAACACTCATTGAAAAGCATGAATAAGAATATACAACGGTTAAAAGCTCTATTTATCAAGGAGTTTTTGCAGATCATTAGAGATCCAAGCACTCTCTTGATCAGCGTGGCTTTGCCGCTTTTTTTGCTCTTTCTATATGGGTTTGGCGTTTCGCTGGATTTAAACCATCTCCGTATGGGCCTTGTGATGGAGGATACCTCTCCTGAAGCGATTACCTTTGCCGAATCGGTCTTAAACTCGCGCTTTTTAGACGTCACAATAGGGAGAAATCGAAAGGAAATGGAAAAATTAATCACTGAAGGAAAAATCCGTGGCTTCATGGTGGTCCCCTCCTATTTTTCACAATTTCTGAAAAGAAAGGAGACGATCGCTCCCGTTCAGGTAATAGCCGACGGAAGTGAGACAAATACAGCGAGTTTTGTCCAACTGTATGCGCAGGGAGTGTATCAAAATTACTTATTACAAGAAAAAATGCCCTCAGAGATCCAAATTGCTCCCCGTTACTGGTACAACGAACAACTGGAAAGCCGTTTCTTTCTGCTCTCAGGGTCGCTTGCGATTATCATGACGTTGATAGGAACCCTATTGACAGCGCTTGTCGTTTCAAGGGAATGGGAAAGAGGCACCATGGAATCTATCATGTCAACTCCTGTGACTATTATAGAACTTGTGATAGGTAAACTCATTCCCTACTTCATTCTGGGAATGGTCTCCATGTTGATTTGTGTGGCTATTTCAGTATGGGTCTTTGGGTTGCCTCTGAGAGGCTCTTTTTTCCTTCTTCTTTTTGTGTCGGCCCTTTTTTTACTGGGATCTATTGGAATTGGCCTTCTCATTTCAACGGTTGCGAAAAATCAAATCATTGCCTATCAAATTTCTTTAGTCATAGGTTTTTTGCCTGCTTATATTCTCTCCGGCTTTCTATTTGAAATTGCAAGCATGCCCAAGTGGATCCAAATCCTTACCTATTTCATTCCGGCTAGATATTTTGTTCAATCCCTTCAGACGCTCTTTCTTGTTGGAAATATATGGGAATTAGTTATTTATGATTCCATTTTTTTACTGCTTACAGCAGTTGTCTTTTTTGGAATCACCGCTTTTAAAACAAAAAAAAGGTTGGATTGATGTGGCAGCGCATAATGACGTTAATACGTAAAGAGCTGTTAGGAATCTGGAGAGATCCAAAAAGTCGTGCTTCGCTTTTAGTTCCTCCCATCATTCAGCTTTTCATCTTTACTTTTGCTGCAACTCTTGATGTTAAAAACGTAGCGATAGCTATTCTGAATCGAGACACAGGTGAGCGTAGTATTGAATTGGTTCAGAGGTTTAATGGATCGCCCACATTTTCCAAAATACATTACTTGCGTGCCGTAGAAGAGATAGCTCCAGTTATCGATCAACAAAAAGCGGTGATGGTGGTCTCAATTGACGAACAATTTTCTGCCAATATAGATAAAAAAAAGCCGGCCAGGGTTCAACTCATTTTGGATGGAAGAAAATCGAACACGGCTCAAATTATCTCGGGGTATGCAACAAGCATACTCAATCAATACAATAAAGAGCTCATGCAAAAAAATCCCCAAAAAGTGGTATTGGTAGCCCGAAACTGGTTCAATCCAAACTTGTTATATTATTGGTATAACATTCCCTCTCTCGTGACCACACTCTCGATGTTAACCTGTCTTGTAGTCACCTCAATTTCAGTGGCACGTGAAAGAGAATTGGGAACCTTCGATCAGCTTCTTGTATCGCCCATACAACCCATTGAAATCGTGATAGGAAAAATAGTTCCGGGAATCATTGTGGGCCTTCTTGAAGCGACTCTCTTACTGAGTGTAGGAGTCTTTTTTTTCCATGTCCCCTTCACAGGGTCGGCTCTTTTGATTTTTGTGAGTTTATTGATTTTCATTACCGCTATTTCAGGAGTTGGGCTATTTATTTCCTCTCTTTGCACCACCCAGCAGCAGGCTATGTTGGGAACCTTCATTTTTATGGTCCCTTCAGTGCTTTTATCGGGGTTTGCAACTCCTATTGAAAATATGCCCACCTGGTTGCAGCCTGTGACTTATTTGATTCCAATGAGGTATATGTTAATCATATCCAAAGGAATTTTTCTTAAAGCAATGCCAACAATGGTCGTTTTCAAAAATCTTTGGCAAATGGTAATTATTGCAATAGGGACGCAAATAGCGGCAGGATTATTTTTTCGTAGAAAACTTGAATGAGACAGTCTGTTTTTTTTATAGCACTAGCCTTGTTATCCGGATGTAAAGTTGGCCCGAATTATAGAGCTCCAGATAACTGTATTACAAATGAATGGCACGTCGGAGAAGTGAATGTGGCATGTCCCAGCCCGGCTTGGTGGAAAATTTTCAAAGATGAGCTTTTAAATAAATATATCTCCCTCGCTGCTCACCATAACAAAGATCTTCTGCAAGCAGAGGCCGCGATTTGCCAGGCAAAAGGACTTTTAAAGGTAACCGCATCGGATTTATTCCCCCATGTCAATGGAGATTTGGATGCTCTTCGGACCTATCTCAGCAAAAATGGCCCTATCGGAATCTTTGAAGGGGGACCCGCCCGCCCAAGGATTCCCTCAATTATCAACCTCTACAACACTATTATTGACGCTACTTGGGAAATCGATTTTTTCGGCAAGGTGAGGCGTAGCATCGAAGCTTCTAGAGCTCAGCTAGAAAGCCTAGCTGCAGAAAAAGATGTCGTTCTGCTTTCAATTTTTGCAGAAGTTGCTTTTAACTATTTTCAAATCCGCAGCGCTCAGGAACATATCGCACTCATTGAAGCGAATATAGCCCTATTAGAGCAGAGTTGGCAAATTACCTACGCACGTGTTGAAGCCGGCTACTCCAGCCGATTGGATTTAGAGCAGATAGAATCACAACTTTTTCTTGCTAGAGGTGATTTACCCGATCTGTACGCAGATATGGTGCGTGGAATTTATGCCCTATCGGTTCTTACGGGGAATTTACCGGAAACCTTTTTGAATGAGCTTTTACTTCAAAAGCCTCTTCCTTATCCTCCCATTAACGTCTCAGTAGGTCTCCGTTCAGAGCTATTACGCCGTCGTCCCGACATTATATCAGCGGAAAGACAACTGGCTATGGCAACGGCAAATATTGGCGTTGCGGTTGCCTCATTTTTTCCCTCGATCACGTTATTCGGTGCTGCAGGGCTACAATCTTTGAACTTTCGCAATCTTTTTGAATCTAGAAGCGCTGCATGGGCTCTGTTAGGAGATATAAATATTCCTATTTTTCATGGAGGAAAATTAGTAGGGAACTTACAGGCCAGTCAGGCTGCTCAGATAGGGGCAATCGCTAATTATCAGCAGACAGTATTGCAGGCACTTGAGGAAGCAGAAGGGACCTTGACTGCTTATAAACAATCATTAGTTACCTTTGAGCAGTTACGGGCTGCGGAAAAACATGCGGCAAATGCTACATGGATTACACAAGAGCAATTTCAGAAAGGACTGGTAAATAAAATCGATTACCTTAATGCCAAAGAAGAACTCATCTCCTTTCAGCTCGCTCTCCTGGAGAGCAAAACAGCCGCCCTCCTAAATCTTATTGCTTTGTATAAGGCAGTTGCCGGTCCTTTTTGTCAGTAGCTTCTAGTACCCTTGAGAGTGCCCGCAGCCGCAAGAAGATTTCACATTAGGATTTGAAATCTTGAAGCCTGCGTCTTGAAGTCCATCGACATAATCGATTACAGAGCCAATCAATCGCTCAACCATCCCTTTTTTGACATAGATTTTAATCCCTTCGGACTCGAAAACCTTATCTTCAGGGGCACTGTTTTTCTCAAAGTCAAGCTCGTATTGAAAGCCTCCGCATCCGCCGGCACTATCTCCAAAACGAAGCCCCCACCCGGCTTTCCCATCTTCTTCAGCAAATTCTTTGAATTTTTGTGCCGCCTTAGGGGTAAGAGAGATCTTCGTCATGTCAATCTCTTCATCTAAAATGAGGTTCAACTCATCGATAAGTTTTTCAAGCTCTTCTTCCGACATTCCATGGCCTAATATGCCGGCTTCCAAGGTCTCCCAGGTAGCGGCACTGCAATTGGAACAGTGCAGTCCGGCCCGGGTCATTGCCTGAGCAAGGTGCTGGCTCTTATGAGGATGTTTGGAAAAGATTTCCCCAATTGTCATGTCTCTAGTGATTTTCTCTTCTTGCTTAGCTGTCATACTTCCTCAAAAGGTAATTTTAACAACGCCCTCATTCAACTTACATTGACAAGCAAGGCGTTCATTTTCCAGTTCGCCTAAAAAATCTTCCTCTTCTTGAGTGAATTCAGAAAGATTTTCCATGCCCTCCTGCACTTCAATCACACAGGTTCCGCACACTCCTTCCGTACAAGCAAAAGGAACTCCGGCCTCTTCGCAAGCCTCGGCAATAGGCCCACCTTCAGGAAGAACGATCTCTTCCCCGGTATCCACAATAATAAGCTTTCCCATAAATAAACCCTCGGAGTAGAGGGATTCGAACCCCCGACCTACTGCTCCCAAAGCAGCCGCGCTAACCAAACTGCGCTATACTCCGTAATGCTTTAATCACTATAACTCTCAAAGTCTTTTCTCACAATGGAGTTTCCTTTCAATCATTTTATTGCTAAAAAGATTTTAGATGAAAGAGAACCCATATCCTCCCTCCCCAAAAAAGCTGCGGAAAGCTAGAGAAAAAGGGGAGGTTCCCCAATCGAATGATCTCGTACATGCAATTGTCTTTCTTGCCGCTATTTTATTGTTGTGGGCGTTTCACTCCCTGTTTGACAGAAGATTAAAGAAAGTTTTTTTCAATATATTTTCCAATCTTACCTACACAAGTTTTGGGCCGGCATTTTGCCGTGCCTTCTCGCCGATTTTATGGCCTTTGGCGCTCATATTAGTGAGCCTTTTTCTACTTACAATTGCCGGCTATTTTCTACAAAGAGGGTGGGTTTGGACGTCCAATCCGCTCAAGCCAAAGAGGAGAAAAGCTAAACGGGAACTGCTCCCTCTTGTAAAGGTAGCCGTGATAGCTTGCGCAGGGTATCTAATGCTACGCTTAAAAAAACCCACGCCCCGGCTTATTTTTTCTTCTCCTCTTCAAAAATGGGCGATTCTTTTTAAAGAGCTCTTTTTCCTCTCCCTTGAAATAGGAATTGTTCTACTTCTCTTAGGTTTTATAGATTTTTGGTATCGAAGAGAGCAGTTCTATCAACAGAGACGGATGAGTCGCCAAGAAGTGGAAGAGGAGGAAAAAGAGGAGTCGGTGAAAAGAGACTCGTTGCGAAAAAGCAATTAATTTTTTATTAGAAGATTATACAAAGGGGGAAGATGGGCGATCGACTTCGGAATATAAGTCGGCATACCGATGCGGTTTTAGCCGTTGCGATTATCGGACTCATATTGCTTCTCATTGTCCCCCTTCCTCCCTTTTTGATCGACACGCTTATCTGTTTCAGCATCGTGTTCTCTTTGATGACTCTCCTTCTCACCCTCTACATCGAGAAGGCGCTAGAGTTCAGTGCCTTTCCCGCTTTGCTTTTATTTCTGACTCTCTATCGATTAGGGATCAACATTGCCTCGACACGGATGATTTTAACTCGAGGGGATGCAGGGGACATTATCAGAACCTTTGGCGATTTCGTAATCCAAGGCAATACTTTAGTTGGATTAATCCTTTTTGTATTGTTGACCACGATCAATTTCATCGTCATCACAAAGGGAGCGGGACGCATAGCGGAAGTGACAGCCCGTTTTACCCTTGAAGCGATGCCGGGAAAACAGTTAGCCATCGACGGCGAGCTTACATCCGGACTCATCAACCAGGAGGAGGCGAAACTAGCACGGGAAAAAGTATCAGAGGAGTCTGATTTTCACGGGGCCATGGATGGGGCTGCCAAATTTGTCAAGGGGGATGCTATCGCCTCTATTGTGATCACTGCTGTGAACATCTTTGGAGGGCTATTGATCGGAATGACCGTCAAAGAGCTTAGTTGGAGTGAATGTTGGACCACTTTTATCCGATTGACAGTTGGCGATGGTATAGTGAGTCAATTGCCCGCCTTATTTGTTTCAGTAGGGG
Organism: Chlamydiales bacterium; assembly: GCA_049281295.1. GTDB lineage: Bacteria > Chlamydiota > Chlamydiia > Chlamydiales > JAAKFR01 > JBAPRV01. The sequence continues at coordinate 9,156 of JBAPRV010000066.1, forward strand.
CCGGGATTATGGTGACCCGCGTCTCCAAAGGGAGTGTGGGAAGCGCAATTACCAGGCAGATTTTCCATCAACCCAAAGTGTTTTTAATTACAGCGATCACACTCTTCATATTATGTGCTATCCCGGGTATGCCTATTTTAGTTATTCTACCCATTGCCTCTGGCTTGCTCATTTACTCCATCCTTAAATTTCGAGAGAAAAAAACCTTGATCGCATCTCCTTTAGAAGTGCAGCTTGGGTCAAAGAACGCCTCTCTCATCAAATCTCTCCATCAACAATTGGAATCCATAAGACATCAAATAGGAAACCATCTCGGCATTCGAATTCCATCGGCCTCTATCGCTGCTCATTCGGAAATTCCTCCCAATGGTTGGGCAATAAAAGTGAAAGGAATTGAGGTGGCATCCGGTCAAGAGACCCATTTAGAAAAGCTCGCGAACCAACTCAAAGAAGAGATTGAATCCCATGCCTATGCATGGATCAACAGACAAGATATCGCTCGGATTATCCAAGAGGTAAAAAATTATGATGCAGCGGTGATAGAAGAGCTTGTACCCAAAAAACTATCGGCCGGACAAATTCTGAAAGTATTTCAAAACCTTCTCAAAGAGGGCCTACCCATTCGAGATTCAGTCACTCTCTTTGAGAGATTAGCCGATCATGTGGAAGAGAGCGGCTCAATCGACTTGGAGCAACTCACCGAAGAGGTCCGAAAAGGAATTTCGCATGGCATTTCAGAGATATTTTTTGGAAAAAGCCGTATTGCCCACGTCATTACCCTAGACCCAAAAGTAGAGCAGATGATTGCTGTAGGGAGAGGGCGGCTCTCGCCAAAGGCCATGGACAAAATAACAAAAGGGCTTATTAAACTTACAGAGCAAGCTTCAAAGGGAAGGCTTAAGCCGGTAGTTGTGGCCAGCTCCTCATCTCGTCTCTACTTGAAACAGATGATAGAAAAGCATCTACCCCGTCTTCCGGTTTTATCTTACAACGAAGTCTCTCCTAGAATTGAGCTCAAAGCAATAGGCACCCTTACAGATGAGGTGCTGATATGAAATTCGCAACCAGAAAGAAAAACATTGCCACCATCAAACAACTGATCCAAAACCAGAGCGAAACCCCTTATAGGACCCTTATCCACTTTCTGGTTTCAAAAGGAATATCTCCTTCAATCGCTGAAGAGGTAGCAAGAGAATTCGTCCCCAAAAAACAGGATTTCAATCACCTTGAAGAGATATTAGCCAAGAAAATCAAAGCCGTCGAAGAGTTTTCTTTTACGAGTCCTAAAAAACTAGCCCTGGTAGGACCCACCGGGGTAGGCAAAACCACAACCCTTTTGAAGCTAGCCTCCTTCTACACCCATCGGAGAAACAAAAAAGTGACCCTCATTACCTTAGATCCCAGAAAAGAGGCGCTCATGCAGCTGCAAAGCCAATGGAAAATAGAGCCGCTTACAAGCTACGATCTTATGCTTATCGACACAGAAGGGTGCAACTACTATCAACCCAATCGGGTTGAAAAAATAGGAGAAGAGCTCTCGAACTATGAAGGTGTGGAAGTGCTCTTGACATTAAGCGCCTCTGCAAAAGATGTAGATCTTTGTGGAGCCATCCATCAGTTTTCCTCCCTACAACCAACAGGTCTTATCTTCACCAAGCTCGATGAAACCCTTACGATGGGGGGGTTGATAAACGTTTCAACCAAAAACGACCTTCCCATCCGCTATGTCACCTACGGCTATCCTCTCCCAGGGGAGATATTGATTGCAGATCCTAAAAATATCACCCATAAAATCTTGACTGATTTAAACCAGAAAGACTTTCAATTGATAAGAGACCTCTCTATCACTTAAAATATTTGTATTATTAAAAATTAAGTTTTAAAATAATTAATATCGGGAGGTAATATTAAGTGGCCCTAGAGAAAGAAGATCTTTGGAAGCTCTATCACGAGAAAGGGGATACAGAGCATCGGGATGAGCTGATCGTGCAATATCTTTATTTGGTCAAATATACCGTAGGCAGACTAGGAGCCGTTCTTCCTACCCATATCAAGCTGGAAGACCTCTACTCCTCTGGAGTGACGGGGTTGATCAAAGCGATAGAGAAATTCGATCCTTCCAAAAACAGCAAGTTTGAAAGCTACGCGATCTTATTGATAAAGGGAGCCATTATCGATGAGCTTCGAGAGTTGGATTGGATCCCTCGAAGCGTACACCAGAAAGCTAACCAGATAGCCACTGCCCAGGAGACCCTCCAACGACGTTTAGGGCGAGAGCCGACCGATGAAGAGCTTTCAGCGCACCTGGGAGTCACTGAGGAGGAGTATGAAGAGCTCTTGCTCCGTGTTCGGCCGGCTGTTTTGATCCCCTTAAATAGCGAAGTGTTTTATGGAGATGAGGAAAACGCGACCCTTCTAGAGCGAATAGCCGACACGAAGGCCGAGACCAGCTTTGAAATAGCCAATAAAAAAGAAGTCGCCCATCTTCTCGAGGAGGCCATCTCGAATCTTCCGGAGCAAGAGCGAAAGGTATTGACCCTCTACTATTATGAAGAGCTCATGCTAAAGGAGATAGGCAAGATTATGGGAGTGAGTGAATCGCGCGTATCCCAGATCCACACCAAAGCCCTTCTCAAGCTTCGCCGTCTCTTAATCAACGCTCCTACCCTATCTTCTTGATTTAGAGAGTTTTTAGGTTTTGAATATTTAGACTCAGCGCTTATTTAGCTTTGGGAGCTATGCCCCCTTCAAGGAATGAATCAAAAATCATGAACACCTGGAGGGATTAGGCGACCAAGAATCCCGAAAAATACAAAAAAAAAATAATTAACAAAAAATTAACAAAAATCAAACATTATTTTAATAATTAAAGATTATAATAATTTATGTTGATAAATTTATTAATAAAATAAAGGGAGAATAAAAATTATGTCAATTTTTTTTAATATGATCCAAGGAGCGCTACGTCTTGATCCGAATCCTCAGGTATGTCAATTTGATTTGGGGGTCGATCCTATAGAAGGGTCAGAGTCACAAGCGTCTCAAGTAAACGAAGTTGCTAAAAATGCTGCCGTGGAATATGGGACATTTTTCGCGTCATTAACTGAGAAGAGATTAATGGAAGGATTAAAAGGGAAGGAAATAATAGAAGCATTAGTTGAAACAAGGAACGAACCGAGGATATTGACTCCCGAAGAGCGAGATGCAAGGGTTAAAGCAGGAATAGCTCAATTAAGATTAGAACTTCAAGGAGAAAATGAGGAGAAAAGAGCTATAACGGAGCTCCTAGCTCTAGGAAGAGCATTAGCTGACTCAGAACCAGAACTTGAAGATGCTGTTGTTAGTGCAGGGAAGGGACCGGAAAGCCCATTGCCAAGTCTTCCTGGAAGGGTACAAACTCCACGAGGACAAGAGATTCAAGGTCCATTAATAACTTCTCCTGCGGGTACGAAACCGGAAAGCCCATTGCCAAGTCTTCCTGAAAGGCCACAAGGTTTGGAATCTCCTCGGACTCCTAGAGAAAGTACAGTAATAGAAAGAGTAAAAGCTTTTATAGGTAGCCTAATGACCCGATTAGCATCTTTTTGGAGTCTTTTGAAGTTTTCTGTCGAAGAACAATTTGATGGATTAAAAAGATTTTTTACCAGAACATGATGTTTGATGGGATGAAATAATTAGATTAAATCCTTACCTAATACGTTGCCCGTATTTTTGATCCCATATGGGAGCCTAAATACGGGCTTTCCTTTATATCTTTTCCGCTAAGGGGGAGTATCTTTTTAGTAGTGGCAATCTCCCAAAACAATGAGACAAATAAGCCTAGCCTGGCTTAATTACCCCGCATTTTTGACTGTCTTGTGACTGATATCTTATTTTTCATGACCTATTTCTGAAATCAGGGTGTTGGAATGACCCCAAAACCATGAAAACCTGGAAATAAATAACAGAAAAATTATAATTAATAATAAATTAATAAAAATAAAATATTATTTTAATAATTAAATATTACAATAGATTACGTAATTTAACTACTATAATAAAACAAAACAAAGGATAAAGTTATGACT
>JBAPRV010000067.1:0-4642 GCA_049281295.1 Chlamydiales bacterium
ACGGCTTTCTTCAGATTCTGCCTCACGACAGACACCCTTGCCTTCTCTAACGGTTCCCCTTACTAGGGCCCGTAGAGGACTTTCACCTCCTAGTTTAACGACATACCGGTCGCACCTCGCTGACTTACATAAGTCAGCATCGATTTCCGCGCTTTTTTTCCCGCCAAAATCTCTCGTCCGATTTGTAAAATTTTGAAGTTATTCTGCTATAGGTGTGTGGATCATTCAAAATAGGCATAAGAGAAATCAATGCATCCGGCATGGTTGATGATATAGTTCCTAAGATTTGGATGGTGTATAAAAACCATATTTCGGTTAACGACAGGGATGATAGGGCTCTCTTGGTTGAGAATGGTTTCTGCTTCGTTTAATGCTTTTGTTCTAACCTCTGAAGAGTTTGTGTTCTGAGCTATATCTAGTTTTTCCTGGTAGCCGGAGTGAATCCACTTAGGGAAATTAGAGGGGGAGTTTTTAGAAATTCGGTTTAACGGCTCTGTGGAGTCGTCATAGTAGGGGGTTAGATAACAACCTCCAATATGAAAATTTCCTTTTTGCAGTTTGTCATAAAACGTGTTCCACTCACCTCCTACCAACTTTATCGAAAGAGCGAACTTTCTTTCCCAGGTCTCTTTTAGATATTCAGCTAGTTGCTTCAATGGGATTTGATCGAAATAGCTTAGTTGTATTTCAGCTACACCCTCTTCTTTTAATCCAAGTTCTTGCAATCCTTTTCGAAACAGTTCTTGGCAGTTTTGAGTCTGCTCGATTGGATTTAGGGAAAAAGAAGAAAAAAACAGCGGAAGAGCCATCTCTAGGGGGGTGCTTTTAAGAAATATGTGTTTACCGATTTGATCGCGATCAATAGCTAAACTTAGCGCCTTCCGAATCATAGAAGATTGAAGCAGGGGGTGTTGAGTGTTCAAATAGATCCAAAAGGGGCGAACGACAGCCCTTTCCTGGAGATTGTACTTTTGCTGAAGAGAAAAAAGTGCTTCGTTCGGGATAGGCGAAAGGGTATCTCCTATCCAGTCGAGCTCTTTTTTTTCAAAAAGCTGTGTGGCTGTGTTGCAATCGGTGATCATCGAAATGTGAACCGATGTTAAGTTTCTCTCAGAGCTGTTCCAGAAGAAGGGATTGGCTTTTAAAAGTAAATAATCTCCTTTTTCCCAAGTATCCGCCACAAAAGGGCCGTTAAATAATGTCGGTTCCGAGTCAACCTCGTCGAAATGAAGAGGGGAAAAAATAGGTTGAGAGAGCAGACTTAAAAAGTAGGGGGCGGGAAATTCCAGCTCAATAAAAAGGGTTTTCGAATCGAGAGCGCGAACGCCTACTTGGTCTAAATCAACTTCACCTTTTTTTGCTCTCTCGGCATTCTTTAGGATGTAGAAAAGCTCAACTCTTGGGCAGTCGGAGGCGGGATGTAAGCCCCTTTTCCATGCCCTTTCATAATCGTAGGCTGTGATATCTGTCCCGTCAGGCCAGAGGCAAGGACGAAGCTTGAAGGTATAGAGCTTATTGCACGGAGAGATCGTCACCTCTTCCGCTCCAGCCAGCCTGGGCTGCTGATCGATGTCAAGCCGAGTGAGCCCTTCGTAGAGAAGTTTTCCAAGTGTGTAGCCCCTCAAGGGACCTTGTAAATGATGAGGGTGTAGTGAAGGCAAATCCCCAATTTGAAAATTGAGCAACAGTCTCTTTTTATCTTCCCTCTCTTTTTTTTGGGGAGAGCAAGAGTTTAATAATAAAATGGGCAGCAAAAGTGCAAATAGGTAGCGCATAAGTTATTTTTCCAAATAGGCATAAGATAAATCCACTCCACCACAAGGGTCCATTTTGTATCCTTTCAAGGAGGAGCTGTGAGTATATGTATGATTTTTGTTAAACAAGAAAATAAAAGGGAGGTCATTATCTAATATATCCTTGGCCTCCTTCAAAAGAACCTCTTTGTCGTTTCCATCCGATAATTGCCTGGCTTGTAAGATTAAATTGGTGTAGGCGTCATTTTGGTATTGAGGAAAGTTGAGGGGGCTGTAGGGGGCTATTCTTTCTAAAAACTCAAGAGGCTCCTTTAAAGTAGGAGTGAGGTAGGAACCGGCAATTTGATACCTTCCTTTTTGAAGTGAGTGAAATAAAGTATTCCAGTTTTCTTCTATGAGGATCACTTTAATGCCTAAATATTTTTCCCAGTTTTTTTTAAGAAGGGCAGCTAATTTTTTTCCGCCAATAACAGGAGAGTAAGTAAGATAACATAAAACATGGGACTCCCCGCTCAATGCTAGATATTCTTTCGCCAATTTAGGGTTGAAATTTACTCTGGGAAGGCATGGCTCAAAAGAAGTAGACAGTGAAAATGTGGAGACAATTTCCTCAATGTTAGCGGAAAGAGATAAAGCTTGACGAATTGTTTGCTTTTCAAGAAGAGGATCCTTTGTATTAAAGTAAAGACAAAAGGGGCGACAAACTTTTTGGTTTCGTATCCTTTTAAGAGACTGTTGATATTCCAATGGGAAGATGATAAACGGATCGCCTATCCAATCGATTTTCTTTTCTTGGTAGAGGGTTATAATCTGCGATAATTTCAAAATATTTCTAATTTCAACGCGATCGAAATAGACCTCTTTTCGATTCCAGAAATAGAAGTTTTTTTCCAGAACCAAAAGGTCATGTTCTCGAGTGTAAAGAGCAAATGGGCCATTAAATAGTTCCGGTTCTTTTCTTCGGTCGTAGGTGGGAAAAAAGAGGGGTTGCGCCAACCTTTCAAGAAAATAGGGATCTGGGCGCTCTAAATGTATTTCTAACGTTTTGCTGTCTCGCGCATAAACACCAAAAACATCGGGAGAAGCTTCCCCTTTTAATATGCTCTCCCCATTTTTTATATAGCGGAAGGGCTTGGCGTCGATACGATCGGCAAAAGAGAGTACCTCCTTCCAGCCCCTTTCAAAGTGAAAAGCGGTCACTTTTTCCCCATTGCTCCATCTATTGGGACGAAGAATAAAAGTATAAACTGGATTATTGGTAGAGCGCTGCACTGATTGGGCGCCTGCTAAAACAGCCCTATGGTTCTGGTTCAGTCTTGTCAGTCCTTCGAAAAGAAACTTGTATATGGTGCGGCAACGAAGATCTGGAACTAAGTAGTATGGATTCAAAGAGGGAGGGAGTCCTATTTGTACGGCAAGCCGAAGGCTTCTCTTTGAGGTGGTGAATAAAGAGGGATCAAGCGTTTCAGGTAGAAGCTGGCTTGTCTGGTTTTTAACAGGATCTAAAAGAACAAAATAGTAGCTTTCAGAAAGCTGTAAAAGGGCAAAAACAACATCATCGAGCTTTTCGGCTTTTTTTACTAAAGGCTCAAGCCTAGCTCTCTCTTTTGATTTGATTACCAAAACCGAATTTTCGTAATGCTGAAAGTCAAAAGATTTTTTAGAGTTCATTATCGAAGCAAAAACACGAAAAAGCAGCTCTGCATGAGCAGATTCGAATGTGATTTGTTTTTCTATTGGCTTGAGGGAGTAAAAAAGCTTTTCCGCAAATAGAGAAAAACTTGGAATCCGATCAGCTAATTTTACTTTGATTTGAGAAAAAGCCTCTTCCTGTTTTGTAAAAAGACCTCCATTAAAATCCCGAAAAGGACCTATGGCCTCTTGAAGAAGTGTGATGACAGACTTGCGTATCATGATAAGGTTGATTGCCTGATTTGGCTGGATAATAGGAAGATAAATGGAAAAAGCGTAGCCACGAGCCATTTTGAAATCAGCACAAAAATGAAATAAGGAAGAGGGGATGAGGTCTAAAATCTCTTCTATAGATGGATAGGCTTTAGGGCAAACTATATGCACAAGAAATTCCACCTCTGAAATAGTAAGCCCTTTGAAATGAAGCGAAACTTGAGGCAGGTCTTGCGGGGTATGAATTTCCTTATTTAAGACAAAAATTTCTCGATAAGACTCCTCATGATTATAAGGCCAGAAGATAGTTGGGCAATGGCAAGTTATTGAATTTGTTATTTGTTTTTCCAGGTCAATTTGTAATTTTTTTAGCTCACTCGTAGAGAGTTCTTTGCCCCGAAGTTTCTCGACTTCTAAATAGCAAAAAAGGTGGGTTTGCTCTTCGAGATAGCAGGAATAAAAAGAATCTGGAATCTCCTTCACCCCGGCGATAAATGCATCTAAACTGCTAAGAATATGATGTTTGTTGAAAATCTCAGAGGATTGTTTATAAGAAAAAAGAGTTGCAATGCAAATTTTTGAGCCAAAGGAAAAAATACGAACCGTCACTTCTCTCTCTTTATTTGACAAAGCCCGCTCTATCCTTTTTTGGAGAAAGAACTGAGAAAGCAGGATTTTTTTCAGGTGTTTTTCGGATCGCTTTTCAATAAATTTAGAGGGAGTGGTTCCAAAGAGTATATGCACTCCTTTATATAATCGTTCACCAAACCAATTAGGGAAACGATGACTCGCTTCTACAACCGTTTTACTAATTGTTTTTTCTTTTTGTGAAAGAAACATCGTTAATCGAAATAGTAAAAAACATGAACCATAGAATGGTTTTTAACTCACCCTACGCAAAAAATGCCGTGAAAGGGGTTGAGCGAAGGGGGGCAAAATACAAGTATCAAGAGGGGGCCCAACTACTTGTTAGTTGGGTGACG
>JBAPRV010000068.1:0-9181 GCA_049281295.1 Chlamydiales bacterium
AACTTAAAGAAAGCCAACTCTTGTCTAATTGGTTGTCTCTGTAATTTCTAGTATGGGTTCTTCCCTTTTTTTTACATTAGGGTTCTCATTAAGATTTGATGGAAAAAAACACCCGCTATCATACTAAGCAAAACATTGCGAAAAAGAAGCTGAGCAACCACGACTGCCACAAGGCCTATCATTTCGGGAATGTTGCAAGAAGTCTGTTGAAGGGTGTGCGCCACAAGCAAAATCAAAATGCAAAGGGGCAATGAAGCGCCAAGCTTCTTTAGGAAAGTCGATTTTTGCAGCCACCTCGATAACACAAATGGGGCATAGCGAAAAGAAAAAGAGACCAGCGTCATCATAATCAGTATAAGAATCACGCCATGCTCCTTCTGCCCGAAGGGAGCGCTAAAATGCAGAGAGCTGCGATACCGATACCCGCTAAGAATAGGTGTTGAGAAGCTGCAACGAGAGCAAGGGCGGTTGAAGCAAAAGCAATTATAACGGGTTTTATCTCTCCTTTTTTTCTGATTTGCTCAACTGCAGAGGCAGCAAAAAAAGCTGTTAAAGCGAATTCTAATCCGGCAGGAAGCTCAAACAAACTGTCTGCGACAGCGCCAAGCAAGGTGCCGAGAATCCAGGAGAGGTGGATAAACACGGTAAGAGCGATCACATAGCGCGCTTCCTGCTTTTTATCTTTAAAACAGGGGCCGGTAACTAAAATAGAGTAAGTGGCATCAACAAGTCCATGGGCTAAATAGGCTCTTAAAAAGGGGTTATAATTTTTAAAACGTTCGAATAAGGTCATCCCATAAAAGATATTGCGAATGCCTAAAGGGATCACGGCAAGCAAAACGGTGAATAATGAGCCGCCGGCTAACAAGACGGTAAGAGCCAGGAATTGCATAGCACCCGCATAAATGAAAGCGCTGAATAGGGGAGCAAGATAGGCGGGATACCCGCTTTGAGTAAACACAAGGCCGTATACCATCCCTAAGGGAAAGTAGCAGCAGATAGCCGGCAGTGAAAGTTTAAAGGCGGTTTTCATTTAAAAGAGACCTCTGCTACCAGGCGATGGACAAGAGTTTCACTTATCATCTTGAAAATGAGAAGGGTAATTCACCTGTTTTAAAAAGAGTCCTCGTGCGGGAGCGGGAACTCCTGCACGGCGCCGATCTTTTGCCTCAAAAAGTAAGTCAATCTCTTCGAGCTTTCTTTTTTGGGTAGCTATTTCTAAAAGGGTACCTACGATATTACGAACCATTTTATAAAGAAAGCCATCTCCTTCAAACTCTAAGCGCACCCCTCCTTCTTCTTCATAGACGTCAAGGCGATGAAGGGTGCGCACAGTTGCCTTAACCTCGCTGCCGACATTGGCAAAGGTTTTAAAATCATGGGTGCCTACAAATCGGGCTGCCCCTTCTTTTAGAAGGTCAAGGGAGGCAAGGCGGGGGCAATGGTGGCGATAAAGACGAAGAAAAGGGGTTATGGTCGGTTCTAGCCAGATATGGTAGTGGTACTCTTTGCTGACAGCTGAATACATGGCGTGGAAACTGTCGAGAGTCGGCTCGAGCGCTTTAATCCGAATGTCAGGAGGTAATAGGGCATTCAGACTATGGCGAACTTGTTCGACGTCTATCGAACTTGTGTGGGTGAAATGGGCCACTTGTTTTAAGGCATGTACTCCGGCATCGGTTCGCCCCGCTCCTATCACTCGAGTCTCTTTTTTTAAAAGGATATTGAGGTTGTTTTCTATAAGCCCTTGAATGGAAATGGCATTAGGTTGCAGCTGCCAGCCGCTGTAAGCAGTCCCGTCGTAGGCAATATGCAGGCGGTATTTTAATGCTTTCTCGTGCGGCTCAGTGACAAAGCTGCGCGCTATCTCTAAATCTACTGGGGTGGTTATCTTTAAATTTCGATCGCTCCCCTTCACCATTTTCACGGGATGGTCAATAGCTTCGGCAAGTGAAACGTCGTCCGTTACTGTCCGGTTTTGGGCTTGGATGCGTGCAAAGCCTTCTTTCAATATGTTTTTTGCTAAAAATTGCGGGGTTTGAACTTCCCAAATCGCCTCCCTATTAAGGGTATGCTTCACTAAGTGGCTCTCTTGTATCTCTTTTACCGTCCACTTAACGGGCTGGCCTACAGCGGCAGCTCCTACTTTCCGTCCCTCCTGAAAAAGGGTTTTTAAAAGCTCGCTAGAGATAAAAGGGCGGGCCGCATCGTGAATGCAGATCCAATTGATCTCATCCGAGATCTCTTGAAGTCCCTGATAGACAGAGTCTTGTCTTCTTTTCCCCGGATTTGCGAACTTTACCGGAAAACCGGAAAAATAAAAGCGATACGCTTGATCGCAAACCACCACCACTTCCCCTACCTCAGGAGAGTCGAAAAAAACCTCCAGGCTATAGAGAGCGACGATCTTGTCGGAAAGCGGAAGAAATTGCTTGGGCAGAGGAGTGCCTAGCCTTAGCCCTCTACCCCCTGCCAGTAAAATAATGCCTACTTTATCTTTCGTCATAAAACAAAAATGGAAGTCAGAAAAATTGACTCCCATTTTAATCGTAATCTTTTAAATAACAAAGATTAATATTATGAACGAATATGGTTGGAAACCTTTTTGGTCATTTGAAACATATCAATTGGGCTTTTTGAGCCAAACACTTTAGCTAATTTTTCGTCCGGGATAATATTTCTCTTGTTTTTGGTATCTTGGCAATTATTTTTTTTAATATATGCCCAAAGTTTTTTTATGATTTCGGTCCTTGGCAAGGGCCCGGGTCCAACAACAGCTTTTAGCTCGTCGCTGATCTGCACCGGTTGCATAAATGCGGTGTTTTTTTTCTTTTGTGCCATGATTCTCTCCTGGTAATTTAGAGGAGTCTTTAGCAAAAGACTCCCTCCATGTGGAAAAAAGTTTACTCTTCGCTGCAATTCTTTTATCTTTTGTCGGGGTTTCTCGTCAAAACAAATTCAAGAGGGTCCCGACTTAATTTTATTTAAGTTGATAAAATCAAAAAATTTGTGACGACTTTAGAAGAAATTGAAATATTAGATCCTTTGGCTAAATCTCTTCAAAACTGCGAAGATTTGAAAACAAAGCAGGATTGTTTGCTCTCCCATTTTCGTGTGAAAGAGGCTTTGGCAAGAAAAAATCTCGATAATTTGTTCGCATTCGGAAAAGAGATTCGTTCAAAGGTTGTGCTCTATTCTTTGGTAGCAATTGGTCAAGAACGGATTGTATTTGGTCCTTCCTTTTCTCATTTACCGGAAAAAAAAGTAGAGAAATTGCTAGAGCAGTTAATTGAGATTGATCACTTTTATGCTAGCCTTGGGGGGATTGTAGGCTATCATCTGACTGTTTTGAAGTTGTTGGTTGGGAAAGGTGAAAAGGGCGAGGATACCACTTTTTCTCGCGCAACCGGGGTTGACTTAACCGAAAAATCGGATCGGATAGAGAGGGCCGTTATTTCAGGCATTCGCGCTCTTGCTGAGGTGGGGGAAATGTATCCTATTGGCGGGTTGGGTGCACGGTTAAACGTGAAAGATAATCAGCCGGTGGCTTCCCTGGCATTTGGGGGAAGGTCACTTTTGGAGGGGTTAGTACGCGATGTCCAAGGACGGGAATTTCTCTACTACAGGTTATTTGGCGAGTGCGTGACTATCCCCATTGCGATGATGACCTCTTTGGAGAAGCATAATCGAAATCAGGTGGAGGCGATATGTGAAAAAAAGAGATGGTTTGGCCGGGATAGAGGCAGCTTTTTTATTTTTTCTCAGCTCTCTGTGCCTGTCCTAACTGAAGAAGGGGAGTGGTCGATGAAGGCTCCCCTGGAGTTGAATGTGCAACCGGGTGGGCATGGGGCAATCTGGAGAACGGCAGATGAAGAAGGAGTATTCGATTGGTTCCAAAAAAAAGGAAAACACCGTTTACTGGTTCGGCAAATCAATAATCCAATTGGAGGAGTTGATAGAGGGCTCGTTGCGCTGCTGGGAGTGGGCAGAGAAAAGAAAAAAACTTTTGGGTTTGCCTCTTGTGAGCGATTGGCTAAGACGGCTGAAGGGATGTTGGTATTGATGAAAAGAGGCAGCAACAAAAAGATCACAAATATTGAGTATACCGAATTTCAAAAGTGGGGCATCGAAGATAACCCGATAGAGGGGGGATACTCTCTTTATCCGGCCAATACGAATATTCTCTATGCCGATATAGGAAAACTTTTGCCTACGGTGAAGAAACACCCTCTTCAAGGGTTGATGATCAATATGAAAATGCAAGTGCCCTTTTTGAAAGGGGATGGGTCTTTTGAGAAAAAAAGGGGGGGGCGGCTTGAAAGTATGATGCAAATGATCAGTGATGCGCTCGTCGTTTCTGAAAAAGAAGAACTCCCCACTTTTTTGACCTATAACGAAAGGAAGCACACTTTATCGACTGCCAAAAGAAATTATAAGAGAGGGAGCAAACTGCTTGAAACACCGGTAGGAGCCTTCTACGATCTTCTTGTAGCCTCACACGATCTTCTCCAAAACTATTGCCAAATTTCCCTTCCTTCCTTGCCCTCCCAAGAAGACTATCTGGAGAAGGGTCCCTCATTTTTATTTCTCTACCATCCGGCTTTGGGCCCGCTGTATGCGCTTATCCAACAGAAAATACGCGGAGGGAAAATAGGTGAGGGAGGCGAGCTTCAACTTGAAATTGCCGATTTATTGATAGAAAATCTCGATCTGCAAGGGAGCTTACTGATTGAAGCGAAGCAATTGCTCGGGCACTATTCGGATAGAAGGGTTCACTACAGCCAACAAACGGGTAAATGCATTTTAAAAAATGTTTGCGTAGAAAATCAGGGGATCGACCGCCTTGCCACTCGTTCTTACTGGACCAATGAGATTCAACGACATCAAGCTTTAACGATTGTTTTAGAGGGGAGATCTGAATTTTATGCTGAAAACGTGACATTTGAGGGAAATCAAACTTTTATCGTTCCCGACAAAGAGCGGTGGATTGCTTCGCAAGATGAAAAGGGAAATATTTATTTTGAGAAACAGAAGGCAGATTGGGAGTGGATCTATCGTCTGGAAGGAGAAAAGATAAGCTTTACGCCATAGGGGGAAGGCCCCTCATAGCTATTTCGCCCCACACCCTCACTCCAAGCATTTCGGAAGTAACATTAAATATTTTTTCGATTGTCGAGGATTGCTCTGTTATCCTTTCTATAACTTTCTCTCCTAAAGATGAGCCATCAACAGGGCAAGAATCTCTACCTTTTAAATCAGCGATCTGAAAACGATGGCCGCAATGCAGTAATAATTTTCCCTCAACAATATCCCCTTCCCGGGGTTCAAAATGAGAACCTGTAGTTTGACGAAGATCACCACAAATCATATCTCAACTCCTTAATAAGGCACTGTTTAGTATAAATTTTTTAAATAGAAGCGATTTCAGAAGCTGCATGTTAACACACCAAAAATAAAGAGTCCAAGTTGACATTTTTTAGAAAGAGCGCCTAGAATTGCTCTGCTCAACAAGAGGCTATTATCATGAAAGAAGAGATACAAGAACGGCTCCAAAATGTAAAAAAACGTATCCTGCATATGTGGAGGTATCTTTGATCTTGAAGCCAAACAAAAACAGCTTGTAGAGCTCCAAAAGGAGATGGAAAGTCCCCAGTTTTGGGAGGACAACACAAGAGCGCAAAAAGTGATTTCTGAGGCCAATGAATTAAAAGGATGGACAGAGCCCTACAGAGAAATTCAAAATCTATTTGAAAGCGTGGAAAGCCTTCTTCCCGAGGCATCCGAACAGGAAGATGAAAGCCTTGTTGAAGAGCTCGTTGAAGAGCTTGGCCGTATTGAAAAAGAGCTGTCAGAGCTTGAAGTGCGTCATATGCTTTCAGGAGAGATGGACGGCAAAAATTGCTTTTTGAGCATAAATGCAGGCGCTGGGGGAACTGAAGCGTGTGATTGGGTGTTGATGCTGAGTCGAATGTATCAACGTTGGGCTCAAAGGCGCGGCTGGAAAGTTGAGGTTATTGATCAGGTCGAAGGTGAAGTAGCCGGCATTAAAAGCATCACCTTGAAGGTTTCAGGGAGTTATGCCTATGGTTATTCTAAAGCAGAAAAAGGAGTTCACCGGCTTGTTCGCATTTCCCCTTTCGACAGTGGCGCGAGGCGCCATACAAGCTTTGCCTCTGTGGATGTGGTCCCGGAAATCACCGATGACATCACCATTGAGATAAAGCCCCATGAGATTCGAGTTGACACCTTTCGGGCTTCGGGAGCAGGGGGGCAGCATGTGAATGTGACCGACTCAGCGGTTCGAATCACCCACCTCGAAACAGGGATTGTGGTGACCTGTCAAAAAGAGCGGAGTCAGATTCAAAATCGGGAAACTTGTCTTAAACTTCTTCGATCGAAGTTATACGAAAGAGAGATAACAGAGCGAGAAAAGAGTCTTAAGTCAATGGGAGATGAGAAAAAAGAGATTGCATGGGGATCTCAAATACGTAATTATGTCTTTCAACCTTATACGTTAGTAAAAGATACGCGGACAGGGTTTGAGACGGGTAATATTGAGGCAATGATGGATGGAGCTGTTCTTGACGACTTCATTGTTGCTTTTTTAAAAGAATTTGGGTGATTGAAATGAATGAAGAGAAGAAAACCCCCCTCCCTAAAATTGAAGGTTTGGAAATTAGATATACTTCTTCGGATGATGCTGAGCCATTGAAGCAGTGGCTTCAAGAACCGGGGGTATTGAGTGGATTTCCCATGGCCGATCTTAGAGAGATTGAGGATGCAGTTAGGCACTGGATCAGTTTTAGTAAATATAAAAGCAGTCTTACGGCTACGATCCATGGAGAACCTTGCGGGATAGCTACCCTTTGTCTGATGCCCTATCGCAAACTGGCTCACCACTGCTTGATCTCTATCATCGTTTCCGAGACTCAGAGAGGCAAAGGAGTAGGAACTCTCTTGATGAATAATGTGATCCATCTCGCTAAAACCTATTTTGGCATCGAGGTGCTCTATTTAGAGGTTTATGAAGGGAACAGAGCTGTCTCTTTATATCACCGCTTTGGTTTTACAGAAGTAGGGCTTCAGAGATATTTCATGAAAGAAGATGGGGGATATGTAGGTAAAATCATTATGGAACGGGTGCTATGAGCCCGGAGGAATTTAAATTTCGACTCACCCGGCAACTCAATTATCATCTCGATTTAAGGATAAATGACAACCGCTTTACAATGCTCAACCTTTTAGAAAGAAAGAGAAACTATGCCCGCCTCTCCCTTCATCGGATGTTTCTTAAAGCGCCAGACCCTGTTGTCTCGGCTATTGCGCATTATGTGAGGGGAAGAGCAAAAAACCAGCACCTACAAAACACGATTTTAAGAAGATATATCCAAGAAAACCTTCCACACTATGCTTATACACAACGAGCCAAGAAAGAGACCTTAGCGCAAGCAGGGTGCATTTATAACCTTAAAACCCTTTTTGATGAACTCAATCATCACTATTTTAATGATGAGCTCGATCTGCAAATCACCTGGTATGGCAAAAAGGGCCGAAGAAATCGCTCCCAGTTAGTTTTCGGTCAATATCAGGAGTCATTAAAACTGATAAAGATCAATCGGATATTAGACGACCCTTTTTTTCCCGATTATTTTATTTCCTTTATAGTCTACCACGAAATGCTTCACGCAGTAGTACCCGGCTTTGTCGACGAAAGAGGGTGGTATCGAACCCATGGGGCTGCTTTTAAAGCGAGAGAGCGCCATTTCAAGCAGTACAACGAAGCTATCGCGTGGGAAAAAAAGAACAAAGTTCATTTTTTTAAAAAGAAGTAGTTATGGCCGGTCATAGTAAGTGGGCAAATATAAAGCATAAAAAAGAGCGGGCCGACGCCCAAAAAGGGAAGATTTTTTCGCGCATGGCAAAGGAGATTATCAGTGCGGTAAAAATAGGAGGGCCCGACCCTAAAAGCAATCCACGGCTTCGTCTGGCGATTCAAAAAGCAAAATCGGCCAATGTCCCCGTTGACAACATAGAGCGCAATATCAAAAAAGCGGCCGGTTCCGGTAAAGAGGACTTTGTAGAGCTTACCTATGAAATGTACGGCCATGGCGGGGTAGGGATAGTGATTGAGATTCTGACCGACAACAAAAACCGTATCGCTTCGGATATGCGCATTGCCACCCATAAGCGGGGAGGGACGATTGCCCAGCCGGGATCTGTTCTTTTTAATTTTGAACGGAAAGGGGTGATTCAGGTAGAAAAAGAGAGCTCGGATGAAGGAACTCTCTTTCAAATAGCTTTAGAAGCAGGGGCTGAAGATTTAGAGGTGGCTACTGAAGGATACATGATCACCACAGATCCCTCTGAACTCTATACCGTTAAAGAGCGGCTTGATGAGAAAGGGATAGCCGTAGCCGAGGCAGACATCGAGATGATTCCGAACACTTTGATTGAGTGCGATGAAAAGACAAGTCAAGCGAATCAAGATCTTATAGCATGGCTAGAAGAGCTTGATGATGTGAGAGCTGTTTATCACAATATGGATCTTTAAAAGTAATAACATGCTCTAGAGGTTTCTTTCAAAACCTGAAACTTCTCAGGATGAACATTTTTCATGGCTTTTAGCCTAGGAACTATTGATGCGCGTAAGTCTACACTTTTTTTCAGCGCGCCTGGATCGAGATTGAATTCATCATTTATGGCCTTGATATGAAGACCCTCTCCCTTACACCAGTTAACAAACTCTTGATACCCTAAATCTCTAAGAGGTTAATCCCCATCCCTGAATCTACTTAAACGTGCCTGAAGTATTTCGTCATCAATTTCCTCTTCAATTTTGTGATCATTTGTGGTTGTTTTTTCATTTTCGCTACCGGGAATTAAAGGAAGTCCGAAGTTATCGAACTTTTGATGAGTAGGGGGTTTGTTTGGTTTTTTTGGAGGTAAAGATCCCTCTATTTTCCTAATATCCTCTTCTGTTGGAGGTTGATAAAGTTTTTCAAGTGCTTTTGCTGCCTTGATATCCTCAAGACTTTCTCGCAAAACAGATGAGTCAGGTATATCTCCATTTCCTTCATTTTCGGGTCTTTCTGATTGTCTCATCCGAGAAGGAACAGGGATATTGGCTTTGTTGTCGTCAGGGTCTTTAGGGCCTTTTTGATATATATTTGGGTTAGTGAAA
>JBAPRV010000069.1:0-1832 GCA_049281295.1 Chlamydiales bacterium
GGTTGTAAGAAGAGGAAACCAACTTCAAATGCCTGTAACAGACGAAGAAGTTACTGTTGAAGAAGGGCCAGAGGTATATACGGCTACTCGTCGTGTGAGCGAGAAATTGGAAGACCCCACATTTCTACTAGAAGAGGATGATCCAGATCTAGAGGAATTACGAAACCAATATCTTAATTCGGATTCCAAGTTTTTCCAAGGAGAAGGTTCTGCTGATATTTTTACAGGGAATACACAAAAGAAAGAGAACCCTGGTGATATAGTTAAGAAGGAATTTTCTAGCACTCAAAATCCTTCTGAAGCGAGTCTAGATCTATATAGCCTTATACCATCAGGGAAAAAACAATCAGGACCTTTTATAGACGAAGCTGCTTCAAATAGGAGTGTCAAAAAAGTAAATACCACTCGTTTTTTTACGAGGGATAAGGTGATACAATTAGCAGCGAAGATCGGCTGCGTAGTTTTGGCATTGTTTGCAATAGTCAGTATAGTATTTCTTTTTAAAACCGGCAGCATATTTGCCGGCACAGCACTTTTGGTCCTTGGTTCTGCTTATTTAGCAAAGAAAGTTTATGATAATAAAGAAAAAATTAATAATTTCACAATAGAATGGTATAGAAACAGAAAAATTGAGTCTATAGAGAGAGAATATAATGAAATAACGAATAAAATTAACAACAATAAGGGTGAAAAAGAGCGTCTTGAAAAACGCCAGCAAGAGCTAGAGAATAAAATTAAAGCAATGGCCGTAAATGCTCAAAAAGAGGGAGATTCTCAGACTCTTAGCTTACTTTTAAAAAAATTCCCTAACTCTCTCTCAGCAGAGAACCTATTATAAACATCGTAGATGTTTTTTATTTTTCCCAAGGAATCTTGGCTTTCACATATAATAGCCCATATTTTTTGACCCTCATGCGTCTCTGAATATGGGCTTGATCTTTTCCCATTAAAATATAAGTTCTTTAAAATAAAAATATTTTACCCATCATTGAAGAGGGATCATCGAAATCCGGCGCCCCAACTCTTTTGCTGGTGGATAGAAAGCTTATAGTGGAATTAGTTGAAAAATTTACATTGCAACAGCTTCAAAATGTAAATTTAATTCCGCTATAACTGTCTACCTGCCAGTCAGAGATATGCCCACAATGCAGCATATTTTGGAAATATAATTTGAAAAACAGGATAAAAGTTTTTTTTGATTAAATAAAATTGCCATTTTATGAATTTAGTATTAAAATAGTGATAATCTTTAAATAGTTTAATTACAGGGTAAAAAGCTATGTTTTCACACCTTAATAGAGAAGCGCTCTATAATTCTTTTTTTGATGCTATTAATACTTTTAGTGAAAAAGTTAAGTCGATTAAATCTTCTATTTTTCAAAAGGAAAATAAAGTAAATGAGATTGCACAAAGAGCTTTCTCAATGACAGAGACAGAACAATCTTTCGATGTTTCTGAAGCAACTTCTTCATTGCAGCCGGACAAGGGTGACGCAGAAGATGAAATAACCCCTTCAGCCCCTCCTTATGAAATGTTAGATGACATTGAAGAGGGCTCTGAAGCAACTTCTTCAGCATCTTTGCTTTCTAATAGAGATCAAGGCATAGAAGGGGATCAAGAAGCAACTTCTTCATTGCAGCTGGACGAGGGTGACGCAGAAGATGAAACAACCCCTTCAGCCCCTCCGCCTTCTTATGAGGACCTTGAAAACATTAAAGAGGGTTCTGAAGCAACTTCTTCAGCATCTTTGCTTTCTAATAAAGATCAAGGCATAGAAGGGGATCAAGAAGCAACTTCTTCATTGCAGCTGGACGAGGGTGACGCAGAAGATG
>JBAPRV010000070.1:0-11612 GCA_049281295.1 Chlamydiales bacterium
TCTTAATATTTATAGAAAGAAATAAATTTAAAAAAAATAAATATCTCCCTTGCATGAAGAGTGTAGAGAAGATCATTTTTTTCGATGTTTCAGACACTGCTTTAGGCTGTTTTCTTGCTTGATGATAAGCTGCCAAAAGAGCTCAAAGTAGACCTTGTGCCTTTGTATTTGCAGGGCAATCCTTACAAAGATAGTTCTTGAACATCCTTTTATGATTCTAATTTATAAATCTCTAATATTATATATTCAAAATAAATTAATAAAATATATAGTATAATTTAATAATAAAAATAAAAAAGAAGATTATAATGCTTATTATTAATAATTAATATTAATAATAGAATATTATGACTTCTTTAAATAAACCTTATACTAATAATGTTATTATAAATTTTGGAGGAAGCCAGGGACAAGTTGAAGCTCTAGTAGAACGTATTGAAGCTAAAAATGAGCAAACTACTGTGTCGGTTATTAATCCTAGAAATCTGAAAGCAGGACCTTCTCAAGGAGAAAAGGATATTCTTGCCAGAGTAGATGATATGACAAGGATCTATATCATTGATCACTGTCAGCCTAACGCCAATCACATTGGGAAATGGCATTATAGTGCTATCTCTGAATATCTAGCCGAAGGAGTCCAAAGGGAAAATCTCAATTTACATCCTAGTAGTAATCTTCGTATTAGTCTCATAGCCTGTTGTTCAGCTAATGGAGGAAGAGGGGGTGTTGAAAGCGTAGCATCCAAATTACATTATAGTCTTGCTAGGTTAGGGATTATGTCAGAAGTGGTTGGAAGGACCGATTTTGTGACTTTACATCATCGATTCTCGCTTTTGGAAGGTAAATACACCCTTGGGCTCGTAGAAAAATTAAAAATAGATCTGTTTGCAAAACTCGGATTTTTAAGAGGCAACATTGATCCAGTCCAATTAGTTAGAGATCATCATCATGTTCCGGGAAGTAAAGCTGAGTTTATTTGGAGCCAAAAAGGGGAGCAACTACGAGTAGATTCATATATCAGAGCTTTGGCTAAAAAAACAGAGAGAGCTTTAAATACTTTTCAGCAAGAGGAAATCGCATCTCTTAAGGAAGTGCAAAGACTTAGAGATTTAGTAGAGAACCAAGAGGTTTTTAGCAAAACTTCTATAAAAGAAGTGATCAATCTTTTGGAAAAACTCGAGAGTCGACCTGGCTTGAGAAAGAGTTTTCATGCAACTGTTGCACAACTTCTTCATGATGCTAAAAAATCTATTTCTTCAAATTCTATAGATACAGAAGTGCTTGGTCGAACCATTATGCAAAATGATTTCTACAAAAGCATTCGAAAAAAAATAGACGATGATTTTATTTTTCCTTTTAGGAGGATTGCCCAGTCTCTTTCCCAATTTCCACAAAAAGAGAGATTAATCCAAAAGTTATCTTCTATTTCTAACACTCTGGCTCATATTGTAGAATGGAAATATGAGAATAACTTAGAAATCACTCATGAAAAAGAATTTGCTATCAAACTAATGACCCTTTTAAGCAGGGTTCAATCAGGAGTTATCTGTAGGGAAGGGATTGAGGTGCTTATTAGAAAAGCTGCCTATCATTATAAAAATGATAGTGTTCTTGATAAAGTCTCAAATTATAGTAATGGGGTGCTAACAGGACTTCAAATATCTTGGTCGATTGGCTTTTATAGTATTCCTTATTTAGGATCTAGTTTGGAAGTTGGAACAGACAACCTAAACATCTCAGACCGCATAACAAAAGAGCTTGAAGATGTTAGAGAGTGTTTATTCGAGCTAGTAGATGGGGTCAAAGGAGTTGAAAAAAAGCAGAGCTATTCTCCTATTAAAGACATTGAAGAGGTGGGTAGTGAAGAAGAGAATCTGCGCCGAGGTCCTATTATTGAAGAGGTGGGTGAAGAAGAGAATCTGCGCCGAGGTCCTATTATTGAAGAGGTGGGTGAAGAAGAGAATCTGCGCCGGGGTCCTATTATTGAAGAGGTGGGTGAAGAAGAGAATCTGCGCCGGGGTCCTATTATCGAAGAGATTTAGTCGAAAAACTGCTTAGCATGGAAAATATCTTTTTTGATCTGCTTTTTTAACATTTCGAGTGTAGCAAAACGCCTTTCTGAGCGGAGGTGTTTTAAGAAAATAACCTCCATCTCTTTTCCATAAAATTGCTTTTGACAGCTGAGAAGATGAACTTCTAAACACAGTGGGCGATGCACGTGCAGAGTAGGGGCATGCCCGAGGTTGGCAACTGCCCAATAGATCTGGTTGTCTACCATCACTTTCACGGCCCAGACCCCAAGCGGAGGGAGACAAAGCCCTTCAACAGGAAGGTTAGCTGTTTGAAAACCAAGGATTTGTCCTTTACCGGCCCCCCTTGCTACACGAGCAAATATGGAATAATCGCGCCCGATAAGTCGAGAAGTTGTCTTGAGATCTCCAGATTCTATTTTTTTCCTGATTTCACTGCTTGAAACAACCATTTTCTCAACTTGAATAGGCTCAATATATTCGAGCGAAAAATTCAAAGAGTTGGCTATTGAGAAAAGGTGAGGACGATCCCCTTCCCTTCCCTGTCCGATAGCGGAGTCATGGCCGAGGATGAGATGAGTAAAACGGAGATGCTGTTTAAGAAGAGTCAGAAAAGAAGTTGCAGATTGCTTGGAAAATTCATTTGTGAAGGGAAGCAAAATAACTGTATCCACTTTTTTTTGTTCAAACAAAGCAAGTCTATGAGAAAGGGAAGTGAGCAGCGATATTTTTTTTTGATAAAGGACCTGGGCAGGATGGTTTGAAAAGGTGAGTACGACACAGTGCCCGTCCTTTTCAACAAGACGGTTTATGAGGGCCTGATGTCCTAAATGCATCCCATCGAACATACCAATAGTTAAATTCGTGGGTCTGCTCTGTTTTGCAAACGATTCAATGCTGTGGATAACTCTCATGGATTTTTAAATAGGGGGATATATCAAAATCAGGCTGGTTGAGCAGTTTCCCATCTATGCACTCATCCAAATGAAAAGGGCCATTTCGGGTTCGTTGCAGCTCTAAAAGATAGGCCCCGCAGCCTAAAAAATCGCCTATCTCGCTGGCAAAGCTTCGAATATAGGTCCCTTTACTACATGCAATTCTTAGTGAAAGATGGGGATAGGAGTAATGAAGTTTGTCGGATTGGATGCGAATTTTTACAGGCTTGCGCTCAATGCTTTTTCCCTCACGAGCCAATTTATAAAGCTTTTTTCCCTGTACCTTTTTAGCTGAAAACATAGGGGGTATTTGCTCTATTTCCCCCTGAAATTTGGCAAGCACGCTATCGATTTCTCCCGGTGTTGGAATTTTTTTCGAAAGAGCCATTACCTTTCCATCGCAATCAAAAGTATCAGTGCTTACTCCGAGATGGACTTTTGCTACATACTCTTTATCTTGTAGAAGAAATTTATCGCAAAGGCGGGTATATTCTCGTCCAATTAAAATGACGAGCACTCCGGTTGCAAAAGGATCCAGTGTACCGGTATGGCCGATTTTTTTAATACCTGTGAGTTTTCTAAGAGTTCGGATTAAACTAAACGAAGTGCAGCCTTGAGGCTTATTAACGGGAAGAATGCCCTCTTTCAATCTCATGAAGATTCACGTGTTTTTCTTTCTTCCTGAATCTTTTGCACTAACTCGTCAATATGCATTTGCTGGTCTACCGTGTCATCCAGCACAAAGGTAAGTTTTGGAAAAAAGCGCATAACCACTTGCTTGGAGGCTTGAATCCCAATATAGCCGGAAGCTTCTTGGAGAATCATAAGAGCCTCTTTTTTTTTCGCCTCATCTCCAATCACGCTGATATATACTTTTGCAAAGTGCAAATCTTTGCTGATTTCAATATGTGTCACAGCAATAAGCTCGGTAAGATTAGGATTTTTCACCTCTTTCCGAATGACATCGGATATAACTTTTCTTAAAAGAGAATTTAGGCGTTGAATACGACGGGATTGCATAATCTTATTTATAGTTGCTGTGAAAGGTAAACGATTTCATATGCTTGAAGAATATCTCCTTCTTGCAATGCATTAAAACCATCGAGAAGAATCCCACATTCCAATCCTTTTTTTACCTCTTTTACATCTTCTTTTGTCCGCTTAATCGAAGCAATGCCCCCTCTCCATATCACTTCTCCACCGCGCACTACCCGAATACGGTGGTTACGATTGATTTGCCCTTCTGTTACCATGCAGCCTGCTATAACACCGAGTTGTGAAGCTTTAAAAGTTGTTTTAACTTCAGCAGTTCCCGTCTCGCTCTCTTGTGGAATCTTGTCAAGCAGACCTTCCATGATAGCTCTTACTGCTTCAATCGCATCGTAGATGATGTCAAATAGGCGAATCGTCACCCCCAGTTCTTTAACGAGAGGCTCTGCATGGGATTCAACATTTGTATGGAAGCCAATAATAATCGCCCTTGATGCGGCAGCAAGCTGGATGTCTGATTCGGAGATGTCTCCTACCCCGGTAAAGATAATATCAGCTTGAACTTTCTCTGATTTGATCTTTTCAATTGAAGCCTTCAACGCTTCAATCGAGCCTTGTACATCAGTACGGATTATCAATTTCAATATTTTTTTGGCGCCTGCCCCTTTTTGCAGCAAGCTTTCAAGAGTATGGGCTTTCTTTTGCTGCAGTGCAAATCGCTCTCGTCCGGCCTGTCTCGCTGCTACAATTTCACGCGCTTCTTTGTCATCTTTAACCACAATGAATGGATCGCCGGCAGAGGGGAGTCCTGATAGACC
The DNA here is from genome assembly GCA_049281295.1 of Chlamydiales bacterium. Classification (GTDB taxonomy): domain Bacteria; phylum Chlamydiota; class Chlamydiia; order Chlamydiales; family JAAKFR01; genus JBAPRV01. The sequence continues at coordinate 4,774 of JBAPRV010000070.1, forward strand.
GCTGATCTCAGCCGGAGTGGATGGGCCTGCTTCATTTAAAAGAGATCCATGCTCATCATGCATAGTTTTGACACGCCCCCAATGTTTCTCGAACACAAGCACATCACCCAACTTAAGTGACCCATTTTGGATTAAAAGAGTAGCCGTGCTTCCCAACCCTTTGCGAAGTTCTGTTTCTAGTACAGCGCCCCTAGCTCGTGTGTGGGGGTTGGCTTTTAATTCTAAAACTTCAGCTTGTAGGGCGAGCATTTCAAGAAGCTCCGATACTCCTTCTTTTGTTACCGCTGAAGTATTTACAGTTATGGTTTGCCCCCCCCAAGCTTCGGGGAGCAGCTCTATTTCCGAAAGCTCTCGATAAACGTTTTCAGCATTGAAGGAGGGCTTATCACATTTGTTGATAGCCACTACAATAGTTATTCCAGCGGCTTTTGCGTGTTGAATTGCTTCAAGGGTTTGGTCTTTAATTCCCTCATCCCCTGCCACGACTAACACTACAATGTCAGTCACCTCGGCTCCACGTGCTCGCATAGCTGAGAAGGCTTCATGACCGGGTGTATCTAAAATGGTCAAATCTCCGACTGCTGTCTTGCAGCGAAAAGCTCCAATATGTTGCGTAATTGCGCCCGCTTCACCAGATACGATATTGCTCTCCCTAATAGAGTCGATAAGACTGGTTTTTCCATGATCGACGTGTCCCATAAATGTCACGACAGGCGGCCTGATAACAAGCTGATCTTTGTCAGTTTCCTGGATCTCTTCTCGAACTGTTTTCGGTGTGATTTGAATCAATTCTTCTTCGGAAGTATCAATTTTAATTTCACAGCTAAACTCGCTTCCAATAAACTGAACAGTTGTTTCATCCTCAAGGAAATCATTAAGTGTATAAGACATTCCCTGGAGAAATAACTTTTGAATGATTTCAGAAGCTTTTAGCTTCATTTCAGCCGCTAAATCTTTAATTTGGATGGGAAGCTTAATTTTCAATTGTGTTGGACGAGTTGCCGGCTCTTCAGAAGCAGCATCTTGTTGTGGTTTCAAGTGTCGTTTTTTTCTCCATCTCCCTTCATCAGTTTCTGATAGACCTTGTCTGTCACGAGCATCGAATGTCTTTGGCTGTCGTTGACGGGCAGGTTTTAGATCTTTAAACTCCTTAACTTTTTTCCCTTTTCGTACTTCTTTTTTAGAAGCATCTTCTGCTTTCTCAACTTTGGCTTGTTTTTCTTCTTTTTTCTTGGGCTCTTCTTCCTTTTTCTTAGGCTCTTCTTTTTTCTTGGGAACTAAGATGTCATCGATATGCTTGCCTGTAGGACCCAGTTTTTCCTCTCCTCCTTTCTCTTCCGGGGGAGTGGGAACGATTGTCTCTTGCTCCTTGGGTGGTTCTTTTTCTTCTGCTTTAGGGGGAGCAGTTTCCTTTGGCTTTTCTTCTTTCGGTGCAAAAGAGGATTTTGACTTGGCTCGAATACGCGGTTTCTTGACCTTATCTTCTTCAGTTTCTTGAAGCTTCGGATTTTTTTCTTTCACTTCTTCAACAGGCTTGGCTTTTGGTTTGCCAAACCCTGCTGCTTTTGCTAGCTGGGTATTTTTGATTTTGAATTTCAAGTTTTTAGCCAATGTTATTCACCCCGCGGTTTGCTCACTTCTTCTAAAATTTTATAGGCCATATCAAGACCAATGACCTCTTCTAGTTGATCCACTCTTGCAGCCAATACCTTCCTGAGGGTATCAAACCCGGCATGAATAAGGTTTTGGATAATCAACTTATTAATTCCTTCTATGTTTAAAGGCTGATCTAAACTAGGGTCAGGAGATTCTACAAGCTGTAACCTCTGGATTTCCAGGGCTTTATTGTACTCGCTCATTCGTTGAACTTCAAGTTCATATCCAACCAGCTGTCCAGTGAGTCGAGCATTCATTCCCCGCTTACCAATGACAGCTGCATAATCGGCATCATCAACCACAATAGCTATAACCTTCTCATCTTCATTAACTCCGATTTTCCGAATTTCGATGGGAGATAGGATGTTTTGTAGTAAATCGACGGGATCGTCCGTGTAAGGGATAATATCGATTTTTTCGTTGTTCAGCTCGCGAATGATGTTTTTGACTCGGTTGCCTCGAATACCTACACAAACCCCCACAGGATCAACCCTCGGATCATTTGACTTAACGATGAGTTTAGTGCGGTATCCTGCACTGCGAACAATATTGATGATTTCGACTGTGTCATCCTCAAGTTCTGGAACTTCTTGAAAAAAAAGCTGCTTGACTAACATGGGGTGGCTTCTTGATAAAATAACCTCTGCCCCGCCGTTTTCAAGATCTTGCACTTCTTGTAAGAGGGCGTAGACTTTGTCGCCTACTTTATATTTTTCTGTTTTAGGATAGTTTCGAGCAGGAAGAAGAGCCTCAACCTTGCCAAGATCCACAATGATATTAGCCCCTTTAGAAAATCGTTTTACAACGCCTGTTAAAATCTCATTGACTCGGTGGCGGTACTCTTCGTAAATGACATCTCTTTCAGCTCCGCGCAGCTTTTGAGAAATGATTTGGCGCGCTGCTTGAGCCGCGATTCGGCCAAAATTTTGGGGAGTCGCAGGGACATCGATAAATTGGCCTACAAGGCAGTCTGGGTCAAGTTCTTGGGCTTGCTCAAGAGAGATTTCTTTTCCGGGATGCGCGACTCTCTCAACGATTTCTTTTTCACTGAAAACTTCAATTTCACCGGTTTTTGAATTGATGTGCACAGATACGTTGGCCTCTTCCTTGATGCTTTTGCGCGCCGCAGCTCGAAGAGCTGTTTCAATCGCGCTAATAATGGTTTCGCGATTAATGCCCTTTTCGCGTTCCATATACTCAAAAATGGCGACAAGATCTTTGTTCATTCAATACTCCTCATCGATTTAAACTCAAAAAACCGAAGGTCAACCTTCGGTTTTTTTGCTTAGGAGAAAGCCGTTTTTCTCCACAAATCAGGTTCAGATTTGGTTGGCCTCTTCCTCAGCACCTTTTTCTTCGGACCCATCCTCCTGCTGTTCGGATTCGTCCTCAGAAGAATCTCCTCCAACCACAATATCATCATGGTTGATATGATTACATTCAATCAAATACTCCTTAATCGAAAGAGATACTTTTTTGTGCTCTGGGTCTAACTTAATTACTTTAGCTGTAACCGTATCGTCAACAGAAATCACATCTTCTACCTTTGCAAAAGCTTGGTCGGAAAGTTCCGTAACGTGTATCAACCCCTCTATGCCATTATCCAACTCGACAAAAGCTCCGAAAGCTGTGATTTTTTTCACACTCCCTTTAACTGTCGAGCCGACCGGAATAGATTTTTCGATTTCTTCCCAAGGATTTGAACTCAATTGCTTAACACCTAATGCGATTTTTTTACTCTCTTTATCAATTGATAAAACAATAGCTTCAACCTCTTCTCCCTTTTTGAGAAGCTCTGAAGGATGCGATACTTTTTTGATCCAGCTCATATCTGAAATATGAATCAGTCCTTCAATACCGGGCTCTAATTCAACAAAAGCTCCATAGTTGGTGAGGCTTTTCACTTCCGCTTTTACAGTGGAGCCAATGGGATATTTGTCATCCACCCCTTCCCAAGGGTTTCGCTCTGTCTGCTTGATACCTAGCGAGATTTTTCCCTCTTCTTTTTGAACGGAAAGAACAATAGCTTCTACTTCATCTCCCTTATTCACAATTTCAGATGGGTCGGTGATATTTTTGACCCAAGACATTTCAGAGATGTGAATCAGTCCTTCAATACCCGGCTCAATTTCGATAAAAGCCCCATAGGGAAGCAATTTAACAATTTTACCCTTGATGCGCATTCCGGGAGGATATCTGCTTTCTATATCATCCCATGGGTTGTGCTCTTTTTGCTTTAATCCAAGAGCAACACGCCCTTTTTCTCTGTCTATGCTTAAGATCATCACATCGAGATGTTCTCCCAATTCGACCATTTCGGAAGGATGTTTAATCCGCTTCCATGTCATATCGGTGATATGAAGCAGCCCGTCTACGCCATCGAGATCAAGAAAGACTCCAAAGTCAGTGATATTTTTGACAACTCCTTTGCAAATATCGCCTACCTGAATTTTATCGAGCAGCTCCACTTTTTTCGAAACACGCTCAGCTTCAAGCAATTCACGACGGGAAACGACGACATTTTTTCTTTCAATATTGATTTTAAGGATCTTCAGCTCGCAAGTCTTTCCAATAAATTCATCCAGATTTTTGATGCGCTTATTATCAATTTGAGAACCGGGGAGAAAGGCTTCCATCCCAATATCAACCATAAGACCTCCTTTGACCTTACGGATGACTTTTCCTTTCACAATAGAACCTTCTTCACAGTGCTCGATGATATATTCCCATTGACGTTGACGAGCCGCTTTTTCTCGAGAGAGCACTATCTGCCCTTGCTCATCTTCAGCCCTGTCGAGATAGACTTCAATTTCATTATCAAGAACAAGCTCATCAGGATCGGTAAATTCAGAAATAGGTACTAGCCCTTCAGATTTTAAGCCTACATCGATAACAGCATAGTCTTTTCCAATTTCAACAATGTGGCCCCTAAGAATAGTTCCCGGCGCCATTTTTTCGGTCTTGTCTTGTTCTTCAACTTTTGGACCATGAAGAAGTTGTTTGAAAGTGTCTTCTTCCTTTTCTTGAAAATCAACATCATCAAGAAAATTTTTTGTAGCCCATGTGTATTCTGCGTTTTTTGACATTTAAAAATTTACTCCTAAATTCACCAAGTGCAAAGAAAGAATTATACGCTTGATGAATAAAAAGAGCAACACCTTCTTTCTTAAATTATTCGTTTAAAACATATTCAAACTGCAAAGCGAGCTGGGGATCTTTTTCTTTAAGCCAAAGGGCAAGAGGTCGGAAGATGTTTTTTATTTCCTCTTTATAAACGCTTGGGTTTTGCACCTTTGGATCCATGTAAAATTGACCCACATCGAAATATTGAACCTTTCCATTTCGAAATCCCATATTTTTATGGATCACCGCATCACGATCGCCGATTTTTTTCTGAAATCGGCTAGTTAATGCATCAACAAGGTCTTGAAGTGCTTTTACAGCCTTATTTTGCTCTTTTGCCGCAATCAGTTTGCTTAAATAGGAGTAGGTCGGTTCGCCCTTTTGTTGAATCAGAAACTCATATTGATCGATATCTATTGGGAAGGGGCGTTTTAGACGATCATATAAAACCACCGTTTGATTAAGAGAAGAGGTTTTATTGAGGTGGAGAAAAACCAACCCGGACTCTTCCAAGAGCTCTTTATAGGCCAGTTTACAGCTGGTTAATAAATCGTAGAGCTTTTTTTCTTTTTTTTGAAGATGTTGTTCTTGTAGCTCAGACAAAAAAGGGGGGAGTAGTAAATGTTTGGCAAACCAGGGGAGACGATACCGGGAAAACCGAAAAAATTTTAATACATGTTGACCATCTTCACTTTCAAACACGTAGCACTGAGATCCCTTTTCCAGGTAATAAAATTTTTGAGATAGAATTTCTTTGATTTTTTCGCTAGGGAAACAGGGAGTCTCTCTTGCTCTTGAATAAGCAAGTTCTGATGAAATTTTATGTAATGCAAACCCGTCGGAGAGGTGTTGCACGGCAGCGAAAATAAATAAATAGCCGAGAGCTGAGGCGAGGAGCAACATAAATAACGGCTTTTTATAGGAGCGAAAGATTTGCATAAAGAGAGCTAATAGCTTCCGATGTTATAAGAGATTACTTTCCATAGCTGCAGATAACCTTCTGTTGTGAGGGTAACGGTTTCCACCATGCCGGGTTTATTGGAAAAGCTGGTTTTATATTGGATAACCATAAAATTGCCTTGACTCCCTCCATAAGGCAAGGTTTGGACGATTTGATGTGCCGAGACCTTGCGGGAGACTACATTTTTCCAATTTTTACGAGTCGCCGCCATGGCAGCTACCCACTGCTGTTGTGTCACCACATTCTTTGTAAGAATGCCAAGTCCAAGCCAAGAGGGGCCATATTGACCCTGATCGATCAAATTAAGCCAGTACTCGGCCTCTGCTCTAGCTGCCGTATAAGAAGCCCCTCTTTCTCCCAGGTCGGCTCCATTAAAATCGGTCCCATTAGGCTGGGGCGCTGGAGGCTCTATTCCGCCGTCAGGGGTCTCATAAATAATATGCGGTTCATACGTTTCCTGTCCCCCATAAGGGTGAGGTTCATGAGGACCGTAATTATAGGGTTTAGGTCCATAAGGAGCAGTCTGGTTAGGAGGAGGCTGTTGAGGTCCACCTTGCCGGGCTGAGGGAAAAAGGGAGGGACAGGGAGTGGAAAGGGGCTGTTGCGGCTCTCCTTGTCTGGCTTGAGGATAAAGGGGGCGGGGACCACCTGGACAGGGAGTAGAAGGGGGTTGACCCCCTAAAAAAGAAAAAACAAAAAAATTGAAAGATAATAAAAACCAAAGTTTCATCACAAAAGGTTTGCGAAAAAAGAAATTGTTTAGGTATGACTATTTGCATTCAAATTAAAGGGAAAGGAAGAAGAAGGCAAGTAAAAAGGGGGCTTAGCTCAGTTGGGAGAGCGTCTGATTTGCATTCAGAAGGTCAGGAGTTCGAATCTCCTAGCCTCCAATGCGGTTATAGCTCAGTTGGTTAGAGCGCGACACTGATAATGTCGAGGTCCCAAGTTCAAGTCTTGGTAACCGCATCATCTCTTAAAAAACCAGATAATGAGATTAATGGGAAATAGAGCGTTTTACGTCTTCCCACAGTTTATTTCTCTGATCCAATCCTCTATTGAAAATCCAGCGGGCTGCACCTGCAAATTGAGAGCAGAGGCT
>JBAPRV010000071.1:0-8355 GCA_049281295.1 Chlamydiales bacterium
AAAGAAGTATCTATCATATCGGTAAAGCCGCCTCAAGAAATACAGCCCTATTGAATCGAGCACAAAAAACCACATCATTGGCATTAAAAAAGCCATTCAGGCAATCTGGAATACATGCTGGGGAAGAAGTTAGCAAAAAAGCAACTCTTAACCGCTTTCATCAATCAGCTAGCCAACTTTCAGAATCAGGGAAAAACAATATTCGCATTCTTAGAAATTGGGCTAAAAGCAAAGGGTGGACAAAATATTCGCAGCCGGGGAAACCTGAGTCTTGGGGTGTTTTTAATCAGAATAGAAACGCTTATGATTGGCGTTTGAAGATAAAACCCGAGGGAAGCTCCCGTTCTGGATTACATCATGGAAGCAAGATTCCCAGATTTGATGCTAGATTATATGACGGTGAATATATTAATCCATTTACTGAACAACATGGAGGGGTTGAAATAGGGACCCATATTCCCTTAGATTTTCTCTTTAGGTAAAAAATATGGAAAAAAGTCAGATACAGTTACTCGTTGAAATTATTCTCGATCCTAATGCACAAGACCACGAGAAAGATGATGCGGCCATAGATCTCGCAGACTCTAATGATAATCAAGCCTTAGAGGCATTAATTAAAATATCACAGTCTCCCTCAGAAAATGACATATTCGCCTTGCCTAATTATGGAGAAGCAATAGCAACAATATGGTTAAAAAGAAATTTTTTTAATTTGAATATTTATCTATCCTTAAAAGGACCAGTGCGTTCTGGAATTTGTGCAGTGTTAGAAAACAGAAAACCAGAATGGATAGATAAATATGAATTAATAAAATATGGTTTTAAAGACTAAGATATTAAGAGAGTGTCTACAGATTAATTATGTATGTTTATTCTGAAATTGGTAGTATCTTTTTGCTAATTATTCATTGCTAGATCTAATCAACTCCCATTTATTGATTAGCTTACCAACATCTGCCCAAGGAAGACGACCGCCTTTTGCTTTCATGATATCGAAACTAACCTTAGCTCTACCTCGATGATATTCTCACACATCCAAACTCTTTAATTAAAAACCGTACTCTTCCCAGGTATGGAGAAGTAATAGATGTGAAAATTCCTTCTGGTAAGGGTGTTCGCTATTATTCAGATGGAAGGTTTATTGGATTTCTGGAGCCATAGAGTTGAATCCCGATTTTAAATTGATTATTGCTAGTGATCAGGAAAGAGAAAAAGTATTCTGTGAAATTTATTACAAAGATAATATTTTGGGTGAAATTTCTCAAGAAACAGATAGACCTATGGTGACCATTTATTCTCATCCTGAAAAATGGTGGGAATTTTCCTTAGAAGATTTTCAAAAGGTCTTACAAGAAGCAAAAATACATCTTATAGGTAAACAGTGAAATGAGTATAGACATAAATAAAACAAGAAATATCGCTCAATAGAAGATTTGGAAAAACAATATTCGCATTCTTAGAAATTGGGCTAAAAGCAAAGAGTGAACAAAATATTCGCAGCCGGGGAAATCTGAGTCTTGGGGATCTTTTAACCAAGCTAATAAAAAATACGATTGGAATTTAATCATAAAGCCTGAATCAAGCACACGACCAGGTTTGAATTCAGGAAGTGGAATTCCTAGATTTGATGCTCGACTCGGAAAAGGAGGTAGTCAATACATAAATCTTTTTACAGGAGAAGTTGGCGACAAATTAATTGGCATTTATGTACCCTTAGATATTCCTTGGTACTAATAAAATCATAAATATATGAAAGATAGAGATAATATTTTGACTGATCCCTTGGGAAAAATAAAATATAATGAAGGTGGTTCAATGCAAATTTATTCTTCCGATGGACGAGGTGCTTTTTTCAACCCTGATGGTACTTTTCGAGGTTTTTTAGACAGATAAATTTAGAGGTATTGATGCAAGGTTTATTCATTCAGGTATGCAGTGATTTAGATTACGAAGGGATGGTTGTTGATATTTGTGATGAAAAAGGAAGAATAGCTACGATTAGTTGTGATAGAGGGATTGAAAATACTCAGATTGTTTTATATGACAAAAAGCATGAAAAGCCCATTTGGAGTCTTGACTACTTTTCTTTTATGAAAATTTTGTCTGAATCATTGGATAGGTTAAAAGAAGCTAATGCTCTTGATTAGCTTTAGGCTCTAATTTTTTTCTTTATGCTTTATAAATCTGATGATACAAATGTTTGGAATCGATTTTTAAGAATAAACGCATTCAAAATTTCTTTAATTATTGTCTTGTCTTTTTCTGGAAATGGCAAGATTCTATTTTTCAAGGAATAAAAATGAAAAATAAATATCGAATTTGCATTTCTAGTCCCCCTGATCGAGATAATTTGATAGCAGAAATTTTTTTTGGCGATAATCAATTGGCAGAAATAAACCAAGAAAAAGGATTGTTTGAAATAGAATTTTATCCTCGCTCTGATGGGAAACTTTGGCAAATCGATCTTTTCAGCGTGATAAATGCTTTAAATGAAGCGAAGGTTAAATTAAAAGAAAAATAATAGTATTTCTTCCTTTTTTTTACTGAGTATGCTCTCGGGAGCTCATAAAGGAATATGAGTTTTTAGAAAAGATATGCACTATTGCAAGAAATAATAAAGTTTGGATCAGAGCAGATGGACTGAGGCAATATCGACCTCCATCTCGAAAACCTTCGATAAGCAAATTTTGAAAGAAAATTTGAAGGACAGATTTCTAAACAATGGCAAGCTAATGCTCATCTAGATATTATTGAATATTAAGAATTGGATTGAGTATGCGAGCAATAATTAAAGGATTTCACAGCCCTGAAATCAATAATTTAGAAAATTTTAAACCTGAAATAGCTGATAATTTTTGTTTTCTTTTACAAATGATGATTGGCCCAGAAAATAATTTGGGAGAAGAGTCTTTTGGCTTCGAAGTGTGTACTCCAAAATGGCTAATGTCGAATTATACAAAAGATGAAATAATATTAAAAAAAACTTAATTATAGTCTTTCAGTATGATTTTGAAAAAATATTTAACAAAATAGAAAAATTTATCGAAGATTGTAAAGGCGATAACTGGGACGAAATTGCAAAGAAGATCAGTTCCATAGGTTATTGGGAGTTTGAAAACTATTCTGATAATTAGATCTAACAGACGGAAAGCATAAGGATATAAGATGAGAGTTTCAAGGATAGCATTTTAGATGTATGAGATGCATGATAAATTTAAATAAGCTTGAATTTTCAATTCTAGCAAGACTTTCAAATAAATATCCGGAAATAAAAAAACATATCCCATATCTTAAAGTTCTAAACCGAGACAATACAGGAGTAGGAATGTATGTCAATTTTTTATATGCAAATGATAAGATTGTACCACTGAGCCTTCCAGATTCTTCAATCAGTACCAATGAAAATATCGAGATTAAAGGTTTGAAATATGGACTTGGCTATGAAGTTGATATATCAAAAGGCAGACTTAACTTCATAGAATTCATTACTTATGGTGAAAAATGGGATGGAAAGATAACTGATTTTATGTTTTCCAAATAGCTTCTCCTATAAAAGTCCGATTAGTCTTCTTTGGAAGGAGGATAAGGAAAAATGAGCATTGAGCGATCTCATCGACTTGATTGGCCTAAGCAAGGGGTGGATAAAATACTCACAGCCTGGAAAACCTGAGTCTTGGGATGTTTTTATGGACAATGATAAAAGTGTGCACTATTGTCGCGTGTGTGGGCTTGACCAAGGAGAACCTCCTTGGGGGGAAAACGGAAACAGCCCGTCTTTCGGCATTTGCTTTTGTTGTGGGGTAGAGTTTGGGTACGGAGATTGTAGTGTAGAAGATGTTAGAAGAACAAGGAAAGAATGGCTAGACAACGGGGCACTTTGGCTTGATTCTGAAGAAAAACCTGATAATTGGCTTTTAGAGGAACAGTTAAACAATATTCCTGAAGAATTCAGATAAGTACAGGAAACGAGGTCAAAAAGAAGTTATCCTATGTGTACATGACCGGTAAAACATTGATTTATCTCACCCAAGGGCGTCTTTGGAGACTAGCTACTTTTCTTTTATGAAAATTTTGTCTGAATCATTGGACAGGTTGCCCTTCAATCTTGTTTTCTGTTTGTAAAAGAAAATTATTTCTGCATACTTCTTTCTCTCAGAAAGGAAAGATCGTTACATGATAGATCTATTTTGGATAACTCTTCTCGTACTTATATGTCTATATTTTAGATTATCCGTTCGCATTAAGAGATGTGAGCAGTATATCAAAGAGTCGAAAGCTCAATCCCATGAGCAGATGATAGGAGAACGACCATCTCCACCTCCCCTACCTGAAATCCCTTTTCCCTCAAAGGCACATTTGCCTAAATCTCAAGTTGCCATTTCCGTGAAACCTGTATCCAGAAGCAAAAAAGCCAAGCCTTTTCAGATACCTGCTCTTATCAGAGAAAACTGGATCGGTGTATTCGGTTCTATTGCTCTCGTAATCGGCGCGGTTTTTTTTGGTTTAACCTCAGAAATTATGCAGCACCCACAGGCGCGCATAATTGTGATGATCTTAGTCTCATTGCTCCTTTTCGGAATTAGCTTAAGATTAAAAAGCTCTACTCAATGGACACTTCTTTGTGGCTGGCTACGATCTATTGCAGGTACAGTCATCTTATTTGCTGCAACCGGTGCAGGGATGATTGAAGGACTTCAATTTATTCATTCTCCTTTCTATATCATAGGCTTCTTATGCATAGGGATAGTAATCAACATTCTATTAGCTTCGATCACCCCATCTCAAACCTTAGCATCATTACATGTTATCTTGAGTATCATCGCATTCTGCCTAGCTCCCCAAACCCCTATTTTACTTCCCCTTGGTACCTTAGTTGCATCAATCAGTCTGATGAATGCCTATCGAGCCAAATGGGACCTCCATCTTCTCCTTATTGTAAGCACTTTTTCATTTCAAGACTGGTATTGGTCGTTCAAACTTAACAATGAACTTTTCCCTTTCATGCACGACCTAGCGATTGGATGCTCGTTGGCCATTGGCTTAATAGCGGGATTAATCCACTATAGTAAAAAATACAAATCCCCAAAACTCGAGCCATTACCCTTAATCGCTCATATAGTAAACTGGGGTCTTTTAACGTGGAATATATGGCTGCATGCCCAATCTTTTAAATGGACTCCCCTGTTATTAGGAAATATTGCAATAGTTGGGTTTATTCTGGCAAGAATTGCAAAGAGAAAAGAAATTCTTTGGTTATACCATACAGATACCCTATTTTCTCAATTGGCTGCACTGTTGGCAATTGCTTGCCTTGGCGCTTTTTCTGCAAGCCCCATTGATATCAGCCTACTGATTCTCCTGGAGACTTGTCTATTCAGCTTGATATTCCAATTCCAGAAAGAGAGCTTCCTTGTGAGAGTAGGAAGTTTTTCTCAGCTGGGAGCTGCTTTTGTCACATTGCTTTTCACCTTCAAAAAGATTGCATTAACTCCTACTTCTTCTCATTTGACAATTTCTCTCCGTATGGGAATTGCCGTGATTATATGTTGGAGTTATTATCTGTACTGCAGATGGAAAAAGTCCCTCTTTGAGGACTATCGGTTCATTTTGTTCGGCAAAAGCCTATCAAAAAACCCCATATTACTAGCCACACTGCTGGGCAATTTATTTTTTGTCGTCATGTATGTATTTGGATACAACTCGCTGCTCATACAGTCCATTACCCTCCTTACTATTGTGATGATAAGTATATGGAGACAATATAAGGAGGATGCCTCTTCAAATGCTACAATGATTACAACTTTGATCCTAGTGCACACTTTAAATTGGATCCAGCTGTTTAATCTATGCTTTCAACAGAACATGACTCCAGCTATCTTTTCGAATTGCAACTTTTTAGGTCTCTTGTGTCTTGAGTTCCTCTTGATTGCAGGCAATCTATTAGAATTTAAGCTGTGGAAAAAAAATCTCAGTCCATTACTGATTTATGCTTTGGGTATACAAGCTGGATTGCTTATCTATGTTTTCACAAAAAATATCGGTTTACTCATTCCGGGTTTTGCTTTTTTAGGTTTTTCATTCCTAACGCTAGAATTCGCAAGACTGGGCCCTCAACTTTTGAAATGTACTGCCGAAATCAAGTTAAGGGTTGAAGAGGGCATTATTCAAATTGGATGGGTTTTTCTTATCGTCTTTTTAGGTCAATTTTTCACCGTACATCTTCAAGTAGATCCTATTTGGTGTGGTATATCACTACATTGGGGTACAGAGGCTTTAGCGGTTTGTATTATCTTCTATTGGCTCATATTCTCACCCAAAAATTCAAACTATCATCCATTGACATCGTTAATTCTCAATCAACTCGTTGAGCTGTGTCTCGGATTTATTACTCTAAGCATTTTAGTTGAAATACCCGATATATGGAGACCCCTTCTTTGGGTAATTATTGCAGCAGTCCTTTTTATGGGGAGTTTGAACTTCAATTGGCCAAAGAAATTATATGTATACTCCTGGATATATTTTATTGCATCAGTTTCTCATATAGCCTTTGCTACAAGTGCATTAAAGATACCAAGCCTATTCTTAATTGAGCGATACCATCTTCTTGCATATTTTGCGATCGCCCTCCAAGGTTTTTATGTGTATATGGTTTATAAACAACAGTGGAAAATCAAAAATGCATTAGGATCAGCAGAACTCATTTCTGCTTTATATCGCTACTTGCACTTTACTGTTTTATTACCTGTTTTTCTTGGTATTGCACTTCTTTTTGCCTTTAATTTTGAGAAAGCTATTTTAACACTTCTATGGGTAGGATTGATCTGCTTTTATTTATCTATCGGCTTATTAATAAAATCAAAAAGAAGCATTCAAATTGGCATGATAGCACTTCTATTTTGCAGTGTCCGTCTCATTGTTTTTGATTTGGTTCAAAGCAATCTCTCCACACGTGCTTTAGTTTTTATTGGCGTAGGTGGTCTCATGCTAGGAATGAGTATCTTATATAAAAAGTATAAATACCGGCTTACAGCCCATGAAAAAGTCTAAAGTTATCTTTTTTTTATTGATCCTTATTGGATTATCCATTGTTACAACTCATTCCATCCAACATCCAGTGCAACCTCCTTTCACTCACTCATTATCGATTTTGTTTCAAGAGTTAGGGAAACCCATTAAATCTGTCGATCGCGCTATAAGTTGCATACTTCCCGTCGACGAAATTGATGAGAAAATGCTAGGAGATGAAATTAAATTAAAACTTGCAGACACTACAATTCAAGAGGAAGCGACTATCAAATATCTTAATTCCTTGGTACAGTGTTTTAGTGATGAAACCCATAAGCCTTTTGAGTATGAGGTTTTTCTTGTAGATGGCCCGCCGAATGCATGTGCACTGCCTGGAGGGGTTATTTGCGTCACAACAGGCCTAATCAAACTTTTAGAAAACGAAGCTGAGCTAGCTGCTATTCTTGGGCATGAAATTGGTCATATCGAACGTGGACACTTATTTGATGCTGCCAGGGGTGAAATGCTGCTAAGAAAAATCACAGGAGAGTCTCACGCTTTTTATGCCTCTGAATTGCTTCATCTAATGTTGAATTTTATCTTCAGTAAATCACAGGAGGAGGAAGCCGATGAATATAGCTTTCGATTACTTGTGAAAAAACAATACAATCCCTTTGCAATAAGCGATGTTTTTACAAAACTGAGTAGCAGTCACATTCACAATCCACAACCCACTTCTCTGATCGATGATTTTTTTGCAACTCATCCTCAAACTGAGTTACGCATTGAAAAATTTTACGCACGAGCACAGGCTTGGATAGCTAATCACCCCCGTGAGAAGTGGTATGGTGGAGAAAAAAATTTTGCGAATCGAATCACCCATACCGAAAAGGATTATCCAGATGAGTGGAGATACTGAGATAATTTTCTGCAAAAAATTGGAAAGATCAGTTGAATCTTTCCATATTAATCCCAACTATAGCAGAATAAGTTCAAAATTTTACAAATCGGACAAGAGATTTTGGCGGGAAAAAAAGCGCGGAAATCGATGCTGACTTATGTAAGTCAGCGAGATCGAGCGCAATCTTTCCCGTCAAAAAATCCGGATTGATTTGTAAAATTTTGAACTTATTCTGCTATAACAGATAGTTAAATTTTTAAACTCCCTCTAGACTCTACTCTCTTTGTTTCCTAGAAATACTTATTCTGCTATAGCATCTCCAAAAACGCTTTTTCAGTAAGAATGGGAATATTTAGCTTTTTTGCTTTCTCATATTTCGAGCCGGGTTCTTCCCCCACTAATAGATAATCCGTTGATTTGCTAACCGCGCTAGCCACTTTCCCTCCTCT
>JBAPRV010000072.1:0-5695 GCA_049281295.1 Chlamydiales bacterium
ACCTCCGGATCAAAGCTTCTTTCCAGCTCACCGAAGATTATCGCAGGTTGTCACGTCCTTCATCGCCTGTTGATACCAAGACATCCGCCAACAGCTCTTAGTAGCTTGGCCACAAAACTTATTTTTGCGGCAAACTGCTATATAGCCATAGTACACTTATATTCAATAAGATCGTATTCTTCAAGCGTCACTCATTGTAAGTGAAATGCTTGATTACTTGATTATTAAAAAAAAATATTAAAAATTCATCTCAACAGCGATAAAGAGGTAGAATACAGGCTTGGGCTTGCTCAACCTGATCAGACTTTTTAAAAAAGTCTTCTCTGTCCTTAAAAGGAGGTGATCCAGCCCCACCTTCCGATAGGGCTACCTTGTTACGACTTCATCCTAGTTATCAGCCTTACCTTCGGCGTCTCTCTCCTTGCGGTTAAGTCGACGACTTCGGGTAAAACCAACTTCCCTGATGTGACGGGCGGTCTGTACAAGGCCCGGGAACGTATTCACGGCGCTGTGGCTGACGCGCCATTACTAGCAATTCCGACTTCATGTAGTCGAGTTGCAGACTACAATCCGAACTGAGGCCGGCTTTACGGATTTGCTCCACCTTGCGGTATTGCTGCCTTCTGTACCGGCCATTGTAGCACGTGTGTCGCCCCAGACATAAGGACCATGCTGACTTGACGTCATCCTCACCTTCCTCCTGGTTAACCCAGGCAGTCTCACTAGAGTTCCCACCCGAAGTGCTGGCAACTAGTGATAAGGGTTGCGCTCGTTGCGGGACTTAACCCAACACCTCACGGCACGAGCTGACGACAGCCATGCAGCACCTGTGTACCTGTCCTTGCGGAAGACGACATTTCTGTCGCTGTCAAGTACATGTCAAGTCTGGGTAAGGTTCTTCGCGTTGCATCGAATTAAACCACATGCTCCACTGCTTGTGCGGGCCCCCGTCAATTCTTTTGAGTTTCACCCTTGCGAGCGTACTCCTCAGGCGGTACACTTAACGCGTTAGCTCCGACGCAAATGGGGTTGAGACCATTTACATCAAGTGTACATCGTTTACGGCAAGGACTACCAGGGTATCTAATCCTGTTTGCTCCCCTTGCTTTCGTGCCTCAGCGTCAGGAATAAGCTAGAAAAGCGCCTTCGCCACTGGTGTTCCTCCACATATCTACGCATTTCACCGCTACATGTGGAATTCCCTTTTCTCCGCCTATCCTCTAGAGAAGTAGTTTTAGATGCAGATCCGGAGTTGAGCTCCGGGCTTTTACATCTAACTTACTTCCCCGCCTACGCGCTCTTTACGCCCAATGAATCCGATTAACGCTTGCACCCTCCGTATTACCGCAGCTGCTGGCACGGAGTTAGCCGGTGCTTCTTTACCAGGTACCCTCAAATCAACTGGATATTAGCCAGTTTCTCTTGTTCCCTAGCGAAAGTGCTTTACAACCCGAAGGCCTTCATCACACACACGGCGTCGCTTCGTCAGGCTTTCGCCCATTGCGAAAGATTCTCGACTGCAGCCTCCCGTAGGAGTCTGGGCAGTGTCTCAGTCCCAGTGTTGGCGGTCAATCTCTCAATCCGCCTAGACGTCATAGCCTTGGTGAGCCTTTACCTCACCAACAAGCTGATATCCCATAAGCTCCTCATCAACCGCGAAGCCCGAAGGTCCTCCGCTTTAATGATTCCTGGATGCCCAAGATCACCACATTCGGTATTAGCGACCGTTTCCAATCGTTATTCCAAAGTTGAAGGCAGATTACCTATGTATAACTAACCCTTCCGCCACTGAGTAGAAACCGAAGTCTCTACTCCGTTCGACTTGCATGCCTCATCCACGCCGTCAGCGTTCAATCTGAACCAAGATCAAATTCTCAAATAAAAAAATAAATATTAACGGGAATAAAAAGTAATTTTTACTCCACACAAGCCCTTATCCAATCTCTTAGATTAGGCCTGTATTCTTTCCTCATCATCGCTGTTGAAAACCTTGCCGCTCGAAGGTGGCAATTTTCTCTTACTTTACCAAGAGTAAATTAAAGAGATAGCGGGAGTATATTGGACCGTCTGATTTTCTTCTACCTTTTTTTCTCAAATTTAAAAGGACTTAGATCAAAATATAGTAATTTCTTGGATTCATCCCGCCTCAGAACACCGCCCGTTGGGCAGAGCTCATTCAATATCCCTTCTCATTTGAATTAACAACTCTTTGTGTCACAAACATTTACATTTGGTTCAGTCTTACAGCATGCTCACCGATATCCTCTGTAATAGTATCAACGTTCAATAGCCGACCTCTCATAAATTCTGTTTTCGACATGGGTGATCAACAACGTTTTTTGTTTGTTTAGAGAGACCTCTGCATCATTTAAGAACTCACCTTACGCAAAAAATGCCAGAATAGGCTGGCTGCAGAGGGCAATCTACTTAAGCATCGTTCATCGCCTAACTAACAAGTAGTTGGGCTTCCTCTCAATACTTGTATTTTGCCCCCTTCGCTCACCCCTTTCACGGCATTTTTTGCGTAAGGTGAGTCAAGACGTGTCGAAAAATGAGCTCCTTTCTCAGCCCCTGCAATCAAATTAAACTGGCGTTAAAACCTTAGATATCCCAAAATTATCACTTCTCGCGGCGGACGTAGCTCAGTTGGTTAGAGCGTTGGATTGTGGTTCCAAAAGTCGCGGGTTCAAATCCCGTCGTTCGCCCTTTTTTTCTTTGTTCCACCCTGCTATATAGTGCGTAATGGCTAGAAAAAAACGATATTCGCCTATTGCACCTGTCATCCAAGGTTTATTATTTTTCGGATGGGCAATCGTTCTCCTTTTAAGCTTTGTAAGTTATCACGACAGTGACCCGACAGAAAACTGGCTAGGCCTACTAGGCCATGTTTTCGGCTGGGCTTTTTTTTATATCTGGGGACTCTCCTCCTTTATTATCCCTGTTTTTCTGGGATGGTTAGGCTGGCATCTCGTGGTGAAAAAAAGGGTCTCCAGGCGCAAAGTGATCTATTTCGCTTTAGGTGTTTTTTCTCTTTCTATCCTGTTGGCAATGCTTGCTAACGGCTATCCAAAAGCGGCTACCTTTTTCGAAAGATGGGTTCATTCCAGCTATTATCCACGCAAAACCTTTGATCCTGCACAGCTTCGCCACTATCTTGGAGGGGTGCCTTTACATCATATCTATGCAGACACCTCCATTAACCTCAAAAGGTTCTTAGGAAGCCTTGGTACTTTTCTTCTTTTTTCCTCTCTGTTTATATTTTCTCTAATAGCAATAACATACCCCTCTCTCTCCTCTTTCCTGGAAAAAATCAAAAAACTAAAAGTTATGATCCGTCTACCTAAAAAGAAATTTGTTCCGGCTGTAGTTCGACCGATCAAAACTCCCCCTTTTGCTGCAAATAAAGAGCTTTCTCCCACCTTCATTCGAGAAGAACCTGTTGACAAAGGGCCTCAGATTACGCTTGTTGAACCAAAAAGAAATTCCCTTCCCCATAAATTGTCCAAAAAGGGACCCTATGAGCTTCCTCCCCCTTCCTTGTTGACAGAGGTCAAATCAATCGATCAATCAACTCTCAAAAGCGATCTCTCACGCCAAGCAAAGGTGCTGGAAGAGACTCTTTTGAGTTTCGGCATTGAAGCTAAGGTGGGGAATATACACTGCGGGCCAACTATCACCTCCTTTGAAGTGCATCCCGCTGTAGGTGTGAAGGTACAAAAAATCAAAGCGCTTGAAAATGACATCGCTTTAAATTTGCAAGCCAAATCCATCCGCATCATTGCCCCTATTCCAGGCAAAGCTGCAGTGGGTATTGAAGTACCTAACCTTCAACCACAAGAAGTTGGCTTTAGGGAATTGATTGAAAGCTACCACTCTTCAAACAAAAAAATGGCCATCCCCCTTCTTTTGGGCAAAAGAGTGAATGGAGAAGAGGTGTGGGCCGATCTCACTAAAATGCCTCATTTGATCATTGCAGGGGCTACAGGGTCGGGAAAATCGGTCTGTATTAACACGATTGTCATGTCTATTTTGATGAATGCCCATCCCGACGAAATTAAAATCGTGATGGTCGACCCTAAAAAAGTAGAACTCACAGGATACACCCATCTTCCTCATATGCTTGCTCCCGTTATCAGTGAACAGAGAGGGGCCTATGAGGCCATGAACTGGCTGGTGAAAGAGATGGAAAGGCGTTATGAAATTTTCCGGCAGCTCGGCATTCGCCATATTCACGGCTTTAATAATCGGAAGATCAACGCACAATTAGAAGAATCTCTAGATCTTAATATTCCCAAGAAGATGCCGTTTATTATGGTGATTATCGACGAGCTCGCCGATCTGATGATGATCTCTTCCAATGATATTGAAATGCTGATTGCCCGTTTGGCGCAAATGGCTCGTGCAGTGGGCATTCATATGATTTTAGCCACGCAAAGACCTTCCAGAGAAGTCATCACCGGATTGATCAAAGCTAACTTCCCAAGCCGTATTGCCTTTAAAGTTTCAAGCCGGGTTAACAGTCAAATCATCATCGACGAGAACGGTGCTGAAACCCTTTTAGGAAATGGTGATATGTTATTTCTCCCTCCGGGAACTTCAACCCTCATCCGCACGCAAGGAGCTTTCATCCGTGACGAGGATATCAACAACGTCATCAACTACATTTGCAGTCAAGCCTCAACCGAGTATCTCATTTCCTCTTTCGATCATTACGTCAATCCCGATGAAGCCAAAGGCTCTCAAAGCACTACAAAGGATCCTCTTTTCGAAGAGGCGAAGGAAATTATCTTCAATACCGGCAATGCCTCAACCACTTTCCTACAAAGAAAACTGAAAATAGGGTATGCTCGCGCCGCCAGTCTTATGGACCAACTTGAAGCAAATGGCATTATCGGCGCTTCTGAGGGGGCCAAAGTACGAAAAATCTTCTATCCGCAACCGAATCAAGAGGAATGATCGATGAAAGGATTTTGCCCCCTCGCCTCGGGGTCAAAAGGTAATTGTATCTTTTTTGGAACTCAAACCACAAAAATCTTAATCGATGCCGGCCTCAGAGGCCGTCCCACTCAAAAAAGACTCGAAGCGATTGATGTGGATCTCTCAGAAATTCAAGCTATTTTGATCACTCATTAGCACATAGACCATATTCAGGGGCTCAATAGGCTTGCTTTTCACCATGGAATTCCTGTTTTGGCTAATGCCGAGACAGCAAAAAGAATTTACGAGATATTTAATGCCTGTCCAAAATTTAAGATCTTCACAACGGGAGAGACTTTTACCTTTGGCGATATTGAAATACACCCTTTTAGTATTCCACATGATACGGTAGATCCTGTCGCGTTTACCCTCACTGTGGATAAGCTTAAAGTAGGTGTTTGCACCGATCTCGGTTTTGCAACTACTCTCGTGCAGACCCACCTTCAAAAATGCGACTATCTCTATTTGGAGGCTAACCACGAGCCTTCCATGGTCCATTCCTGCTCCAGACCCAGACCAAACAAAGAGAGAACCCTAGGAAAAAACGGACACCTTTCAAATGAGGCCTGTGGAAGTTTGTTAGCCCATGTAATGCATCCTAAACTGCAGCATATTCACCTGGCCCATCTCTCCCAAGAGTGTAATTCTCCGGAGACAGCTCTCAAGGTGGTTCAGGAGAAAATAGGCATGGAAACAAAAATATCGATTGCCCCCCAAA
>JBAPRV010000073.1:0-21821 GCA_049281295.1 Chlamydiales bacterium
TATCATCTGCTCCGAAACAGCATTACCTTCCCTCCAAAGTTACTAGTTTGAGTGATGGCACACCTGCTGAGCCTTCCGATGGACTCTTTCCAACCTCTCTCCTAAGTTTAATTTTTTCTTTCATGCCTTCCGACAGCGACGAGATTAAACCCAGCTCTGATGCCATTGTTTCGGAATATCTTGCTTTAGAAACAATGAATCACGAAAGAGCAGACCAATTGCTCCTGGAGTATATCAATTCTAATTCTCCTTTGTGTCTTGATGAGATGCCGGACCAAAAATTATACGATTTTTTTTCTAGGAAGAAGGACGAAATATATACCTTGACCTTGTCGGGAAAAACCATGCCAGAAAATCTTATCATCGAGCTAAAATCAAAATGTCCTAACCTTAAACGACTTAAGATCATTTGTGATAGCTTCTACCAATCCGTGAGTGAACTAGATCGCCTTACACATCTTGAGATCATAAGCAAATTCTTTGAACAACCCGTGGAGAAATTAAAAAACCTTCAACATCTTGTAATTAAAAGCATTTTATTTAACCAACCCTTGCGTGAATTAAATAATCTTACATACCTTGAGATTGATAATGAAAATTTTAATCAGCCCATCGAACAATTAAAAAACCTTAGACATATTAAACTCAACTGTTGGGAGTTTAACCATCCCGTAGAGGAGCTAGAAAATGCTACACATCTTGAAATCAGCAGTAATTCCTTTAACCGGCCGATGGAAAAATTATCAAAGCTTACATACCTTAAGATCGACTCTCTTCCCTTTAATCAACCCGTGGAGATGTTAGAGCAACTTAAATATTTTGAGATCAAAAATCATTGTTTTAACCACCCAATTGAAAAATTAATAAAGCGCGGCACAAAGTGTGTGCTAACTTAGCTGATCTAATCTTAATGAAATAATGGATAATCAAAATGTATTCCCTAGAACTAACTTATAGAATATCCAATACTGCTTTAAAACCAGAAGAAGAGAGGCCTACTGCAGCTACAGAACAAGCAGTATCTGCTCTGAAGCCCCACAACATCATCTCTGACGCTACTAATAATGCTGCGCCTGATAAGACTGTTGACGGAAAGAACAGAAAGACAAGTATTTCAAAAGCGCCAAATAAACTTAAGAAGTTCCTATTCGATCTCTTAAGTTCAGTTTTTCCTTCCATGCCCGATATCGAGGAAGATGACTCTGATAAAATTGTTTCTGCATATCTTGCTCTAGAAACAAAGAATCCCAAAAAAGCAGACCAATTGCTCCTGAAGTATATCAATTCTAATTCTCCCTTGTGTCTTGATACGCTTCCGGACCAAAAATTATACGATTTTTTTTCTAGGAAAGGGGATGAAATATATACCCTAAGCTTGTCTGGAGAAAAAATGCCAGAAGATCTTATTACCACGTTAAAATTAAAATGCCCTAACCTTAAAGAACTTAAAATCATCTGTGACAGCTTTTACCAACCCGTGAGGGAATTAGATAGCCTTACACATCTTGAGGTCATAAGCAAATTCTTTGATCAACCCGTGGAGAAATTAAAAAATCTTACACACCTTGTGATCAAATCCCAACGTTTTAATCAATTCATGCGGTGCAATTTGGACAATCTTACACACCTTGAGATTGAAAGCGGTCCGTTCGACATGCCCGTGGAGCAATTAACAAAACTCACATACCTTAAGATCACAAACAGCCTTTTTGACCAAAGCGTAGAGAAATTAGATAACCTTATATACCTTGAAATCGAAAGCGATGAATTTAACCAACCCGTGGAAAAATTAAAAAACGTTACACACCTTAAAATCGAAGGTTGGAGTTTTAACCAACCCGTGGAAAAACTAGAAAACGTTACATACCTTGAGCTTGACTGTTTGGACTTTAACCAACCCATTGAAAAATTAATAGAACGCGGCACGAAGTGTGTAGTAGATTCGGACGATGAGAGGCCTATAACAAGTACAAAGAACACTGTATCTGCTCTGAAGCCTCATGACCTCGTCTCCGACGCTACTAGTCATGCTGCACCCGTTAAGGCTTTTGATGTAAAAAACAGAAAGCAAAGCCTTTCTGAGGCCCCCAATGAACTTAAAAATCTCCCATCCGAGCTCTTAAGTTTAATTTTTTCTTTCATGCCCGGTATTGTGGAAAAGAATGATTTCTGGCCTTTCGAAAAAGGTAATGATGACCCTCATAAAACCATTTCGGCATATCTTGCTCTAGCAGCAACTAATCTCAAAAATGCAGACCAATTTCTCCTCAAGTATCTCAATACTAATGCTTTCTTGTGCCTGGATACACTGCCAAAGCAAAAATTATATGATTTTTTCTCAAGGGAAGGTGATAAAATACATAACTTGGCCTTGTCTGGAACTGGACTAAGTATGCCAGAAAATCTTATTACGACGTTAAAATTAAAATGCCCTAACCTTAAAGAACTTAAGATCGACTGTCCATTTTTTTTCCAGTCTGTGGAGGAACTAGTTAACCTTACACACCTTGAGATTGACAGCAGCCACTTTAATAGGCCCGTTGAGAAATTAAAAAAACTTATACACCTAAAAATCAAAAGTGTGGAGTTTAACCAGCCTGTGGAGGAACTAGATAGCCTTACACACCTTAAGATCGTGAGTTCTTCCTTTAATCAATCTGTGGAGAAATTAAAAAACCTTATACACTTTGAAATCGACGGTGGGAATTTTAACCACCCCGTGGAGAAGTTGAAAAAACTTAAATACTTTAAGTGCTACTGTATGGAATTTAAGCAACCAGTGGAGGAATTAAAAAAACGCGGCACGGAGTGTATAGTAGATGCCTTCGATTGGTAAATTAAAAAAATTCCACAAGCTATGAGATCAGTTCAGTTGATACATTTTAGCTAATCAGTCAATTGAGAAAATTCCCCTCCCGCACCCAACGTCAAGAATATTCTCATCTCCCTTTAAGGAAAGGTTTTGTGTGAGTTGAGAGATAATGCGAGGTTTTGCAATCTTGCTGCTGTATAACATCCAGCAGCCAGTGGTATAGCAGAATAAGTTCAAAATTTTACAAATCGGACGAGAGATTTTGGCGGGAAAAAAAGCGCGGAAATCGATGCTGACTTATGTAAGTCAACGAGATTGAGCGCAATCTTTCCCGTCAAAAAATCCGGATTGATTTGTAAAATTTTGAACTTATTCTGCTATAAAAAGGGTGCATGCAGCTACTACAGTATAGAGCGAAAGCACCCAAAAAAGTGGGGTTTACATCATTTGCAGCAAAGCTCCAGTCACTAGAGCTAAAAAAGCAAATAGGAAGAGATTGCGAACAACAGTAGGCGCATCAATACCGTAATGAGCTTTGGTTTGCATTATGCAAAATCGAAAACAAGCTCTTCCTCTTCCTCTCGATCGAGGTAATTTTTTACCCGTCGATGTGTGTCGAACCCGGTTCCACCCGGAATCATATGACCCATAATCACGTTTTCTTTAAAGCCTATTAGATAATCTGTCTTTCCGGCGCAAGCTGCTTCGGTTAGAACACGTGTGGTATCCTGGAATGAGGCTGCAGAAATAAACGATTCGGTTCCCAAAGAGGCTTTTGTAATTCCTAGAAGCAATGGACTCGCCTGCGCCGGCTTCCCTCCCTCTTCTATGGTTCGTGTGTTCTCTTCGTAAAACTCTTTCTTGTTCACCTCTTCTCCATACAGAAGGGTTGTGTCTCCCGGATCAATCACTCGTACTTTCTGCAACATTTGCCGTACGATCAGTTCAATGTGCTTGTCATTGATATCTACCCCTTGAAGACGGTAGACTTCCTGAACTTCGTTGACAAGATACTTTTGCAACTCTCTCACACCACAAATTTCTAAAATCTCGTATTGGACAATCAGGCCATCCGTAAGCTGCTGCCCTTTTAAAACGTGATCTCCTCGTTGGACAATCAGGTGCTTGGTCATAGGCACAAGGTGCTCTTCTTCCATCCCCGTACTCTCATCAAATACAACCACAATCCGTTTGTTTTTTTGCACTCCACGGAAGTCAACGATTCCATCGATTTTTGCGATTTCGGCTGCATCTTTAGGCCTGCGTGCTTCGACCAATTCAGCAACACGGGGAAGGCCTCCTGTAATATCCTTTGTTCTAATAGCACCCCTTGGCAGTCGGGCTAATAGCATTCCAGCAGATACAAGCTGCTTCTCTTCCACTGAAATAACAGCCTCGGCAGGGATAGCATACGTTCCAACCAGCTCTTTGAACTCAGGGTCGGCATAGATCGCGATTTGAGGGTGCAGCTCAGCTCGGTGTTGTTTTACGATTAGTTCAACAAGCCCTGTCTGTTTGTTGACCTCTTTTTCTGTCGAGATCCCTTCAACTAGATCTTCGTATTTTACATAACCCGGGCGGTCGCAGATAATGGGGATGTTGTGCAGTTCCACCTCGGCAACTCTCATCCCTTGTTTAATCTTTGCCCCGTCTTCAATAAGGATTTTCGCTCCTAACTCTACGGGAAATGTTTGCAAAGACTCAATTGATTTGGTTGTAAGAAGTTTTTTATACTCTTCAATAGTTCGACCTTCATCTTTAACTATATGCAAAGCCCCGTTTTTATTGAGCACTAACCAATTCCCCTCTTGGTCTTGAACGGTACGCAAGTCCATATAGACCAAGATTCCATCATTTTCTGTTACGATTTCAGGTGAGAAGGTCGCAGCAGCAATTCCCCCAAGGTGGAAGGTTCTCATTGTTAGCTGCGTTCCAGGCTCTCCAATGGATTGGGCTGCAATAATACCGACAGCTTCCCCAAGCCCGACAGGACGGCCGTTGGCAAGGTTTAGGCCATAACATTTCGTGCAGACTCCTCGACGACTTTCGCAGGTTAAGGTTGAACGGATAGAAATTGTTTCGATACCCGCATCGTCAATAGCTGCCGCTTGGACTACCGTCAAGATGTCTCCCGATTTAGCCAAAAGCTTGCTCTTGTCACCGGGTTGATAAATATCTTCTGAGACGGTACGACCGTAAATACGATCCTTTAAAGCTAATAGCTCTTCCGGTCCTTGCCTAATAGCTGAGACCTCAATGGAATTTAGTGTCCCACAATCTTCTGTTGTAACAATGACATCTTGCGCCACGTCAACAAGACGGCGAGTCAGGTAACCCGAATCCGCTGTTTTAAGCGCGGTATCGGCTAGCCCCTTTCGAGCTCCGTGGGAAGAAATGGAATATTCTAGCACCGTTAGCCCCTCTCTAAAGTTTGAGGTAATAGGTGATTCGATAATCTCCCCTGTCGGCTTCGCCATCAATCCTCGAAGCGCTCCTAATTGCTTGAGCTGAGATTTGTTACCTCGTGCTCCTGAGTCAATCATCAAGTAAAGCGGATTGTGCTTAGAATGCTC
Source organism: Chlamydiales bacterium (assembly GCA_049281295.1). Classification (GTDB taxonomy): domain Bacteria; phylum Chlamydiota; class Chlamydiia; order Chlamydiales; family JAAKFR01; genus JBAPRV01. Next base: position 5,386 of record JBAPRV010000073.1, read on the forward strand.
CACTTTACTGATCTCTCGGAAAAGCGCGTCTGATAATTGATCCGTTATTTCTGTCCAAAGGCTAATTGTCTTGGATTTCCGTTCTCCATCTGTGATAATCCCATCTTCATATTGTTTTCTAATGACTTCTACTTTTTTGTGGGCCTCTTCAATAATCTTTGTCTTCGTAGGAGGGATTTTAACATCTTTGACTCCCATGGAAATTGCTGCTTTGGTCGCTTGGGCGAATCCAAGATCTTTTAAATCATCAAGGAATTTCACTGTCGCTTCTAAACCTACGATTTTATAGCATTTCATGATGAGTTCGCTCATCCGCTTGTTAGGCATGCTATAGTTCTGGAAACCAAGTTGTTTTGGAACAATGGTGTTAAATACGACACGTCCTGGGGTGGTCTCTATTATTTGACCCTCTATTTTAACTCGAATCCGTTCATGAATATGAAGTCCACGTCCGGTGTCATCTCTACGCGCAGAGTTTTCTTCAAAAATCGAGCTCCCTTCTGCTGCGTTTAAAGCAAGCAAAACCTCTTCAGGATCACGGAATATTTTTGTTTTCATTCCATGATCTTCAGGAATATAGATTGGATCGGCCATAAGATAATAAAGTCCTAAGGTCATGTCTTTTGAAGGAATAGCTACAGGTTTTCCCGATGAGGGAAGGAAAATGTTGTCGGGAGCCATCATCAATAGTTTAGCCTCAAGCTGCGCCTCTACAGAGAGAGGGACATGCACTGCCATTTGGTCCCCGTCGAAGTCCGCGTTAAATGCCGCACAGACAAGCGGGTGGATCCGAATCGCTTTCCCCTCGATTAAGACCGGTTCAAAGGCTTGTATTCCTAACCGGTGCAGAGTAGGGGCTCGATTTAAAAGCACGGGATGCCCTTTAATAATCTCTTCGAGTACATCCCATACTTCTGTCGCGCCTCTTTGGATCATTTTTTTTGCAGACCGAATGGTATATACGTGGCCTAAATCTTTGAGTCGTTTCACTATGAAAGGCTCAAAAAGCTCTAGAGCCATCTCTTTAGGCAAACCGCATTGATTGAATTTCAGCTCAGGACCCACGATAATGACAGAACGACCTGAATAATCAACCCGTTTTCCAAGTAGATTTTGACGGAATCGTCCTCCTTTCCCTTTGAGCATCTCGGATAGAGATTTTAAGGGTCTATTCCCTGCTCCCATCACGGGATGGCCGTGGCGCCCATTATCAAATAGGGCATCAACCGCTTCTTGCAGCATCCGTTTTTCATTACGGATGATCACTTCAGGTGTTTTGAGACGTAAAATCGCTTTGAGTCTGTTATTACGGTTAATCACACGTCGGTAGAGATCGTTAAGATCCGATGTGGCAAAGCGCCCTCCATCAAGGGGTACGAGTGGTCTCAGGTCTGGAGGGATCACTGGTATGCTCTTCATAACCACCCACTCAGCCCTGTTCGTTGACGAGACAAATCCCTCAACAATTTTAAGCCGTTTTCCCAATTTCATTCTGGCCTGTTGAGATTTTGTGCGACGGAGTTTTTCTTTGAGCTCAACTAAAAGCGTTTTAAGGTCTTCAGATTTTAAAAGGTCGAAGATAGCTTCGCCCCCCATTTTAGCAACAAAAGCATCTCTTCCCCATTTTTCAACCGCCTCTCGATATTCGGTGTCATCGAGAAGCTGTTTCTTTTCAAGATCCGTTTGACCCGGGTCAATAACGATCGACTCTTCGTAATAAATGACTCGCTCCAAGTCTGTTGCAGACATGCCAAGAATATTTCCGATGCGAGATGGCATGGTCTTGAAAAACCAGATATGAACGACCGGTACAGCGAGCTGAATATGGGCCATGCGATCGCGCCGCACGTTGGAGAGGGTCACTTCAACCCCACACCGATCACAAACTATCCCTTTATGCTTAATTTTTTTGTATTTTCCACAAGCACATTCCCAGTCGCGTGTAGGACCAAAGATTTTCTCACAAAAGAGTCCCCCTTTTTCCGGTTTGAAGGTACGGTAATTAATAGTCTCAGGCTTTTTTATCTCTCCACGGGACCATTTGTCTCGAATAGTGGTATCTGAGGCGATACCAATTTTCAGTTTATCAAACTGGGAATCTCGAGGACCACTTTCTTCTTCAAACATTCAAAATCTCCTGAATGGTTATTCTTCTTCAACTGTTAAAGGACGGACGTCCAAACCAAGTCCTTGCATCTCTTTGATCAGAACATTAAAGGACTCGGGAGTGCTCGCGTGTAGTAAATTATCTCCCTTTACGATCGATTCGTAGATACGGGTTCGTCCGGAAACATCATCAGACTTAACAGTCAAGATCTCCTGAAGGACGTGAGCAGCTCCATAGGCTTCCAGAGCCCATACCTCCATCTCACCGAACCGCTGACCCCCCATCTGAGCTTTACCTCCTAAAGGCTGCTGAGTAACTAGAGAGTACGGCCCTATAGAACGAGCGTGGATCTTATCAGTTACCAGATGGCTGAGTTTCATCATGTAGATAAAACCGATCACTGCCGTATTGTCAAATCTCTCTCCCGTCCGGCCATCATATAGGTAGGATTTTCCATCTTCTGGCAATCCTTGCTCTTTCATCATCTGCCAAATATGTTCTTCCGGAAATCCTTCAAAAACAGGAGCTTTCATCCACTTATTCGACTTCCGAGCAGCGTAGCCCAAGTGAGTTTCAAGCACTTGCCCCATATTCATCCGAGAAGGAACCCCCAGAGGGTTGAGGATAATCTCAACGGTTTCTCCTGAAGATAGATAAGGCATATCGGCTTCGGGGACGATCTTGGCTACGACACCTTTGTTTCCATGGCGTCCTGCCATTTTATCTCCCACCTGAAGTTTCCGTTTTGAAGCGACGTATACCTTGACTTGATGAATAATTCCCGGGTCAAGATCGGTGTCTCCTTTTCTCAATTGCTCAATCTCTGACTTATAGGTGGTTTCAAGTTTTTGAACCTCAATTTCCGAATCATGTAAAATTTTACGCAATAGATCATAAGTTTCATTTTGTCCCATGACCAGATCCACCGGATCTATATGTTCCAGTGTTTCAATGAGATCTTGATTAAAAACTTCTCCTGCAGAGACAATTTCTTCTGCTGTACGTCGATGGATAATAGGAGAGGGCGCTTTCTCATTCAGAAGTAAAGCCCCTAGCTTTTCATGCCGCTCCATTTTGTGCTGACTGACTTTTTGCTTATACTCTTTTTGGAGGTCTTTGAGATGGGCCGCCTCTTCGACCAGCTCATCATCGGTTTTTGAAAGGCGGTCTCGGCGACTAAACACTTTCACATCCATCACCACTCCTTCAGTCCCTGGAGGCACTGTTAAAGAGGCATCTTTGACATCTGCAGCTTTTTCTCCGAAAATGGCGCGCAAAAGCCGCTCTTCAGGAGCGAGCTCTGTCTCGGATTTCGGGGTGATTTTACCTACTAAAATATCCCCCGGCTTCACTTCGGCTCCAATACGGATAATGCCGTCTTCGCCAAGATTAGCTAACGCCTCTTCAGAAACATTGGGGATATCACGGGTAATCTCTTCTCTTCCCAATTTGGTATCCCGTGCAGCGAGCTCAAATTCTTCGATATAAACCGAGGTATAAGCATCCTCCCGGAGTAGTTTTTCCGAGATGATAATGGCATCTTCAAAGTTGTAGCCGCACCAGGGCATAAACGCGACAAGCACATTCTTTCCAAGCGCGATTTCCCCTTTATCAGTTGCCGGGCCGTCGGCAATGACATCCCCTGCTATAATCTCATCTCCTGTTTCACAAAGGGGCATCTGGTTAATGCTTGTTCCGGCATTAGACCGCATGAACTTTTTCAGTTCATAGTTTTTCTTCTCCATCGGGTTTCGTTTGGAAGATACAACGATGTTTAATCCGTCGACATACTCTACCTTTCCATCTTCTTCAGCAATCACAACTGCTCCTGAATCTCGAGCCGCTCTAGCTTCCAGTCCGGTCCCCACGATCGGCGCTTCTGTTTTAAGAAGAGGCACAGCTTGCCTTTGCATATTCGATCCCATCAGGGCACGGTTCGCATCGTCATGCTCAAGAAAAGGAATAAGTCCTGTGACAAGAGAGACCAACTGTTTTGGGGAAACGTCGATATGAGTGACTCTATCGGTCTCAATTTCAAGATATTCACCCCGATAACGAGCCCAACAGATAGGTTCTTTAAACATATTGTGTTCGTCAAGAGGGGCAGAAGCTTGAGCAATAATACAGTGTTCTTCGGTATCCGCTGTCATGTATTCAATTTCATCTGTAACCACACCGTCACGCACAATCTGGCATGGCGTTTCAATAAAGCCGAATTCGTTAATTTTTGCAAAAGTTGAGAGAGAGGTGATCAAACCGATGTTTGGTCCTTCCGGCGTTTCAATCGGACAAATTCTTCCATAATGACTCGAGTGGACATCACGCACCTCAAAACCAGCTCGCTCACGGTTCAACCCACCCGGTCCTAAAGCTGAAAGACGCCGCTTGTGAGTCAATTCGGCAATAGGATTGTTTTGATCCATAAACTGAGAGAGCTGCGATCGACCAAAGAAATCTTTTAAAATTCCCGCCAACCCTTTTGCTGAGACAATTTTTCCGGGTGTTAAGGTATCTGAAGAAAAATCAAAAAGGTTCATCCGTTCTTTGATCATTTTCTCCATGCGTGCTAATCCAACTCTGCATTGGTTTTGAATAAGCTCGCCGACTGATCGCACACGTCTATTTGCAAGGTGGTCTATATCGTCGATGGAGGCGTCTCCCGACCCTCTCTTGAGGCTGATCAAATATTTCAAAGCCCCTATTACATCTTCCTTCTTCAAGGTAACTGTCGAAAGAGCTTCATCGGTTATTTCAAAACCGAGCTTTCGGTTTAGTTTGTAGCGTCCTACTCTGCCTAGGTTGTATCGTTTCGGATCAAAGAAAAGACGCATCACTAAAGAACGAGCATTTGAGAGAGTAGCCGGCTCACCGGGTCGAATCTTGCGATAGAAATCTTTCAAAGCCGTTTCATAAGAATCACTCGGATCTTTGGCCAGCATTTTGATGATAGGGTGAGTCTCATCAGCTTCTTGCGCAATTTTTAGCTTATGGATGCCGGCATCAATCATTCTTTTTAGCATTGCAGTGCTGAGCTTTTCTCCCGCTTTTCCATATACAAGCCCGCTGTTGACATCGACAATATCTTCCGCCAAAATTTTCCCCACGAGCTCACCAAAGTCTTGCTCGTTTTTCGCTTCTACCTCGTCAACTTTAAAAAATTCCTCGATTATGTCCGCATCCGTCGAGTAACCTAGTGCTCGAATAAAGGTCGTTGCCAAGTTCTTTCGACGCCGTTTTTTGCGATCGACATAGATATATATAAGATCATTGATGTCAAAAGAGGCTTCCAGCCAACTTCCTCGATAGGGAATGATCCGGAATGAATAAAGCATCGTCCCTTTAGGATGCCGTTCTTGCTCAAAATTAATACCGGGAGATCGGTGGAGCTGCGAGACGACTACCCTTTCGGCTCCATTAATGATAAACGTCCCCTTTTCGGTCATTATGGGAATGGTTCCCATATACACCTCTTCTTCTTTGATGCCGGTTTCGTCGATCAGGCGAAAACGCACCTTTAAAGTGACGTTATAAGTAATCCCTCGTCGAATGCACTCTTCCGGTGAATATTTGGGAACCCCGAGGTTGTAGGAAAGGTATTCAAGTACCGTCTTCTCATCATAGGATTTAATAGGAAAAATCTCGCTGAATACTTCCTGTAATCCTATATTTTCCCGCTCTTCCGGAAATTTATCGGCTTGAAGAAATTGGCTATATGACTTGATTTGCACTTCTATAAGATTTGGAAGATCAATGATCTCCTCTTTCTTAATGAAGCTGACCCTCTCTGGTCTTTTTTTAAGCATACGATAGGCTCCCAACTTAATTTTGTGATGTTTTTAAGCTAGATAATCTAAGTCGGTTCGCGTATAACAATTCCATACCAGCTGTCATTGTTTCCGTACCTTCCTTCCAAGAAAAGCTTTTCTAAACATCAATGCATTCAAATTTTTTTAAGGGGACTGGCATAAAATGACACCAGCGTTCGCGCTCACCCACTTTTCTATTTATGAAACAGCCGATAACACACAAACTATTAATTTTCCTTACTAAACTGACAATTTTGCAGATCTACCAGATTAATATACATTACTGGTACCATATATGAACCCGTCCGAAAATTTTTTCGCTGCTTTTTGTTTTCGTTTTTTTGCATTTTTTGGAGAATTTCTGCTATTAACGTTAATCCTGCTTCCAAAATCTGCACAAAATACATTTGCAATCCACTTAAAATAATTTTTAGGGATTGGTTCATACAATAGAGCTTTTGCAACAGGACTACAGTCCTTTAAGAGTTGCTTTTCCACCCGCAGCTTCAATCTTCTTAACAACCTCTTCAGCTTCCGCTTTAGGAGCACTCTCTTTTAAGACTTTAGGTGGGTTTTCTACAACTTCCTTGGCGTCTCTCAAGTTAAGCCCAGAAACCTCTCGAACCGCTTTAATAAGACTGATTTTCTTATCAGCCGGCGCTTCTGTTAAAGTGACTTGAAAGTCTGTCGACTCTGCTGCAGGGGCGGCTTGCTCAGCTGCAGGAGCTGCTACTGCTACAGCTGCAGGTGCCGCAGCGGTCACATCCCACTCCTCTTCCAACATTTTTTTTAGCTTAGCAAGATCAACTACTTTTAAGTTGCTAAGTTGCTTTACTAATTCTTCTAGATTATCTGTAGCCACAACTATTACCTCTCGTTTATTTGTTGAGCCTTAATATTCGATGATAATTTTTTTTCTTCTTGAGTGCTTGAAAAAAACAATTCTAAGAAAAAATAAAATTACCATCGAGCTGTTAGGCTATTCTTCTTTTGATTTTTTTTGTTCCTCTATACAATAGATAACACTAGTAAGTACTGATTGAAAAACTGCAAGCGTTTGACTCATAGCAGCTTGCAACACACCAAGAAGTGAAGCTCGAAGCTCTGCAATTGGCGGCAGCTTAGCGATCGCGACAAGTTCTTCAGCAGTACATAATTCCCCTTCTATCTGCCCGCCTAATAAGGCTATTGCTTCGTTATTCGCTTCACCGTATTTGACCACCTTTTTTGCAAGGCTTGTCATGTCTTCACGACCAAAAACAATCCCGACATGGCCTTTAAGAGCTTCTATATTAAAATCATAGCCTTTATCTTTGGCCGCTTTTATAAAAATTCGTTTCCTTACGACCTCAAACTCCCCTCCGGCCTCGTGCATACTATTTCTGAATTCACGCGCTCGAGTCCCATCAAACTCTTGGTACTTTGTAATAATAAAGCCCTGGCTCTCTTCAATTTTTTCAGCAATTTCATTAAGCAATAACTGTTTTTCTTCTATCATTATTTCCTCTTGAATCGTCAGGTTGATGGAAATTCACGATGATCGATTTTCAAACCAGGCCCCATGGTCGATGAAAGAGCCATCGACACCAAATACTGTCCTTTAGCTGAAGCCGGCTTCGCACGTTGAATAGCCGTCAAAACAGCTCGTATATTTTCAATGAGCGCTTCGCCTGAAAAGCTAAGCTTTCCTATTGCATTATTGCATACACCGTGTTTATCGATTTTAAACTCGATTTTTCCTTTTTTAAATTCTTCTACAGCATTTCCAACATCTTCAGTCACGGTTCCCCCTTTTGGTGAGGGCATAAGCCCGCGAGGCCCTAACACTTTACCGAGCTTTCCAACCTCTCGCATCATGTCAGGCGTTGCGATAACAACTTCAAAGTCGGTCCATCCCCCTCGAACCTTCTCAAAAAGCTCTTGGCTTCCGGCATAGTCTGCTCCTCGATCAAGAGCTTCTTGCATTTTTTCCCCTGCTGCAAAGACTAAAACGGTACGCGCTTTTCCTGTCCCGTTTGGCAAAGAAACTGTTCCTCTAACTTGTTGATCTGATTTTTTTGGATCGACTCCCAATTTAATAGAGATGTCTATTGTCTGATCAAACTTTACAGGAGGGCACTCTTTTAAAATCGATATCGCATCTTCTAGCGTGTAGCTCGTTTCCGGGTCAAACTTTTTACTGATTTCCTTTTTTCTTTTGCTAATAGCCATGAAATTCAACCTTCTATTTCTTCTACGTCGACTCCCATACTATGAGCCGTTCCTTTCACCATCATTTTTGCAGCATGAATATTACGCACTCCCATATCTGGGTATTTGTTGTTTGCTATTTTTTCAATTTGTGCGTCATTCAATTTTCCTACCTTATCCCGATTCGGCATTTTGGAACCCGATTCTATTCCCAATTCTTTCTTTATCATCTGCGATACGGGAGGTTGCTTGGTAATAAAAGTAAAACTTTTATCTGAATAGACAGTGATCTCAACAGGTAAGAACTCTCCGCCTTTATCCTTTGTTTTGTCGTTAAATTCCTTGCAAAAACCCATAATATTGAGTCCTGCCGCCCCTAGCGCGGGACCAACCGGAGGAGCTGGATTCGCTTTACCGGCTTGAATTAGGAGTTTGATGACTTTGATAACTTTTTTCGCCATATCTCTATTACCTTTAGGGTCGAAAAGTGCGTGCCATTATACAAATAATAGACTTAGAAGGCACTCTTTTTTTTTATATTTTAGTGGATTCACTTGAAATTTACACAGGCGGATGCCGCGCTCTTTGTAATTTTCAAGTGAATTCACCTACATCAAGGACCTTCAGCCTCTAGCCCTACCTCTTCTACTTGCCAAAACTCTAGGTCGTCTACACGAGTGTCTCTCCCAAAAATAGAAACCATCACGCTAAGCCTTCCTTTGTCATGGAAAACCTCTGAAATGGTCCCGATAAAGTTTACAAAAACGCCATCATTAATTTTTACCCGATCCCCAACTTGAAATTTATGCTTTTGGGTGACTCCCCCGGCCTTTTTCTTCTGAATGTCTTCCAAAATACTGCTCACTTCTTCTTCAGACAGCGCCTGAGGCTTCTCTCCTCCTAAAAAATCAATGACTCCATTCGTGTTTTTGATGTACTGCCACGACTCGTCCGTCATGTTCATTTTGATGAGGACATAGCCGGGCCATATTCTCTTTTCAGAGACCTTCTGCTCGCCCTTTTTTACCTCCATTACATTTTCAGTCGGGATAACTATCTCTTCAACAAGATCTGCCACTCCCGCAGATTCTTTGTATTCCTCGAGGGCTTTTTTAACTTTTTTTTCTTGAGCAGTAAATACTTGCAGGACATACCATTTATTCATCGAATCAACCGGTAAAAAATTTTATTATTAAATTAAATGAACCCAAAACACCTTGAATGATTAAATCAATGAAATAAACAAACATTCCAAAGAAAAAAATGCTTAACAAAACAATCTTTGTATAACTCTTGAGTTCTTCTTTGTCTGTCCATTCAACTTTTTTAAGCTCTTGCTTGACCTCTCCAACAAACTCGACGACCTTGAGACCGTCCATTTTCTTTGAGGTGGCGCTCGATTGAGCTTTTCTCACATCCATCTTTTCTATTGCCTTACCATTCGTGCGTGGCACGTCTCCCCCTTATTACTATTTCCCCTTAGTAAACCGAGTGCGGAGGGATTCGAACCCCCGACCGGCGGCTTTGGAGACCGCTGCTCTACCAGCTGAGCTACACACCCTCGCAAAGACAAAACTCCGCTTTTCATCGAAAATTGGCCCTAGCTTGGTTTCTTTTCTCGACTTGCTCCATCATCAGAAACAAGGCCCAAGCCGGACGCCTATTCATTTGCGGCACTTTCATCTCTTATACGATGCAATGCCAATTACCTTATTCATGCTGACATATTATGAATAAGTTTGCATAAGTTCAAGATAAACCGATACCCCCTCCAGGTTATCTAAACTTATTCGATGATTTTCGAGATGGTTCCGGCCCCAATAGTCCGACCCCCTTCCCGTATTGCAAATCGCATCCCTTCTTCCATAGCGACGGGAACGATTAGCTCAGCCGTTAGCTCTACGTTATCACCCGGCATGACCATTTCTGTTCCTTCAGGAAGCGTAATTGTCCCCGTGACATCGGTAGTTCTAAAATAAAATTGCGGACGATACCCACTAAAGAATGGCTTATGACGGCCTCCCTCGTCTTTGGTCAAAATATAGACGGCCCCTTTAAACTTCTTGTGCGGCGTGACTGAGCCGGGCGCACAGAGAACCATACCTCTTTCGACATCTTTTTTCTCAATTCCTCGAAGCAAGACTCCCACATTTTCACCGGCTTGAGCTTCGTCCAATATTTTATTGAACATCTCCAGACCTGTAGCTACTGTTTCACGAGTTTCACGCAGTCCGACTATTTGAAGCTTATCATTGTTTTTTACCGCTCCTCTTTCAACTCGACCGGTAGTCACAGTTCCCCGGCCTGAGATCGAGAAGACGTCTTCGATAGGCATCAAGAAAGGTTTATCTACCTCTCTTGTTGGAGTTGGGATATTGTCATCAACAGCTTGCATCAACTCCTTAATGGCTTCAACATATTTGGAATCCCCTTCGAGAGCTTTAAGAGCCGATCCTTTAATGATGGGACTATTGCTGTACCCTTTCTCCTCAAGCAGTTCGGAAAGCTCCATTTCAACAAGATCAATCAATTCTTGATCTCCCTCACTGATCATGTCTACTTTATTCAGGAAGACAACAATTGAAGGAACACCTACCTGGCGAGCCAGCAAAATGTGCTCTTTAGTCTGCGGCATAGCCCCATCGGTTGCGGCAACCACTAAGATGGCTCCGTCCATTTGAGCAGCCCCTGTAATCATATTTTTTACATAGTCGGCGTGACCCGGGCAGTCCACATGCGCATAGTGACGATTATTCGTTTCATATTCCACGTGGCTCGAGTTGATAGTAATACCTCGCTGCTTTTCCTCTGGAGTGTTGTCAATGGAGTAATAGTCACGAAATTTAGCTCCCCCAGCCTCAGCAAGAACTTTAGTAATTGCTGCGGTCAGAGTAGTTTTCCCATGGTCAACGTGGCCAATCGTACCGATGTTGACATGTGGCTTCGTTCTTTGAAATGCTTGCTTAGCCATTTAATAAATCCTCTTATTAGGTTATATTTTACTCTATTTTTCTGTGCCCAGAATAGGAATTGAACCTACGACCGCTTGCTTACCATGCAAGTGCTCTACCACTGAGCTATCTGGGCCTATGCATGGACTTTAAATGCAGCAAAGTTTATGTGATAAATCAAAAAAAATCAACAAGAGATTATTCTATTTATCACGAATGCTCACCGTGCCCTTACTAAAGTTTCAAAAAAGAATTTAGAAAATTGGTTTATCGATGGCGATATATAATTCTAGCTTTCGTTAAATCATAAGGTGACATTTCTACAGTCACTTTATCTCCTGTAAGCACCCTAATGTTACACATCCGCATTTTGCCACAGAGATGAGCGATCACAGCCATCCCGTTTTCCAATGTCACACGAAAATGCATATTAGGGAGGAGCTCTTCTACCTTCCCCTCAAGTTTTAGGGTGTCTTCTTTTGACATTCTCTCCCAAAAATATGACTATACGTCTAATAAATAATGATGAGGGACATTAAACAGTAAGTATGAATTCAACACAAGTCCTATCTCTCTCTTGTCTAAATTAAGAAAATCTTATACAATAGCACCGATATGAGTCTAGTTGCACCAAATCGTATAAATAACACTTCTCTAGATCAAAGCTTAGTTCAAAAACCAGACAATTAAAAAATATTTTCCTTAAAGGATGTCATCTTTAGAACAGAAGTTCGAAGCTATTAAAACCTCTTTTTCTGATTGTACTTCTCCTGCAATGAAGTATCAACGGATCATGAATTGGGGTAAAAAACTTCCCCCCTTTGATCCCCAATGGGAAAAGGAAGAGAACCTGGTTTCCGGATGCCAAAGCACACTCTACCTTCATGCAGTTGAAGCAAAAAACAAAATTTATTTTTCAGCCACCTCTGATGCTTTAATATCTGCAGGGCTTGCCGCTCTTTTGATTGAAGCTTACAGCGGCGAAAAACCCGAAACAATTCTCACTTATCCCCCTCGTTTTTTGGATGAGCTTGAAATTCCAATAAGCCTGACCCCAGGCCGCGCTAATGGCCTTGCCAGCCTTTATTTAAAAATGAAGCAAGAGGCCCTTAAATACCTATTGCTCCAAGCGAAACAATAATAGAAAATTTTCCAAGTACTTCGATAGTAAAAACAAATAGCGCATAGATCACAACCAGCACGATAAGCGGCTTACCCCCTGGGAGGCGATATTCGGAAAAAAACTGCTTTCGGTATCTTCCTATCCAAAGCATCAAGGCAGGAAAAAGACCATTTAAGATTGAGTCGCCGATTCCTCCAGAGGCATCCAAAGCGCGCAAAAATACCCGCTCCATACTCAGTGTAAAGAAGAGAACCGGAATGGCGATGAGCAACCCCAATGAAAAAGAGCCCCACCGCTCTTTTTTTATTTTTAAGCCATCTGCCAAAAAGTCAAAGAGCCCAAGGGCAATTCCTAAAAAAGAGGTCGTGAGAGCGAAAAAAGCAAAAAAATCGGCTAAAGTTGAGAGCCAGACGCTGCCAACCGCTACACCTAAAAAATCTGAAGCCGGCTTTCCCATTGCCAAAGCGGCTGCCAATCCAAAGTCTCCATCCAACAGAACGGTTCCTAGAACAAGCCATTCCCAAACCACATAGACAATTAAAGCAATGGTGGTTCCAAGAACAATGGAGAGACGCAGGCGGCGGCCATCTTGCTTCAAATAGATAGTAAGGCTTGGTACAATGGTTTGAAAACTGAAAATGGTAAGAAGCAGCGGAACGGCTATCAAGGTGTTTCCCCAAGATTTTCTCAACAGTAAAGCACCTTGTACATAAGGAGCGCCCATGGCGACGATGAATAGATAGCTCCCTATCAACCCCACCATGAGCAAAGTATTGACACGACCTATTACAACATTTCCCAGATAAATAATTGATCCAAACAGCAACACAAAAATAATAACCGCCCAGACTTCAGGAATTGAGATGTTGAAAAATCTTTTTAAAGCCATAGCGAACAAGTCCCCTCCTCCTGAAGCATAGGCGGTGAGGGAGGCATAGCTAATAAAGAGATAAAGGAGCCAGGCAATGATTTTCCCAACAGGGCCCAAAAGCCTTGAAACCATCGTGATCACATGGGACCCCTCTTCCATCCACAAGTTCACTTCCGTCAGGAAAAGAGCGGTGGTCGTCATAAAAGCCCACCCTAGGAGCATCATAACAAGAGAAGGATAAAATCCTGCGACACCCGTAGCTACGGGCAAAGCCAACATTCCCCCTCCAATCGAGGTTCCGGCCACAAGAAAGGTGGCTCCTAAAACACTTCCTTTTTGCTTTAACATGAATAGTAGATAAGATTTTTTATTCTAGGCATCTGGCTTTAAGTCTATTCTGATAATACATCGCGTTCAAGGGGTCATGCCTATCTTCCACTAGCATTTCAAAATGTCGAGAAAAATGGTATACGAGATCATATAAATAAGCAAATCCGTCTCTATTCAACGTGATCACCGAGCCATTTTTTTGTATGATAATATGAAATACCTCAGTGGCAGAAATAGATAGCCATTCTTTATTATTAGCTATCTCTCTCTGAGTTCTCAGATCTCTGATAATTACTTCAGCTCCATAACTATAAAAAACACGACTTCTGAACAGGGTGCAACTGTGATAGGAATGCGGTCGGCCGAATCTTTCCTCCCTATGGATAGAAGTTGCTTTTACACCCTTTACATGTTGCAATTTGTTTCGTTCAATATCCCAAAAAAGGGTCATCCCTCCTGTATATGGGGAATGCCCTGAAACGATGACCTCTTTGGGCGAATTGAATATTAAAAAATGAATCGTAATAAACTGTTCTAAAAAGATCTGATTGAGTAAATGGCTCTCTTTTAAGGAGTACAACTTTAGAGAGGTAGTTTGGTCTATGCTTCTATCGGCAATCACTGCTAAAGCACCCTCTGGTGAAAGTTGGAAACAGACTATATCATATTTCATGGAAAGGTTGCTACAATGCCACTCTTTGCAATCTAGCATCCAAATGTCTCTTTTACAGACAAAAAACAACGTATCTTGAGCCTTTTGAACCAAAGGTCTATATTCCCCAAACAAAACACTCCTTTTTAATACAATGTTTTGAGTCCGATTCCAATTTAGTGATTTTAAATCCCATATTTTTATCCTTGAACCATCATGCGCAAATTTTAAAACCTTTTTACCATCAGGAGTCACATAGGCGGGTCCCCATAAGCTATTTGTTTCTGGTCTGCTTAAAGAAGTGACCGATCCCTTTTCAAAGCTCAAAATGATTAGTGGATTATTGAAAAAATCTATAACGATTCTATCAGATGTGATCTGCAATTGAACATATTTAACCAATTCATGGTTATTATCTTTTTGAGTGATTTGAGGGGTTGGATTGACCTGAGGTGGTTCAACTTGGATTCTTCCTAAGGAAACTTCATCCACTTTTTTCCGACTTTCCGGATCAAAAATTTTAATCGAGCCATTGTGACTTTCATCGACACAACATATCACTAATTTCCCATCTTCGGTTGATTTTATGTCCGAATAGTCGCTCAAAATAGGAATTTCATTTAAACGCAACCTAGACTTCATTCTGATTTTAATAGGAGAACTTCTGTGAATATTATACGTTTTTAAATCCGGTATCTTATTAAGAAGAGCCTCTTCCATCGGAGGAAAGAGCCTCTCATTTATCAAAGTTAATATCTTTGTGAAGTGACGCCCCCCTTTAGAAGATTTATAAAAATTATTTAATAAACGACAAGTTGACTGTAACCTTACGTGCTCCTGGTTTTTGAGAAATGTAACAATGGTGAATATAATATCACTTGGGAAACTTAAGAATTGATAATTAGATTCCACCATTTTCTGATATTTATAAGGGGAGTAGATAGAGGGCCTAGCGCTTGTTGTCATGACATTTCCTGAGGTTGTTTTTTCGGGAAGAAATAGAATTGTATTTTAAAGATTATTTTAAGACAAATTAGAAACTCCCCTTACGCAAAAAGTGCCGTGAAAGGGGTGAGCGAAGGGGGCAAAATACAAGTATCGAGACTTAGTTAGTTGGGTGACGAGCGATGCGGATTAGATTGTCCTCTGCAGCCAGCCTATTCTGGCATTTTTTGCGTAAGGGGAGTTAGAAATAGACATAGAGACCTGTCGTAAAACCTTGAGCCCAAAAATAGGTTTTTCTCATCTCAAAAGTCGACTCTGAGGTATTTAAACTGACTTGATCGCCTGCTAAGGCTAATCTAGGCCACATGATAAACATATAACCCAAGGTCCACCATAGTTGCGGATAGATTCTAAATCGGAAATTGGCCAACAGCTCAGGAACGATTTGAAAGTCATGGCTAGAGTGATCCCCAATAATGGCAGGGGTAGCCAACAAGCCCCGCTCAAATACAAATCCATCTATTTCAGTCATTCCACTAATCTCCACCTTTTCAGCCATACTTCCAATTCCCGCTTTACCAATAATCTGAATGGCATAACATCGCTTTCGATATTCAAAAAGCGCCCCAATAAGGGCTCCATAAAAATTGTTTTCAGCTTTGAAATGATCGGACCTAAATTCTTGAATAATGGCTGAAGAGTTACTGCTTATATCGAGATCATCTTCTACTTCGCTATACATAAAACCGCCCAAAAGATCTAAGTAAGTGCACCCCCGACGAGATAAGCGATAACGAGCATAGCAGTCAGATACCCAAAAGCGATTTCCTGTATCCACCCTCACATCCCCAACCAGTGGTAACCCTGGAGAAGGATAAGAAACTAATAGTCTCTCTTGCACACCCATATTCACAAAAGGACGAGCTAGAATAGGGATACCATCCGGGCCGGATTCATCACGAAATTTAATTTGTTCATTTCCTCCGGATATGTAGGTCGTCCCAAAGCCAAGGCATCGCGTTAACCAGAGCCCTGCATCCACCCGAATCCCGGACACGGGTGACTCCCTGTAAGTTGTGTTCCCAAAAAGAATAAAGGTATTAGGATCTCCTAAAACACCTGCCTGTGCTTCTGGAGTACCAATCAGGCTCGTTGTGACGAGCGGGGGATAAAATCTCCCTTTTCTCCAAAGCAGGAGATAGTCCGCCTCCGCCCACCATCCGGCCAGTCGGTAACGGCAACATGGAAGGCGGGCAAACATAACCCCCGGAACCAGAATCAGCACCAGAAAAAGGAATTTATAAGGGATACGACTCATCATCCTTGGTCTAACACTTTGATAAATTGGATTCAAAATAAATTTTAATGCAGCAAGAGCCCTCTTCTGGATTTAAAGAAGGCAGATGATACTCTCTTCCGGCCCCCCTGTGACACGAACAAACCCGCTAGAGGAAACTAGGA
>JBAPRV010000074.1:0-3209 GCA_049281295.1 Chlamydiales bacterium
GATGTGGATCAATCTGTCTCATTTCAAATTGAATCGACTATAAGTCAATGATCAGATCAGATTAATGTATTGCTTCAAAAACGAGCAAGTTTGCACAAGCTCATGCTTATTGAGAAATGGCGGCTGCTAGAACATGTCGATCACCAGCATCAGGCAATTGCAGCCCTTCAATTAAAGATTTATACCCTGCGACCATACAATCAGGAATCGCTTTATTTATGAGTTTTTTGGTTCGCTCAAGCTTATCTTGATTCAAGTCAGGGCGTTTACGCAATAAACTCCCAATCCACTCTTCATGTATTTGTTCTGACCACTTTGCTCGAAACAATCCAGTTGCAGCCAACTCCATTAAAAGATCACGAATGGGAGCAGGATAAAAAACGCTGGCATCATAGAGAACAGTAAAATGTGAAGGCATGGATATTAGTATCCCATATCGAATTCTTGCGCTTCTCGGGTTAACTCTTCGCGAATTTTTTGGTTTTCATCTTCCATCTTTTTCTTGTAAGCCAATAATTCAGTTAACTTGACGCGACGATGAGTACCGACTTTATGATAGGAAATATCCCCACTTTCCAATAAACGTACTAAAAATGGACGTGATACATGAAGTAAATCAGCTGCTTCTTGTGTAGTCAGCTCCTTGTTGATTGGGATAAGAGTAACAGCATTTCCTTCAGACATTTGAGTAAGAATACTTAATAGAAGACGAATTGCCCCAGCAGGGATTACTAGCTCATATTCTTGCTTCCCCCTTCTGACAACAAATTCGACACCCTTTTCCCCTGATTTTGGCAGCAAAGCAGCCAGCTCTTTGCTGGAATGTAGAGCCGCCTCAATATCATGGGGAGTAGGCATAACCGCATCTTCCTCTCTAAAACCTAATGTCATAGAAGTCTCCTTAATTATACATTCATTGTATCAAATATTCGAAATAAATGCAATAAATGAAATAAAAGACGAGTTTTTTTACGAGTCTTCGATCCTGCCTTAAGAATTCTTTGTGACTAGAAAGGTGCCGAATTAATGTTTTTTTTAAATAGGAGGAGTTGGGCGAGATAGAAGATGGGAGAGGCGAACCAATACATCGCGTAGCACTTCTAACGGTTTTTGATCCGCATTCACACGCGATATAAGATGTTTAGGATAAAAATCGAGCAGCTTGTCAATCTCGCTTCTGTAAACTTCCAGGCGCGTTGTTAATACCTCCGAGTCGATATTCATCTTCCCCTCTCTTCGGTCACGTTCCTGCATGCGCCTTAAAAGCTCTTCTGTGTCAGAGGCTTCCAGAACAATAATATGCCGCACTTGAATCCACTTATCGAGCATTTCCGCCTGGCCGCGCGTACGAGGGATGCCATCTAAAAGAAGATCTTGGCTTTCAGGATAGTAAGAGTTTGTCGCGACCAACCCCTGCACATAGCACTTCCAAATGTCTATGGTCTCTTGGTCGGGCATAAGTTTTCCTTGGCTTGCATAGGTGTAATAAAGCCGGCCTGCAGGAGAGTAGGCAGGAAGATTTCGAAAAAGCTCGCCCGAAGATAGATGATATTGGGTCTTGGCACTGGATAAAAATTGCCCCAGAGTTCCTTTTCCGGATGCGGGCGGACCGAACAATAGAATTGAAGAAAATTTTCCGTTGTAACCCTGAATTATGGATTCATTATTTTCCCTCATAATGCTATATTTTATAGAAATTTGGGTTTATTTCAAGTGTTAGCAGTATAGATTTAGAACTTTATAAATCTAGCGTTTGATTTGTAAAACCTTGATTCTGTTGATTCTATGGAAATTAAAAAATAAATTATATCTTTGCTTTATAGAAATTATGCGTGCTTTTTTTGCAGCTGCCCTTACTCTTTTTTTAGTGATTGATGCTCTCGGAAATGTTCCCACTTTTGTGAGTCTGCTCAAACCCTATAGTCCAAAAAAACAGCGTCAAATCGCTATTCGTGAGCTTTTTATCGCGCTGGGCATCATGTTTGTTTTTTACTACTTTGGGCAAATTTTACTGACCTATCTCAATATCTCAAAAGAGACGGTTCAAATATCGGGAGGAGTCATCCTTTTTTTAATTGCTATCCGTTTGATCTTTTCGGAAGAAGAGAAAGCGAAGTGGGAAGAGAAGGAGCCGCTAATCGTTCCGATTGCAACCCCTATTATCGCCGGTCCCTCCACTTTAGCCATGATTATGATTTTTGCAAAAGACGACCCTACCGAGGGGTTTTTTCTTCCTGCCATATTTTTGGCCTGGCTTTTTTCCAGCATCATTTTTTTCTTTGCAACTCCCATCTTTCGCCTGATTAAGGAGAAAGGACTGATGGCTGCGCAACGTCTTATGGGATTGATTGTGGCTTTAATAGCTGTGCAGTTGTTTTTAGAGGGGATAAAAGGGGTCATTCAAAGATGAATCTCTTTAGCGATATTTTTAATATGGCATTCCTATTTTTCATCATCATGGATCCGTTTGGAAATCTCCCTCTTTTTGTAAGCCTTTTAAAGCATCTAGATCCTAAAAGACAGAGAGCGATTATTGTTCGAGAGCTTTTAATTGCCCTGCTGGTCATGGTTTTAGCTCTATTTTTTGGTTACGGGTTTTTCCAACTTCTCAATGTAACAGAGTCCTCTTTGCAAATTTCCGGGGGTATCATTTTATTTATTATCGCCCTTCGGTTGATTTTTTCACATATGGGGAGAGCGAAGACCGGACGGATTGCAAAAGACCCTTTAATAGTCCCTTTAGCCGTTCCGGCTGTTGCTGGACCCGGTATTTTAGCTACTATTACTCTCTATGCAGGCGATGTGGATAGCAATAATTTCATCGTCTTACTTGCTATTTTGATCGCATGGATTTTTATCTTGCCTATTCTACTCTTCGCCCCTTCTCTAAAGCGATTTCTGGGAGAAAACGGGATTGTGGCTTCGGAAAAGCTTTTTGGTTATATAGTTGTCCTTGTATCCATTGAAATGACCGTCAATGGATTCATCGCCATATTTTCCTCTCCTACCTAAAATTGGCATCGCAGCATAAACAACTCTCGCCTGAAGGCGAAAGCTTTATTGTCCGCTCTTAGGCGGCAATATGCCGGGGGTTTACCTCACCGGTCCCTTCGACGGCAGTCGAAGCGAGCCTCAGTAAATTTCGACTTGCATTCAAGTCGCTGTGCTGACGGCTTCCACAGTTAGAACAAAAAAAACGGTGTTTGACA